>CASGHD010000045.1 GCA_949319575.1 uncultured Anaerolineales bacterium | reverse complement strand
CCACTTTTTACTTTCCAATTCCGATTTCGTCTCCATCAACTGCGACCTCAACCCCGCCTCTCATCACTTAATGAACTCTGACACGTTTGCTCTGATGAAATCAACCGCTGTGTTAATCAACGCCGCGCGCGGACCCATCGTCGAGGAAAAAGCATTAATCGAAGCCTTGCGGTCAAAACGACTCGCAGGCGCCGCGTTGGATGTGTTTGAGGTAGAGCCGCTTCCATTAGACAGCCCGTTGATGAAAATGGACAACGTCCTGCTCGCCCCGCACAACTCCAACTCCAGCCCTGCCGCGTGGGAACGCGTGCATTGGAATACGATCAAAAATTTGGTCGAGGGGTTGGGGATTCCGTTTTCGTACACGGATTTCACGGACGACACGGAAAAAACTTAATATGACAAAAACGATTCTAATCACAGGCGCAGGCGGCGGGATTGGGCGCGCTTGCGTAAATCATTTTTCTGAAAAAGGTTGGCGCGTGATCGGTGTTGACCGCGACGAATTTGGCGAAGGATTCCCTGCGGATGGACGTTTTATCAAAGCAGATATTTCACACCCTGATTCTGTTGCGATGATTTTTGAGCAAGCGAAAGATTTTCAACCAACATTAGATGCTCTCGTGAACAACGCGGCTGTGCAAGTTGCCAAACCGTTGATCGAGACTACTGTTGATGAGTGGGATGAAGTAATGGCGTCGAATTTGCGCTCGGTGTTCTTATTTGTGAAGTTGGCGCATCCATTGATGAAGGCGGCAGGAGGCGGCGCGGTGGTGAATGTTTCCTCTGTCCACGCGATTCAAACCTCGGCAAATATTGCCGCGTATGCCGCGTCGAAGGGCGGGTTGCTCGCCCTCACGCGCGCCATGGCAATCGAGTTCGCGCCTGATAACATCCGCGTCAATGCGATTCTGCCCGGCGCGGTGGATACTCCCATGCTCCGCGCGGGGCTTGGACGCGGTCATGTTGGTCATGGCGACATGCAGGATCGGCTCGACAACCTCGCGCGTAAAACGGTCAGCGGAAAAGTCGGCACACCCGAAGAGATCGCCCACGCGATTTACTTCCTCGCCGATAACGAACAATCCTCTTTTATGACGGGACAGGCTCTTGTCGTGGATGGGGGAGCGACAGCGAGATTGAGTACGGAGTAATAAAATGTCTTCTATACAAATCCCTGTTGTTGCATTGCTGATTATTGTTTTCATGTTCGCCATCTTACTGGTTGTTTCAGTATTTCTTTTTTATTTATATTTACAAAACCGACGAAGAATAAATGAACATGCCCAACAATTAAACTTGGAGTGGCAACAACGATCACTTGACGGGATAAGGCGGGAATTGGCAATGCAAGCCTCTCAAACTTCCTTAAAGCAACTTGAAGAGTGGAGAATTAGTGAAATCGAAAATGTCAGAAAACAACAATATGAAACAGCTTATAACATGATAAAGAATGTTGAATTCGAACAATGGAAGCAGGAGTCCGAAAAAATAATTCGACAGGATGCAATTTCAAAGAGTCGCTCTACCTTGGTTGGAAAAATTACAGAACACTTTATTCCATTTTTGCCTGATTTTGAATTTAACCCGAAAGATGCCCGATTCCTTGGTAGTCCTGTTGATTACGTGGTATTTGATGGGTTGAGTGAGGACGACTTAAAGAAAATAGTCTTTATCGAGGTGAAGACTAACCTAGGGGTTCTAACAAAACGCGAAAGGCAAATTCGTGATGCCGTGCAGGCTAGAAAAGTTGAATGGATTCAGTTAAAGCGAATTGTAGAGATTGAGTCTGATGAAACAACTAGCCAAATCTAAGCAACTCATCAGATTCCTTTCGAAGCCATTATCTCTTCAATGAAACAAACCTTCAAGCAAATCATCCCTCGCCCTCTCTGGCAAATCACTCGCGACGCGTACGATTCACTCCGACGTTTGCCTGAGTTGCCCTCCGCGTATTTGCATCCGTGGCGAAGGGGGAGCATCCGCCGCCTCGCCGCGTTGAAGGATGTTCACAAGGGCAAGCGCGCCTTCATCATCGGCAACGGTCCCAGCCTGAAGCGGACCGACACGAGCAAATTGAAGAACGAGATCACCTTCGGCATGAACCGAATCTATCTCGCTTTCCCCGAATGGGGATTCACCACCACCTACCTCTGCGTGACGAACGATCTCGTCGTCGAGCAATTCGTGAGCGACATCAGCGCCCTCACGATTCCAAAATTCATCGCCTGGCGTTCGCATCGCCACTTCATCCCCCAATTCTCCAATTCTCAATTCTCTAATTCTCAAACCCCTCCAGAAGTCTCCAATCTCCAGTCTCCAATCTCTAATTCTCCTCTATCATCCCTCCCCACCTTCGTCTACACCACCTACACCGGACCCAAATTCTCCAGCGATGTCCGCGGACGGGTATGGGAAGGCGCCACAGTCACGAACCTCGCGTTGCAACTCGCGTTCCACATGGGAATCGAGAAAGCCATCCTCATCGGCGTAGATCACAACTTTGCCGACAAAGGAGAGGCGAACAAAACCATCGTTTCGCAGGGCGACGACCCAAATCACTTCATGCCGAATTATTTTGGCAAAGGCGTGAAGTGGCAACTGCCCGATTTGGACACCTCCGAAATTGGATACGCCCTCGCGCGTGAAGCATATCGCACGGCAGGGCGCGAAGTTGTGGATGCGACGGTCGGAGGTAAATTAACAATCTTTCCGAAAGTAGATTACGAATCCCTATTTTAGATTTACGATCTCACCTTACGCAGGTATAACTCCGAAGGCGGTGTGTTGAGCCTGCCGAAACAAGTGAAATGATTCTAGATTCAAAGCGAAAATTCAAAAACCCCGAAGGGTGTCATGGTTTTGACGAATTATGTCATCCCTTCGGGATTTTGGGAGATGGGTGTCTCAATTCTACAATCTTGCCATCCCTTCGGGATTATTAACTGCGTAACATCAGTTACGATTTTCGATTTTTGATTACGCAATACGCAATACGAAGTACGCAGTACGATTGTCGTAACCCGTATCTTGTATCTCATACCCATGCCCCTCATCTCCATCATCACTCCCTCCTTCAACCAAGCCCGCTACCTCGAGCAGACGATTCAATCTGTGTTTGGGCAGGATTATCCGCGCATCGAATACATCGTTGTGGATGGCGCGTCCACGGATGGGTCGGTGGAGATCATCAAAAAATATGAGGATAAATTGGCGTGGTGGGTGAGCGAAAAGGATTCGGGTCAGGCGGAGGCGATTAATAAGGGACTGTCTCATGCAACGGGTGAAATCGTCGCATGGCTGAACTCGGATGATTATAATTTGCCCGGCGCGGTCTCTGCGGCGATGAAAGTGTTTGAGGAAAATCCTGACGTTGTGTTGGTGTATGGGAACATGCTCGCGGTGGATGAAAGTGGCAATCCGTTCAACACGTTGAATTACAAACAATTGACCTTGCAAGATTTGCTGTGCTTTCAAATCATCGGTCAGCCTGCGGTATTTTTTCGACGTTCAGTTTTAGAGAAAACGGGAATGCTCGATTCCACTTTCCACTTTCTGCTCGATCATCATCTTTGGATTCGAATTGCACAACATGGAAAAATCCTGCATGTGAATCAAACGTGGGCGGCGGCGCGCTATCACGCGGAGGCGAAGAATCGCGCGAAGGCGGCGGAGTTCGGGCGTGAAGCCTTCCGTATTTTGGCTTGGGCGGAGAGTCAGCCTGGGTTAGCAGAATCAATTTCAGGCGTGGAGAGACGCGCGCGCGCATCGGCGCATCGAGTCGACGCGCGGTATTTGCTCGACGGTAGGAAGTCTGCATCCGCATTGAAAGCGTGGACGCGCGCGTTTTTCATCCACCCGCCGACGGCATTGGCGCGTTTGAATATTTTTGTATCCGCGTTGTTGAATCTTTCGGGGCTTGATTTTATCCGCTCCGCATTTTTGTCGCGGCGATCACGAAGAGTGAATGAGAAAACTTCTTAGCCACAGAGAACACCGAGATCATTGAGAAAAATCTCAGAATCTCTGTGCGCTCTGTGGCTTTGAGCGCAAAAATAACCTTTGGGGAGGTATGTTATACTGACTCGCAAAATTCCATGAGGTTAACGAACGAATGAGTTTGACGAAAAAAAATGGCTGGGTATCGTTTTTATTTTTCATCGGGGCGTTGAGCGCGTGTGTGCCGTTGGCGGTGTATGCGTGGTTGGGAACTTTTTCGCGTTATCTCGCTGACGATTATTGCGCGTCCACGTATTTATATACATCGCAGAACATTGTGGAAGCCACGTTGCGGGCGTACTCCTTGTGGGGAAATAGTTATTCGCGTTTGATGTTTTCGCAGTTGATCGAGTTGGGAGGCGTGAACGGCATCCGCGTGATGGCGGGCGTGGAACTCGTGATCTGGGCGTTGTTGCTTGCGTGGATGTTCGTGGAGTTGGGGAAACTCTTGCGGATTCAAATACCGAAAGTTGGATATGTGTGGCTGGCTTGCATGGCGATTGTCTTGAGTCTGTATCAAACCTCGGCGTTGTATCAAATTTTATTTTGGCGCACAGGATTGATTCCGTATTCGTTGCCGCTTTTATGGTTCATCGGAATCGCGGCGTTTTTTCTGCACTATGCTGAAAAACCATACGAGAAATCGCGCGCGCTTTGGGCAGGGATACTTTTTGTCATTTTGGTTTTCTTCGCGGGCGGGTTGAGCGAAACCACATCGGGGATGCTGGTGGGGATCATGTTTGTTGCAGTCACGCTCGCTTGGTGGACGAAGCGGCTTCATCAACGCCGCGATGTGCTGATGTTTCTCGTCGTTGGTCTGATCACTGCGATCATCGCCATCTCGATCACGGCGGCGTCGCCAGGGACCTCGAATCGTTTGGGCAGGATCATGCGCCAAGAGCCGATCTATAATCCAATCGAATTGGCTGGCGATGTGATGCTTTTTACATCCCAGTTTCTTTTGGAAACCGTCAAATCGTACCCGACACTGATGGTTGTTGCGTTTGCGGTTTCATTCGGTGTTGTGTATCTTGCGCTTGCAACGAGCCAGAAAGATGGATCGTCAATCTCAACAGCTTATTTGCGAGCGGCGTTGTTGATTATCCCGATTATTATTTTTATCGTGATTGGCTTCAGTTACGCGCCGAGCGCGTTCGTGCGAACCTTCCCTGCCGCAAGAGCGCGTTACGCTTCGCATTTTGTGTTCATGCTTGGATTGATGATCGAAGGCGGCGTGTTGGGAATGTTGGCGGCGCAGGCGCGTTCGGTTATTAACGTGAAATGGATTCAAGTTGCTGTCGTGCTTTTGCTCGTGGCGTTAATCGTTCATCCGATTCGCGCGACGCCGAGGGTGTACGCGCTTCACTATCAATATCAAAACTTCGCGCAACAATGGGACGCCCGCCACGCGTTGATTCAACAAGCCGTCGCAAACGGCGAGACCGATCTCGTTGTCGTGCAATTGGATGCGCCAGGCGGTATCGGAGAATACAAGGGCAATCCCAAAGATTGGATCAACCGTTGCGTGGCGCGGTTCTACGGTTTGAATTCGATCATCGCTCCTTGAAACCCATGAAAACCGATTCGCAAGACTCAATCGCTCAACCCATCCTCGTCACTGGCGCGCATCGAAGCGGGACTACGTGGGCGGGCAAGATGCTCGCAGGTCCGCAGGTCGCGTACATCAGCGAGCCGATGAATGTGTTGCATCGTCCTGGCGTGTTGCGCGCGAAGGTGAAGCATTGGTATCAATACATTTGCGAAGAGAACGAAAACGAATTTCTTCCCGCTTTTCAAGAGTTGCTCGATTATCGTTATCACACGTGGAGCGAGATCAAGTCCATTCGTTCGATAAAAGATTTCCTACGCATGGGGCGCGACTTCAAGATTTTTTACGACGCGCTCGAACACGGACAACGCGCATTGCTCAAAGATCCGTTCGCGGTGTTTTCGATTCCGTGGTTCGTAAAACGATTTAATTTCAAAGCCGTTGTCACGGTTCGCCATCCCGCCGCGTTTGCGAGCAGTCTCAAACGCCTTGGCTGGAATTTCGATTTCAAGGATTTATTGGATCAACCCCTGCTGATGCGCGATCATCTCGAACCGTATCGGGATCGGATGCAAGCCATCAAAGCGGATGATGTCATCGGTCAAGCCAGCCTCTTGTGGACGATGATCTACCGCGCGGTTCATTCGCAGGGACAGCTGAATCGGCGCCTCATCATCGTCCGCCACGAAGACCTTTCGCGCGATCCCGTCAGCGGCTTCCGCGACCTGTACGCCGCCCTCGGCTTGGACTTCACGCCTCATGCCGAAAACAAAATCCTCACCTCAAGCAATTCCGAAAACCCAACCGAGCTCTCGCGCAACAAAACCCATTCAGTGAAACTCGACAGCCGCGCCAGCGTGGAAAACTGGAGATCGAAATTAACCGCCGATGAGATCAAGCGCATCCGCGAAATTACAGAAGACTCCGCGCACCTGTTTTACCCCGACATCAACTGGTAACAAAATTACCAACCACCAATTACTGCTTACTGCTCACTGATTACTTTTTCACCGATGACCACTCCCTCACCGCTCCCTCTCGTCTCCATCATCACCCCCTCCTTCAACCAAGCGCGCTACATCGAAGCGACGATTCAATCCGTGTTGAGTCAGGATTATCCGCGCATTGAGTACATCATTGTGGATGGCGCGTCAACGGATGGAACCGTTGAGGTCATCAAAAAATATGAGGGGCGAATCGCCTCGTGGGTGAGCGAACCAGACAAAGGTCAGACCGATGCGATCAACAAGGGGTTCGCGCGCGCGAAGGGCGATATCCTTGCGTGGATCAACTCCGATGACACGTATGAGGTAGGCGCGGTGGGCGCGGCGGTGAAATTTTTGTTGGAACATCCCAACGTGGGAATGGTCTACGGCGATTGCAACTTCATCAACGAAAGCGGAGGCGTGATCGGCAAATTCAACTCGGCGCAGACGAATCAGCATTTGCTTCGGCAGGGATACGTCCACATCCCGCAACAAACCGCGTTCTTCCGCGCGGACTTGTGGAAGCAAGTCGGTCCGCTTGACCCGTCGTTTTACTTCGCCATGGATTATGATCTGTGGACGCGCATCGCGGCTCGTTCGCAGATACAATATGTGCCGCAGATGTGGGCGAATTTTCGATTGCACACATCGGGCAAGACCATCGTCGCCGATGACCGCTGTTGGCCCGAAATGATCCGCGTGCATTACCGCGACGGCGGCTCGTTCTTTTCGACCATCGTGGCGAAATATTACATCCGCAAATTGATTGCCCCAATCTGGAATTGGCGGCGACGGAGGATGCTAAAAGATTCAACACAAAGGACACGAAGGTCACAAAGTTTAAATGATTGAAGGTGAAACCGTTTTCCAAAGGATGACTATGTTCACTGTCTCAATCTCTAATCTCCAGTCTCTAATTCTCTAATACTCCCTCCTCACCCACCAATTACTACTTACCAATTACCATGCCCATCTTCTCCCCTCCCTCCCTCACCGACCTCACCCGCCTCCTCAAAGCGTGGAAGTTTTGGGTTTTGGGTGCGATCCTTGGCGCGTTGATCGGTGCGGCAGTTTATGTTGTCGCGCCTCCGCCGTATCGCGCGCGCGCGACTGTGGTCGTTGACTTCAACCTCGAAGAGGCATTTCCAACAGACACAGACCGCCAGTATTTCTATTATCTCGAACGCGAGACGCGCAAGCTTGAAGAGATTGCGTGGTCAGATGAGGTGATGAATCAACTTTCATCCGAATTTGGAATCCCTGTTGAGGAACTGCGCGGCGGCAAATTGGAATTGAGCCAACCTGCGGAAGGCGGCTGGCATTTTTATGCGACTGACCAAAACGTGCGGCAAGCGGTGCAGATTGCATCCACGTGGGCGCGATTGTTTACCGATGAAGTGAACGCGAAGGTCGCCGCTTCCGATGGGTTGAATCCGTTCATTCGCGTTGAGACAGCGCAAGTGGAGAATCTTCCCACCGAGCCGAGTTTGCCGTTAAGCGCATATTTGCTGATCGGGGCAATTGGCTTTCTCGCCGTCAGCGCGATTGGGGTTTTATTTTTCAGCAAGCCCAAATGAAATTCTCAAAATTCTCCCAATTCTCTCTATCTAGTTTCACCCGCTTCCTCTGGGGCGCGGCGTTGATCGCGTTGCCTGTCACGAGTTTTCGTTATTTCCCCGGCATGGGCGAAGGGACTCTCGTCCGTCCGCTGGCGTTTTACCCGATTGCGTTGTTGTTGCCGTTGTTAATTATCCAACTTGTTCGCGGAAAAATTTCGTTTCCACGCGCGGGGGCGTTGACTCCGCTGGCGGGGTTTGTGCTGGTCGTTTTGATGGCGAGCAGTTTCGGGGCGTGGCTTGATCCGCTTCCGTTGCGCGGGCAGGATTATTTCGGGCGTGTTATCCGCGCATGGGCAACGCTGGTCATCGGCATATCTTTTTTCATCGCGGCTGTGTGGATGAATCGAAATGAAGACGATTTGAAATTCTCCGTCAAGTGGATTCTCGCAGGCTTCGCGTTGGATGTGGCATGGAGCGGCGTGCAGGCGCTCGCGTTTTACACGCCGATTCTTCCGAAGGTCACTGTGACGCATTGGCAACTCACATTCTCGATGCGCGAACTGGTGAAGACGAATCGTATCTCAGGCATGGCGTACGAACCCGCCTGGCTCGCGGGACAAATCGCAACCGTGTATTTGCCGTGGTTGTTCGCGTCGTTGCTCACAGGCGTGCGCGTCACGCGCTTCAAATGGCTCGAAATTATTTTGTTGGGATTTGCGGGCTTATTAATTCTCGCCACCTATTCACGCGGCGGATTGCTCACCGCGGGCGTTGCAACCGCGCTGACTTTTTTGCTCGTCGGCCGCGCCGAACTTCGCTCAACGTGGAAATGGTTTGTTTCAAAAAGTTTGATTCTGCGCGTGGGAGTTTTGACTCTCGTCATTGGAACATTCATCGGCGCGGGATTGTTTCTCTCTCAAAAAGGATACATCGCCCGCCTTTTTGAATCGGATGCGGAAAGCGTGGAGGAATTCGTTGTCGAAAATTCGGCGGGCGCGCGTTCGGCATATCTTGTCAGCGCGTTGGGCGTGTATGAGGAAAGTCCTGTTCTTGGTGTCGGCTTGGGCGCGAGCGGATTTTACATCTACGATCATCTCCCCGATTGGTCGTTGACGGTCGTCCCTGAAATTGCAAAGCAACTCAGCCCCGAAAGTAAACTGTACCCAAACCCGAAGAACATGTACGCGCGTTTGTTCGCCGAAACAGGATTGATCGGTTTTATCTTTTTCGTTACGTTTTTATTTTCACTGCTCGCCGATTCGTTGAACGCATTGCAACAAAAAAATTCTTATGAGCGTTATCTCGGCATCGCGGGCTTATTCTCGTGGATTGCCATCGCCATTTACAACGTCACGCAAGATTCATTCGCCACGCCGAACATTTGGATCAACCTCGGGATTCTTGCGGGCGTGACGGCGTTTGCGTTAGAATCAAATACCCGATAGTTCAGGCGGCAGTTGTACTGCCGCCGCCTGTCTTGAGCACGATTTGCTTGGCAAATCGAACTGCGTCAAGAACTTGATTTCAGACGTTGGGACAGCCGCCGAGGACGGCGGCTGAGCATTTGGAGAATTCATGATCGTTCTTTCTGTTGGTATGCCGCGCGCGGGTTCGGGTTGGCACTTCAACCTCATCCACGACCTGATGAAGACCACAGGTTGCGCCGACGCGCGCGACATCCGCGAAAAATTTAAATTGCAAAAAATATTAACCGAAGTGAATTGCAACATCGGCGTCCTCTCCGCGCGGCGGTTGGGGATGACGGCGATCCCCGCGCTGATGGGGAACACGTTCGTCATCAAAGCGCACGCGGGACCGACGACGACGAGCCGCCTCTTTCAACGCCTCGGCTTGCTTCACATCACCTACATTTATCGCGACCCCCGCGACGCCATGCTCTCGGCATTTGATTTCGGTCAGCGCGCGTTGCAAAAGGGACGACCCAACGCCTTCTCGCATCTCACCGACTTCGACAAGAGTCTCGCGTTTATTATGGACTACGTCCGCATTTGGGAGAGGTGGACGCGCGAAAAAAATGTGTTGATCGCGCGCTACGAAGACTTGCTCACGAATTATGATAGCGAAACAACGCGTTTGGTTGAATTCCTCAACCTACGGGCGGACCAGGCTGAGGTCCGAAAAGTGACCGAGTCTTTTCGTCCAGAAAAAGGCGAAGGGCAGCAGGGTCTGCATTTTTTCAAGGGTAGGATCGGGCGCTTCCGCGAGTTCTATTCTGCTGGGCAACAGACAATTTTGAAAGAAAAGATAGGCGCGTATTTGTCGCGCATGGGGTATGAGGCGTAGTTCGTAAATTACTTGCAAGCCCGGGCGGAAATATGGGCGATACTTTTCGAGTATCATTGGAAACATGCGCAAATTTGAAACGCCGTATGTGGCAGACTGGCTGGCGGTATCCCTGCGTTGGGTGACGCTGATGGGGCTGCTTATTTCGTTGGGGTTGCGCGACCTGATCAATGCGGTGTCGCTGACCCTTGTTCTGTTGATGGCGTTGTGGAACATTGTCATGAGCGCGCTGGCGGGGATGAACTTACGCCTCCGTTTCCATCGGTATATTGTGCTGGCGGTGGATTTTCTGCTCGCCGCGCTTTTTTTCTATTTGCAGGGCGGGCTTGGCAACGCCTCGGTATGGACTGGGTTGTACCCGATCCTCACCGGCGCGGTGTATTTTGAGTTGCTGGGGTCGTTGGTGGCAGGCGCCTTGTTCATTGCGTGGCAGATGCTGGTTTCGCGCGCGTCGCTTGCCGAAGGGTTTACCATTTCCATTTCGAGCGGGCTGACGCTCACTGTGCTGTTTACGTTGGTATGCGGGGTGGGGGGGCGGATGTTGATGCGAAGGTTACGCTTCCAGCGCCGCACCCGGTTGGATGGGGAAGAACGCCGCCGCAACATGGAAAGCGAGCGCCTGCGCGCCATTTATGAATTGACCTCCACGCTTACCGCCACGCTCAGTTATAAGCGCGTGCTCGACTCTGCGCTTGATCTTGGGTATACGGCGTTGAATCCCACCGCCGACCCGGATGAACCCGAACTGGACGAACGGTTGGTGAGCGCGGTCTATTTATTCCGGGGGGATGAATTACGCATCGGTTCGGCGCGGCGATACACGAATGCGGATATGCGCGTCAACTTGCATGGCAATGAGGGCATTCTCAAGAAAATTTTCGATGAGGGCGAGCCGCTTCTTTCCACTGACGTGGGGTATGATCCTGAACTTGGGCGGATCATTGCCCTGCGGTCTTGCACTGCCGCGTATTGCTTTCCCCTGCGCAGTGGCTTCAATGTGTATGGCATGATGCTCTTCGCCCACCCCGACCAGAATTATTTCACACCGGAGCGTCGCGGCTTGCTCGATATCATCGGCAGGCAGGCGGTAATTGCCGTGCAGAACGCGCGGCTGTACCAGGACCTGGTGGAGGAAAAGGAACGCATGATCGAAGTGCAGGAGGAGGCGCGTAAAAAACTGGCGCGCGACCTGCACGATGGACCGACGCAATCCGTCGCGGCGATGGCGATGCGCATCAACATTGCGCGGCGCATGATGACGAAGAATGTAGACGATGCGGTGGATGAGTTGAAGAAGATCGAGGAACTGGCGCATCGCACCACAAAGGAAATCCGCCATATGCTGTTCACCCTGCGCCCGCTCATCCTTGAGAGCCAGGGTCTCACCGCCGCGCTCGAAGCAATGGCGGAAAAGATGCGCGAAACGTTTCAACAGAACGTCATCGTCAACGTGAACGAGAATATCCTCGAGAACATGGAGATGGGCAAGCAGGGCGTGATCTTCTACATCATCGAAGAGGCGACGAACAACGCCCGCAAACACGCCAACGCGGTGCACATTTGGGTGCGGTTGAGACCGTTCGAAACAGGGATTGCATTGCTGGAGATCGAGGACGACGGCTTGGGCTTCGATGTGGAATCAGTGCACCGTTCCTACGATAAGCGCGGCAGTCTGGGCATGGTCAACCTGCGCGAACGGACGGAATTGGTGAGCGGCTTGCTCAATATCGATTCCGCGCCGGGCAAAGGCGCGAGGATTCAAGTCTATATTCCGCTCACCGAAGAGGCGACGGATCGTTTGCACCACCCGAAGAGGTGAAGCCTTCGTGTGGGTTAAATAAATTCACCCTCGCCGCGCTTCAAAAACCGACCGTCGCCTGCCTTGCCCATCCACGCGTCTCCATCCACGATCAAACGTCCGCGCAGAAAAACTTTTTCGGGGTAGCCGATTAATTCCCAGCCTTCATATAAGTTATAGTCTGTGCGCTGATGCGACAGGGCGACTCCGTATTTCACTTTCTTTTCGGGATCCCAAATCACAACGTCTGCATCGGAGCCTTCGAGCAACGCGCCTTTGCGCGGATACAAGCCGAAAATTTTCGCGGGGTTGGTGGACATGTACGCGACAAATTGATTCGCGGTAATTTTTCCAGCACGGACACCCGTCGTCCACAAGACAGGCATACGATCTTGAATTCCCGGCAGACCGTTTGGAATCTTTGTGAAATCGTCTTTGCCCAATTCTTTGCCGGGGATGGCAACCTCTTCACCCTCGTACAAAATGGGTTTCGTTCCATCGAAGAAGAACGGACAATGATCCGTGCCGACGGTTTGCAAGATGCCTTTGGTCAATCCATCCCACAGACGCGCGTTATCTTCTTTCGTTCGCATCGGCGGGGAGCAGATCCATTTCGCGCCATCGGGTTGACGCAGGTTATCAATTGTGAAAAATAAATATTGCGGGCAGGTCTCGCCCATCACTTTGACGCCGCGTTCGCGCGCGTACTTGAGCATGTCAACTTCGCCGCCCGCGTTCATGTGGACGATGTAGACCGGCGAATCAGCCTGCGCCGCCATCGCCGCCATGCGGAAGGTTGCTTCCACCGCGCCCCACGCGGGACGAGTCAACGCGTGCCATTCGGGAGTTGTGCGCCCAGCCGCTAATGCTTGCGAGACGAGCGTTTCGATCACATCACCGTTTTCGCAGTGCGCCATGACGAGCATTCCGTTCTCTTTGGCGATCTGCAAGGCTTTGAAGATACTGCCATCGTCGAGTCGCAAGCGTCCGTTGTAGGCGGTGAACACTTTGAGGGTTTGGATTCCCATCTCGCGCAGGGATGGAATCTGTTTGGCAATACTTTCATTGAACTGCGTGAGGTTCATGTGGAAGGAATAGTCAATGGCGGCTTTTTGGGCTTTTTTTAGCCAGAGGTCTATGGAGTATTTGAAATCTCCCTCATCCGACCTCACCCCCGACCCCTCTCCTAAAAGGAGAGGGGAGTCTAGTGGAACAAAATCCATCACGGTGGTTGTTCCTCCAAACGCGGCGGCTTTGTGACCGGTGTAGTGATCGTCGGAGGAGACGGTGTTGAACATTGGGAGGTCGAGGTGGACGTGCGGGTCTACGCCGCCGGGGAGAATCAGCTTGCCCGACGCGTCAATCGTCAACGCCGAATCAGCCTCAATGGTCGGAGCGACGCGGGTGATCTTTTCATCCTGAATCAAAATATCGGATCGAAATGTTTTTTCGGCGGTGACGAGAGTCCCGTTCTTAATCAGGGTCGCCATAGGATTCGTTTCCTTCTTTGATTCCCAGCAATGCGATCAGAATTTCAGGAGGCAGATCTGCTTCAGGTAAATCGGTTTTGTAGAGTTGATAACTCTCCGCGCGTTCACGCAGACTCTTCCACAACAGGTCGCGTTCTTCGCTTTGGACGACGAGGTCGTTGAGCAATTTTGCATTGAGCAAATATTCGCCAGTAGTGTAGAGGAAAGTCAGTCGCTTCCATTTGTCGGAGTGGATGGGTTCTTTTAATTTCTCCAGACCGCTGAGTTGAATTTTGAAATATTCCTCGTTCGCGCGCGGATGATCCGCTTCCTCTTTGAGCAGTTCGCCGCGCGTAGTGAGTTCGTGTCCCTTCACTTGCGCGATGAATTCGATCTGTCCGCTGTGGTTGGCGAAGGTGGAGGGTTGGTAGAAAGCGAGATAGTCCACTGCGACAACTTTCGGCGCGGTGCGAAGCGGGATGCGATACCAGCCGAGGAGGCGGGCGATTTCGAGGTCGCGTGGAGTTGGCAAAAGACAAACGAGAATTAGAGAAGTGGGAGATATCGGCATGAGGAGAAGAGATTGGAGATTGGAGACTGAGGTGTTGGAAAATTAGAGAATTGGAGAATTAGAGAATTGGAGGATTGAGGGTGAAAATAAAAATGGAAAGTGGTGGGTAGATTCTACTCTCTACCTTCCACTTTCCACAAATGATTTTTAGATCTGCAACTTTATTTTTGCCTCACCTTACGCAAAACGTCCCGCAGGTTTCTTTGAAAGAACTTGTTGCTCGCATGCAACCTGCGGGACGGTACGTAACGTCAGTTATTGCTTCGTTCCGCACTCGGCGCAGAACTTTGCATCTGCTTCCATTTTTGCGCCGCAGTTTTTGCAGAATTTTTCGGCGGCGAGGGGCTTGCCGCACTCCTGGCAGAATTTTCCGCTCCCCGCTTTTGCCCCGCAA
>CASGHD010000044.1 GCA_949319575.1 uncultured Anaerolineales bacterium | reverse complement strand
ATGTCGTTGCGAGGAGGGCTCTTGCTCGCCTGCCCCGATGTTTTTTCGGGGTCCCGACGAAGCAATCTCCCGGTATGGGGAGACTGCTTCGGCAAAACCAAGAGCGCCTCGCAGCGACATGTTCCGAGGCTGAGCAGTTACCGTGACTCAGTGTCTCCGTGGTTTAGTCTGTTGGGCTATCTACAACCTTTGAGCGCTCCCAATCAATCAGATATACATCCGTCTCGACCCCGCTTCGCCTTCTCCCTTTTACAGATTTACAAATAAATCCAGATAACCGATTTGATTACCTACACTTTTAAAATCGGGACGCTGATTCACGCTGAAAACGCAGACCGCGAAGCGTCTTTTTGAATCAGCGAAGATCAGCGTTTTTCAGCGTCCAAAAAGCATTGTGTAAGGTAATCAGTGGCAAGAAGTGATATTTAAGTCTATCTCCATAATCGGCAGGATTCGCCGCAAGCCATCCACTTCGGACTGTCGTTTGCCGACCTTCTTCATTCCCAACTTCTCATAAAATCCCATCGCGTTCGGATCCGCTTCGAGTTGCAGGGTTTTGTAATTGCGCTGACGAGCTAGATTAACTGCATGGAGAAATAATTCTTTTCCGATTCCCTTTCCAATATATTCAGGCAGGACCCAAAGATTTTCAAGCCACGCGATTCCGTTTTTGTCTTCCAACGTGTAAAACGCAATGGGCTTTTCATCTTCCACTGCCGCCCAGCCTTCATGCGCTTCAAAGTAATCGGAGGTGAAAGTCAACTGCGGAGTCCAGATCTCCAGCCACCGTTCAGGATAATCCCAGTGGCGTTTGGCAGAGATAGCAATTTGAGTTAGCGAATCCGTCTCTTCCAGTTTGACTTGTCGAATCCAAATCATAGGTTGAACTGTCTCGTCTGCTTGACAACATCATCAAAATATAACTGGTCGTGGAAAATTCCCATGTTCCATTCCTTCGGCGCGGGTCTTCGCCAAATTTGCGAATCGGTTAATCTGTATAACGAGGCAAAGGTTGACTCACGTTGAGAATCCAATAAGGCAAGATCGCTAGAAATAGCCGTCAGCATAAGGTGTCGTCCTTCATGCAAAAAGTATATCTGCCACCGTTTCAGAGCGGCAGAGTAGATTCCGGGGGACGGGAAGAATCGCGCGGAAGCCCAATCAGCAACGCAATCGGTCCAAGAATCAACAGCCACATCGCAACGCCAAGACCGAACTGGTCGGCGAGGAAGCCGATCAGGAGCGGGAGGAGTTTCATCAGCGGGTCGGTGACCGCGCCGATTGCCATGAGGCTGGCAGATTGACCGGGCAACGCGGAATATAACCGTCCCTGCAAGATGGAATACCAGCCGGTATTGAACAGGTTGACGAGGATCACAAAAATCAATTTTGGGATGAAACCGGGGACAAGCAAGAATCCTGCAAACGCGAACAACTCCACAAGGGCAGTGCGGCGTAGAAATTGAATCGTGTCCTTTTGCCGGTCAACAAATGGGATGAAGAGGAAGTCGGTGATGAGTCCCATGGCAAGCCAGACGATGACGGCGATCCCCGCTTGCGTTTGCGTGACGCGACCGACATCCACGAAGTATAAGGCGAGGAAACTGAATAGCACGTCGAGCATCAAGTCTGCGAATTCGAGGAGGAGAAGCCAGCGCCAGACTTCTTTTCTTTTCAATGCCGAGAACGCGGCGCGGAATCCGTCGAGGACAATGTTGAAAGTGGGGAACGAGGGCGATGAATTTGAATCGGGCGGTAAAAGCCGCCAAGCGGCGAGCAGGCATAACATCGAGAGAGAAGCGAGCAGGGCGTACGTCCCGCGCCATCCGAGGCCGAGGTAGACGAAGAGTCCGAGGAGAATCGGACCCGTCAAAACTCCAAGTGAACCGGCGAACGTCCAACGCGCCATGTTTTGTTCGTGGCGACTCGTATCCGAGTCCATCAGATTCGCTTGCGAGAGATTCACGAACGCGCCGGAGGAGGGGTTGAAAAGAATGAAAGAGGAAAGAAGAAAGAGGAATGAATGGCTGGCGGAGGTTAGAAAGAGGGAAATTGTGAACAGCAGTCCGCCGAGGAGGATGAGCGCTCGGCGACGCCAGGCATCGCCGAGGATGCCGATGAACGGCTCGATAAACGCGGCGAGGATGCCCGGCGCGCTGAGGAGCAAGCCGATCTGTGTGTAGGTGAGATGCAGGTCGTCGCGGATGAGGGGCCAGACGACTTCACCAACGCCGAAGACGAGTTCGTCGAGGAATTCGATTAGGAGGTAGAACATGGGGTAGTTGAGAGTAGAGAGTAGAGAGTAGAGAGTAGTGAGTAGAGACTGGAGGTTGAACGACGGCGATGGAATTATAGCCGACGATGCACGATACAAATTTGTTGCCCCGGATTACGCGAATTCGCACGAATTTTTTATAAACACCGATGACAATCCGTGTAATCTGTGGCTGAAATTATTTTGAAACGGGTCTGGAAATTCGCCGCGGAAAAATTCATTCTCCAAAAAGGTTGACATGCGGGCGCATCGTAGTATAAATGCGGCAACAGAGCGCATTTGAAAACTGCTTCGTCCGTTACTCAGGGACACATCCTGTGGATCGGCTTGAAGTAAAAAGATCGTGTTTTCAAATGGGTTCTTTATCTTTTAAGTGAGTGTTTCTCATGTTGGCGAAGGCACAAAAACATAGCCACAGAGATCGCAGAGTTCACAGAGACTTTTCAACAATTTTTTCTCAACGGTCTCTATGCGCTCTCCCAAAGAATATTGGGACGATGTGTGGCTGAGAAAAATTGAGAAACACTTTCTACACACCGGAGGTGTATGTGAACGCGACTTTGAAACTGGGAGAGCATTTTATTTTCGATCTCTCCGACTGCAACCGTGAGATTCTCATGGACAGCGAGTACTCCTACTCGCTGTTTGCGCAAGCCATCCGCGCCAGCGGCTTGACAGTTGTGGATGAGGGCTTTTACAAGTTCAGCCCGCACGGCTTTACCTGTTTTTTGCTTCTCGCAGAGTCGCACGCCAGTCTTCATGCCTGGCCCGAATACGGCTACTGCGCAATCGACCTATTCACCTGCGCCATCGGCAAAGACATGACGCCCCTGCTCATGCGCATCAAAGAAGCATTCGGCGCAGACGATTTCTCGATGCGCAAACTCGACCGCGAAGCCTCCATCGAAACTCAATTACCCATCGCGGTGTAACCCATGAGCATTTGGTTTACAGAAGAACTTCACCCCTACTATCGCAAAGGGATTCGCATCAAACGAATCCTTGCGGACGAGCAAACGCAATACCAGCATTTGCAAGTTGTCGAAACCGAATTCTTCGGCAACGCCATGATCCTCGACGGCATCATCCAACTCACCGAACGAGACAACATGGGCTATCACGAAATGATCGCGCACGTGCCGATGCTCGCGGTTGGGAAGCCGAAGCGCGTGTTGATCGTCGGCGGCGGAGATGGCGGATCACTGCAACAGGCATTGAGATACGACTCGATGGAAGAAGCCGTCGTCTGCGAATTGGACCAGCGCGTGGTGGATTTGTCGCGCGAACACTTCGCCGCCTCTTTTGGGGACCCGTGGGCTGATTCGCGCGCCCGGCTGATCGTGCGGGACGCGTTCGCGTTCCTCGAGGAGAATCCCGGGCAATTCGATGTGATCATCTCCGACACCACCGACCCCATCGGCATGGCGGAGAGGCTCTTCTCGGATGAATTTCAAAAGTTGGTCGCGCGCGCGCTCGTCCCCGGCGGCGCGGCGGCGACTCAATGCGAGCAACCGTTTTTTGACACCGAGTTGATCAAGCAGATCTACAAATCGGCGCAAGAGAAAGTCAAGCATCCAGCATATTATTACGCCAACATCCCCACCTACCCCGGCGGCGGGATCGGCTTCATGTATATCTCCGACACGCCCTGGGAAAACGGATTGAAGACCCCCTATCCGCCGGGGGAAAATAAATACATCAATCCCGCGGTCCACGAGGCGGCATTCGCCCTGCCTGAATTTTTCAGGAAAGAATTGTACGGTTGACCCGATCTCCGAGTGAACAACTCGGAGATTTTTTATCCGTTTCATTCTGCCTCACCTTACCGACTTCGCGGTTCCATGCCGTAAAAACTGTATCGATTTAATTACGGACTCTGCCCGCCAAACTGCCTATACTGAGAATGCGGCTTGCGCTCGAGTTACCGAACGAGCGCAAGAGGAGCCGCGCCAGAAAAGAGAAAAAATGAAGCACGGAACCTTGAAAATTGCATCCAACGCAATCGCGTTTCTGACGATAGCGGTTGTGCTGTTCAGTTCAACTGTAGCGCCGCCCAGATCCGTCCGGGCGGCGCCGGGGGAAACGACCCGAGTCTCGGTGGATTCGGTTGGCGCGCAGGCGAACAACGCCTCCAAGCGGCCATCCATCTCCAATGACGGGAGATTCGTCGCCTTCGAGTCGGATGCCAATAATCTGATCGTCGGCGATGCAAACGCCAGTATCGACATTTTCACGCGAGACAGACAGACCGGCGAGGTGACGCGGATTTCCATCAGCACGAGCGGCGCGGAAGCGAACGAAGGCTCAGGCGGCGCGGCGATCTCAGGCGATGGTCGCTACGTGGCGTTCGTCTCCGACGCGAGCAATCTCGTCGCCAACGATACGAACAATACCACCGACGTGTTCGTGCGCGACAGGCAATTGGGGACGACGATCCGCGTCTCGGTCAGTTCCAGCGGCGAGCAGGCGAATGATTTTTCAGATTTCCCGCTGGCGATTTCCAACGACGGGCGCTTCGTGGCTTTCAACTCGGATGCAACCAATCTCACAGCCAACGATACGAACGAGGCGACCGACGTGTTTGTGCATGACAACCAGACCGGCGCAACCGAACGAGTCTCCATTGCTAATGACGGGACACAAGCGAACGATTCCTCGTACTACCCTTCCATATCAGCCAACGGACAGTTCGTGACGTTTACCTCCAACGGCAATAATTTGGTGAGCGGGGATCTCAATGCCAAGACAGATATTTTTGTGCGCGACCGGGTCGGCAATACAACGACGCGCGTCTCGGTCAATTCAAGCGGGGTCGAAGCGAACCAGGGCGCGTGGGAAGGCGCGATCTCCGGTGACGGACGGTTTGTGGCATTCTCTTCCAAATCCACAAATTTGATGAGCGAGGAGACCTCCGGTCTTTATTATGCATATGTGCGCGATCGCCAAACAGGGACAACTACGCTTGCCTCCGTTTATTCGAGCGGCTTCCTCATGGTGGGAGAATCTCACACGCCCTCCCTCTCATTCGACGGACGGTACATCGCGTTTGAATTCGACGATAAGAGCGACGGTCTGCCCACACAAGATATTTATGTCCGCGACCGGCAAACGAGCGTCACCACGCAAGCCACACGCGGCGGCTCCGGAGAAAACGACTCTTCGTTCGGTCCAAAAATTTCATTCGATGGGCGCATCGTAACGTTTTGGTCCAATTCCGCTCGCCTGGTTTCAGGCGATACAAATTCAGCGGCGGACGCTTTTGCATATGAAACAGCGTTTATAACGCCCGACACAACAAACCCAACCGTCACTTTCTCCGCGCCTCTTTGCGCGACGGGTTGTCCGTTCCCCACACCACCCGCTGTCTCCTTCCGTGTTGCTTTTTCCGAAGCCGTGAACGGAGTCACAGCCGACGATTTCGCGCTGACAACCGGCGGAGCGCTTACCGGCGCTTTTATAACGGACATCAGCGGAAGCAATAATGAATACATCGTCAACGTCAATACCGGCGCGGGCGATGGAAACCTGCGCCTCGATGTGATAGACAACGACAGCATCGTGGACGCGGCGCTCAACCCGCTGGGCGGGGTTGGTTCAGGCAATGGGAACTTCGCCACGGGCGGCTTGTATCTCGTCGACAAAAGTTCGCCCGCAGTCCTCAACATCCTGCGCGCTGACGCAAATCCTACCTCGGCGAATCAAGTCCGCTTTGCTCTCAATTTTTCCGAACCTGTCAGCGGTGTAAATGTGAACGATTTCGTCGTGACCGCTACCGGCAACATCGCCGGCGCAACTCCAAGCGACGTTAGCGGGGCAGGCGCCTCGTATACCGTCACTGTGAACACGGGCACAGGCGATGGAACGCTCCGCCTTGACCTGCTCGATAACGACAGCATCATGGATAGTTCCAGCATCCCCCTGGGAGGAAGCGGGGCGGGTAACGGCAATTTCACCACAGGCGAAGAATATAGCCTCAGCCGCGCGGCTCCAATCGTGACTTCGATCCTACGCGCCGACCCTAACCCGTCCACTGCCGAAAACGTCCGCTTCACCGTCTCATTCTCTGAGGCTGTCAGCGGCGTGGATGTCAGCGACTTCGCCCTTGCAATAACTGGAAGCGTTGCCGGTTGCTCCGTCACAGAAGTGAGCGGCTTTGGCAATCTATACACGGTGACCATCGGAACAGGCACAGGGAGCGGAACGATCCGCCTCAACCTCGTGGACAACGACTCCATCGTGGATGCGTCCAGCCTCCCCTTGGGCGGACTCGGGGCAGGAAACGGCAACTTCGCAGTTGGCGAGGAATATTCAATCAATAAGACTCCCATCGTGATCCTCACTCAAGTATTTAGCTCCAATGGCGCGAACGACGGCTGGATTCTCGAAACCAGCGAAGATAGCAATCTGGGCGGCGCAAAGAACGCCACCGATAGCGTCTTCAGACTTGGCGATGACGCGCAAGATCGCCAGTACCGCTCCATTTTGCACTTCCCCACTTATTACCTGCCGGACAATGCCGTAGTGACCGAGGTAACTCTGTTAATTCGAGGTCAAGGCATCGTTGGGACCGATCCATTCACCACACACCTGGGCATTTCAATAGACATCCGCAAAGGTGTTTTCGGGAACCTGGGACCATTTGGCATCAAAGCCCTGCAGGGATCAGATTTCCAAAACCCCGCCAGCCTGAATTCGGCAGGTTTGATCTCGAACAACCCCGTGAGCGGCTGGTATGTAACCACATTGAACAGCGCGGCAAATCCATTGATCAACCCGATGGGAATGACTCAATTACGCCTCGCCTTCCAGTTGGATGATAATGACGATCTGAGCGCCGATTACATCACTTTCTACAGCGGCAACGACAGCGCGCTTTCCAACCGCCCCCAGTTGGTGGTCAAATACTACATTCTAAAGTGAGCTTCGCCTATCATAAATATTCAATCAAAAAGGATACGGAACGGTATCCTTTTTGGGTCTTTACGAGTTGCCGTGATGAACCACCAGTTCCGGCGGCAGTTGCACTGCCGCCCGCCAGCAGCGCAACTGCTGGCGTAACAATCACGGCAATTCCCAGCGAGCCTCCTTTTTGATTGAATCGATTCCTGTTTCCACGTTTATAATCTTTACCTATGAATTTTCTCATCACCGGAGCCGCGGGATTCCTCGGCTCTTCGCTTGCCAACCAACTCGCCCGCGAGGGACATCAAGTGCGCGGGTTGGACGATCTCTCCACGGGCGATCCCAAATCGCTGTCGCCTGATGTTCACTTCACGCGCGGCGACGTGAGCGACCGCCCCAAATTGTGGACTCTGCTTCAAGAAGTGGATGTCGTCTATCATCTCGCGGCGCGCGTTTCGGTGCCTGAGTCGGTTTTGTATCCGCGCGATTACAACAACGTCAACGTCGGCGGGACGGTTGCGCTGATGGAAGCCATGCGGGATGTCGGCGTACGCCGCGTCGTTCTCGCGTCGAGTGGGGCTGTGTACGGCGACTTAGCCGATCAGCCGCTGACAGAGTCCCTCACCCCCGCTCCGCGCTCGCCGTATGCCGTCTCCAAACTTTCAGCGGAATACTACGTCCGCACCATTGGCGGATTATGGGGAATCGAAACTGTCAGTTTGCGGATATTCAACGCCTACGGACCTGGTCAACATTTGCCCGCGTCGCATCCGCCCGTGGTGCCGCATTACCTTCGGCAAGCTTTGCGCGGCGGGACATTGGTCGCACATGGAGACGGCTCGCAAACCCGCGATTACGTCTACGTGGATGATGTGGTCAGCGCGTTGGTCGCCGCGGCAACCGCGCCGAACGTCAATGGATTGGTTATCAATGTCGGTTCGGGAACAGAAACCAGCATCAAAGATTTGATCAATCATGTTCTCGACACGACGGGCAATAAAGCCGAAGTTATTTACAATGCAAAAACATCTGGCGGCGTTTCGCGCATGAGGGCAGACCTCACGCTTGCGAATCAGAAATTGAACTATCGCCCGTCGCTGTCGCTGGCGGATGGGTTGCGGTTGACATTGAAGAGAGATGCGAGATTCAAATAGCAAAATGGATGTCGTTGCGAGCGCTTGTTGCGAAGCAATCTCCCGTTACGATGCAATTGCTCCAAATGGGAAATTATCTTATCAACTTGAGATTGCTTCGTCGCTCACTCCGTTCGCTCCTCGCAACGACATGATAACGCCATGATTCTTCCACGAGAATTTTATGACCGCCCAACCTTGAAAGTGGCGCGAGATTTAATTGGCGCGCGGTTGGTGCGGATTCTGAACGGCAAGAAACTTGTCGGGTTGATCGTTGAAACCGAGGCGTACATCAGCGAAAAGGATTTGGCTTGCCATTGCAAAGCGGGGCGAACGCCGCGCACGCAGGTGATGTATGGCGAGGCGGGTCATGCCTACGTCTATTTCACGTACGGGAATCATTGGATGTTCAATGTGGTAACGGAAAGAGTTGATTTCCCTGCGGCGGTGTTGATCCGCGCGATACAGCCGATTGAGGGAGTTGAGATCATGTTGAAGAGACGCGAGGGACGCGACACGTTCGGTCCGGGCAAGTTGACGCAGGCGATGGGAATCGCTAAAAGGGAGAACGCGGTTGACTTGACTGAACCAGCCTCCCCGTTGAGAATCGAAGCGGGGCACTTTATCCCAAATAAAAACGTGACGAAAAGTCCACGTGTGGGTTTAAATAATACGCCTGAGCCGTGGCTGTCGAAGCCGTGGAGGTTTAAAGTCAAGAACTGGAAGATAGCATAGCATGTCGTTGCGAGCCCGAAGGGCGAAGCAATCTCCTCGTTCTTGGGGATTGCTTCGCAACAAACGCTCGCAATGACATGGACAACATAAGGAGATGACATGGGATTACTCGAAGGCAAGAACGCATTGGTGTTTGGGTTGGCGAACGACAAATCCATCGCGTGGGGAATCACGCAGGCGTTTCATCGCGAGGGCGCGAACATCGGAATCAGTTACGCGGGCGAAATGCTCGAACGGCGCGTCAAGCCGCTGGCGGAACAGGTCGGATGCAAGTGGCTCGAAGAATGTGACGTGTCGAAAGACGATCAGATCGCGGCGGTGGCAGAGAAAGCCGCGAAACATTTCGGCAAGATTGATGTGCTGGTTCATTCAATCGCATTTGCGGGGCGCGATGAATTGAGCAGGCCGTATTATCAAACATCGCGCGAGGGATTCAAGAACGCGCTCGATATTTCTGTGTTCTCATTCGTCGCGTTGACGAATGCCTTTTTGCCACATTTGAATGCAGGCGCTTCAGTCATGTGTCTGACATACGGCTCGGGCGCGACCAAAGTTGCCCCTCATTACAACGTGATGGGCGTGGCGAAGGCGGCGCTGGAATCGTCCACGCGCTATCTCGCGTATGATTTGGGTCCGCAAAAGATTCGCGTGAATGCGATCTCGGCGGGACCGATCCGCACATTGGCGGCGGCGGGCGTGGGCGGCTTCCGCGACATGTACAAGCACTTCGCGGATATGGCTCCTATGCGCGAGAACGTGACGATTGAGGATGTGGGCAACACCGCCGTGTTCCTCGCGTCGGATTTATCCACGCGCATTACAGGCGAGGTGTTGTACATCGATTCGGGGTTCAATATTATGGGCGTGCAGATGCCGAATAAGGAAGAGGGGAAGGAGTAATCAAGTAAACAGGTAGACAGGTACACAAGTAGACACGCGCGTCGAAAGACTTGCGTGTCTTTTTAGTTGTGTGCTTGTTTCCGTGTATACGTGTATACGTGTTTACGTGTCTACGGTAAAATTATCCCATCATGTTCAAACGCAACGCAACACCAACAGAAACACAACAACCCGTGCAAGCCGTCGAGCGTATCACGTCTGTGCTTGGGTCAGGAGTCATTTGGCACGGAAACATCAATGGCTCAGGCGGCGTCCGCATTGAGGGCGCGTTCGAGGGTGAGATCGCTTTGCGCGGTATGTTGGTCATCGGTGAGACGGGACGCGTCACTTGTCAGAACGTGCGCGCCAACGCGGTCATTGTCGCGGGCGCGGTGCGCGGCAACATCACGACTCAAAAATTGGAGATTCGCGGAAGCGGTCGCGTGTGGGGTGACGTGGTCACAACCGCATTCGTGACGGAAGAAGGCGCGTTCCTACGCGGACAAATCCGCATGGAGGAAACGGTCGAACTGGACCTCGAGCCTGCTCCCGAAACGACGCCTTCGGAAGCCGCCCAAGCCGAGTCCATCGCGGCGACGGAGATCGTCATCCCCGAGCCCGTCACAGGCGGGACAACGCGAAAAGTGACACGCAAGAAAAAGACGGAAGAATAAGCCACGGGCACTGATTACCTTACACAATGCTTTTTGGACGCTGAAAAACGCTGATTTTCGCTGATTCAAAAAGAAAAATCTGCGTTTTCAGCGTGCATCAGCGTCCCGATTTTATAAGCGTAAGGTAATTAGGCACGGGCATAAGAATTACCGAATCAAGGGGAAATAATTATCGGATCGTTGTTATTGTTCAATACGAATATGGAGTCGTTTACATTCGATTTGTCGGCGCTCACGCAGAATACAATCGGATTGATGCCAGTACAATTTGAAAGGAGATAACATGGAAGTCAAAACAATTAAAACAGAGAGCGAATATAAATCTGCGCTTAAGGAAATTGAGCGGCTGTTCGACGCTACTCCAAACACGCCCGATGGCGAACTGCTCGATATATTGATTACTCTTGTTGAAGTTTACGAAGACGAACATTGTCCCATTCCTCTGCCAGACCCAATTGAGGCGATTTTCTTTTATATGGAAAGCCGTGAGTTAACTCGCACAGATTTGGAACCGTACATCGGAAGTCGAGCGCGCGTTTCTGAAATCTTGAATCGAAAACGACCACTGACCTTGTCCATGATTCAGCGGCTTCATAGTGAACTTGGGATTCCTGCAGAGATATTGGTACAGACGTACAAAATCTCTAGTTCGTACAAGGCATCATACAGAACAGCTGTCGCGGCGTAGTCCGATTCCATGAACAACCTCAAGATCGGACATTTTCCTCCATCCAAACGATTTGGCTTGCTTGCGCATGGACTCATCCTCCTCGCGCTGGCAGGCACATCGGCGTGGGGATTTTGGAATCTCACGCGCGCATCGGTGGGACCGACATTTGTAAATTTTCTTCTCGTTGGGTTGATTGCCTTCGCGCCGATTCCGTTTTTTGGGTATCGCGCCTACGCCCTCTTCAAAGCGGATTACTACATTGACCGCGATAGTCTCGCCATCGTATGGGGATTGCGAGTCGAAGATATTCCACTCACAGACATCGAATGGGTGCGCCCTGCAACCGATCTCACCAGTCCATTGACACTGCCGCAATTTCGACTGCCTGGCGCGGTGTTGGGAACGCGTCGTCACCCCGATTTGGGGGTAGTCGAGTTCATTGCCTCCAACACAAAAAATATCATCCTCATCTCGACATCGAAGCGCGTGTTCGCCATTTCGCCAAAGGATGCGGCGTCGCTCGTCCGCACGTTTGCGCGCGCGACGGAAATGGGAAGCATCTCCCCTGCCGCGCCTGTGTCGGTGTATCCATCGTTCATCGTGACGCAAGCATGGCAGACTCCAATCGCGCGTTTTCTTTGGGTCAGCGGACTCATCCTCAACATCGGGTTGATCGTCTGGGTGGGGATTCTGATCCCGTCGCTGAGTCAAATTCCCTTTGGGTTCGACGCGTTCGGCGCGCCCAACGATCCAACGGCATCGAGTCGGCTCATCCTGCTTCCGCTTCTCAGCATGTTGCTATTCATCGGCGGAGTGATCGCGGGGCTGTATTATTATCGCTGGGACAAAACGCGTCCGCTGGCGGTGATCGTTTGGGTATCGAGCGCGATCAGCGCGTTGTTGTTTTTGATGGCGGTGTTGTTTTTGGTAACGACGCCTGTATGATTCGGTCGCAGGTTCAAGGTCAAAGGTCGAAAGTCATGTACGCAACCTTTGACCTTTGACCTTTGACTTTTGACATTCAACCTTCAACCCATGTTACTCCTCTACGGCTTCCTCCTCGCAATCTTCATCGCCTTGCTCGCATATCGCGCGCGCAGTTTGAGCAAGAGCGGCGCGTTCGCGTCGATTTTTCTCGGCACGATCATCTTCGGGCTGGGAGGGATTCCGTGGGCGGTGTTATTGCTCACCTTCTTTTTCACATCCACCGCGTTGAGCCGCGCCTTCAAAAAACGCAAGCAGGGACTGAACGAAAAATATTCCAAAGGCGACCAGCGCGACGCGGGTCAGGTGTTTGGCAACGGTGGACTTGCGGCGGCGTTCGTGTTGGTTCATTATTTTTATCCCGAATCAAACATCAGCTGGATCGGATTCGCCGCCTCGCTTGCCGCAGTCAATGCGGATACGTGGGCGACGGAGTTGGGAGTCTTGAATCCAACTCCCCCTCACATGATCACAAACTTACGTAAACGCGTCGAAAAAGGGACGTCGGGCGGAGTCTCCCTCGTCGGCACGCTCGCCTCTCTAGCAGGCTCCGCGCTAATCGCCTTACTCGCCACACTACTTGTCCCCACTGATTCACTGATTACTGATCACTGGTCACTTTTCTTACCGATCACTCTCGCTGGACTCGCTGGCTCCCTCTTCGACTCACTCCTCGGCGCAACAGTCCAAGCCATGTATTTTTGCCCAAAAGATAACAAGGAAACCGAGAAACATCCCCTCCACACCTGCGGCACAGAGACGACTCACCTGCGCGGCTGGAAGTGGCTGACCAATGATTGGGTCAATTTTGTTTGTGGGGGGTTTGGGGCGGTTGTAGCAATTGTAATCAGGTAATAAATGTGCTATTCTTTTTGAAAGAAATGAAAACTGAAGTAAGGCTCACAAGGTCAATTCTCGTCGTATTGATTTTGGGTTCGGCGTCATGCACCGCTTCGCCTTTCCAGTCCGTAGCAACACCCACTGTCGCCAAGACCCCGACACCCTCTGCTCAAACAGAGACCCCCACAACGATTTCCCCATCACCTACTGTTACGCCTATCGCCTGTCTGTATGAAGGTGCTGAGCCACTCGTGTTACCGCCTCGTCAGATGCCGTTAGAGGTACGCTTCATCAGCGACGGGAATCTTTGGGTTTGGGAAGAGGAGGTAGGAGTTGCCCAACAAATAAGCGATACGCGCGACGCCCAGTCCTTTAGTTTCTCTTCAGACGGGAAAGTGATTGCATTTACACGCGGAATACAACATAGACAGATCGAACTGTGGAGTATCCACCGCGATGGCACAAATCTTCAACTTTTGATTTCCAAAGATCAACTACACACATTGGCTGGCAAACCATCCACTACTGAACATCCTTATCTAGACGAAGTCGTTTACTTGGAATGGATAAATGAAACGCACAAGCTGGGCTTCGAAATCAGTCGTGGTTATCAAGCCATTGGCGGTTGCTGTGAATCTGGAGGCTATTGGCAAGTAGACGTGGATACGGGAGAAATATCTGCATGGTCTCCCCCACCAGAACTCGTGGAAACACAGAACGCTATGCCCTCGCCAGACGGCAGCCAGATCGCTGTCATCAACAACTCGTCGGTTGATCTGATAAATGCCGATGGAACGAATCTGCGGGAGAATATCTTTCAATTCAAGACCGGACTCTCAATCGAAGGCGGTGGGATAATTTACCCGCACATTGAGTGGGCGGCTGATTCACAATCCTTGCTGGCGATTACGTTCAATGAAGACTTATATTCGGCTGAATCTACTACCACCACTTGGCGTATTCCATTGGATGGTTCACTAGCCCAGAAATTACACACTTTCTCAACGCCGTATTATTGGATTTATCTTTCACCAAATCAGGACTATCTCGTATACAAAAAGCGTATCCAGCCCACGACCAATGATTATGAGTTACATCTGGCAGCATTCGATGGCGCAAAAGGCGCAATTTATACCGCCATGTCGAATGTTGAGTTTCTACATTGGCATCCTGACTCATATCATTTCGTTTATGAACAATGGAATGTTTTTCGTCCATTTCTAGGAAGTGTATGCGGCGAAGCCATCCCTTTACTTGATAACGCCGATACACCTGCCACACAGATTCAATGGGTTGATTCCAATCGCTTTCTCTATGCCAAAGGCTGGCTTGAACAATCAATTGGACTGCGCGAATTGTATTTAGGGCAAATCGGAAAACCAAGCATCTATATTGGTCCGTTTGGCGGCGAAACCGCTTATTATGAATTCAACATCGAAACTGCCCCATTGGGACAGAAATGAAACACATCAAACAGGGACAGCACCCACCCTCGCCGTCCCTGTTTTCAATTCTCTGGTCTCGATACGCTCGCAAACACCGCTCACTACTCGACCACCAATCCCCAATTACCATTTACTAATTACCGATAACTGATCACTGATTACTTTTCACTGCTCACCGATCACTTCTCACTGCCCCTCGGCTTGCGATTCAACAACTTCCACATCACCCACAAAATCAACGCGGGCGGCAGGACGATGGGCAGGATCGCCCCAAACAGCCAGATGAGGAAGTTTGCGATTCCCTGATACACAACCGTCACCGTGCCTTTGGCGTCGTTGAACGTATCCGCAGGCTTCCACGGGATCGGGGTCGCGGTCGGCTTGGGAGTCGAAGTGGGAGTCGGCGTCAGGATGGGGAACTCAGGCTCAAGGTTGAGAGTGATCGTCGAGAACGCCGAGCGGTCGTTGAGATAATTCATCCGTCCCTTGATCTGTTCGATCTGCGCCTCGATGTTCGCCAGTTCCTGATTGACGCGCAGCGCCTCGTCCACCGTTTTCGCATCCTTCAAAAATTCCTGAATGCGGGCGCGCGTCGCTTCGAGATTCGTCAACTGCGATTGCAAATCCACATATTGATCGGTCACGTCTTCGCCCGTCGCGCTCTCGTCCAACACGTCCACCGCGAGTCCGCGCAGGCGGCGCATCACATTTTCAAATTCCACCACAGGCACGCCCATCGTCACCGACGCATACTTCAAACTGTTGCCATAATAATCCTGATACCACACCTGCGAGCTGATGATGTATCCGCCCGCGTCGCCCACCACTTGCAGGGCGCGGTCAATCGCAACGTTGGTATCTTCCACCATCAAGCGGATATTCGCATTCTTGACGATCATGCGATTGGATCGCTCAAGCACAGTCAGATCGCCAGACGGATTCGCAATCTCGTACGCGGCATTCGTGGGAAGCGGCAACGCTTCAACCCCAGGGACAGCTGGTCCGCCCTCCCCAACCTTTGCCGCATCCTGACTTTGCGCGGCAAACTCGTCGTACGCGGGCGCTTCGGTAGCCGCTGGCGCCTCCATGATATACGATGGCGCTTCTGTTGCGGCGGGCGCGCACGCGGCAAGCACGATCAATCCAACAACAAGCAACGTGAATAGAACAGAGCGAGATTTCATTTCTTCCTCCAAGTGAATAGATTTTTCTTACGGCGTTAAATTGTTGACGAAGGGATGAAAAGAAAGTTCCCGCTTTGATCGCTGACAGTGGACGATAGACGATGGACAATAGACAATGTTCACAAAACATAGACCGTGGACAATCGGCGAAGCCATCACATATCGTCCACGGTCTATGGTTTATCGTCGGTAATTATTTTTGCTACCTACACTCCCCATCCTTCACGCATTGACCTCACAACAACCTCTACCAACTCGGCAGGATAAATATTCCCACGCTGTGACAATTCCTCAATCGGCATCCAAATCGGAACATAAATTCCCTCCGATGGATCGCTCGGATCAGAATCAATAAACTCTTCGCCTGTCCCTGTCCCAAACTCACCAGCGACGCGCTCCACTAAAAAATAAATCTGTGTGCTTGTTTCAATATGAATCTCCGCCACTTTTTGCTTGACCGCGACTTCGACCCCCAACTCCTCCCTTGCCTCGCGCACCGCGGCTTGCTCGACGGTCTCGCCCTCGTCCACGCCGCCGCCAGGGAAAACGAAATACTCCAACCCCGCGCGGTGACGTTCGATCAGCGCAACCTTGTTATCTTCGATGAGGACGACTCCCGCGCGTATTCGCATGAAATCTATCTATTCCCTCAGGGTGATTTGACCGATGGGATCCGCCTCATAAACAACCAGATTGTGCATGGAGAAATGTTTTGCATTTGTCGTTACCAATGCCAAACCATGTTGCATGGCTGTGGCGGCGATGATGGCATCCGCATCCGCATGACTAAATCCTTTGGTTCGACCTGCTTTCACCATTTCTCCTGCCGCATCCGCGATATCCGCTGACACAACCAGTGTCTCCATGGAATTGAGGAGATTGAACGTGGTCTCTCGCTCGTGGTCGCGCATCCCACGAATTATTTCAAATCGTGTCATGGCAGAGATGGTTAACCAATCGCTCGCTGCGAGAGTTGCAAGCAGGTGGTTATATCCCTTCGTTTTACGCAGGCAACGGATCAAGATATTCGTGTCGAGTAGGAAATTGGTCATCGTTTTTTCTTTTTGGTTGTGCGTCCCCACTCGGCGGAAAAGTCGCGCACCATGCGCTTGCGACCTTCACGAATCCAATTATCAATATCTCCAGCCGTCTTAAGCTCAGGATGATCCTCATCTTTCCATGCGCCGTAGGCTTTCTCGATTGCATCCAGCAAATTACGACGCCGCAACTCGCGCGACAAAATATCCTCCACGAAGCGCGTGCGCTCGCGGGCTGGGACGGCTTTCCGCAAGTCATCCATCAGCGATTTGGTGATGTACAAATTCATTCGTTCTTTTACGGCTCGCATGGTGTCAATCCTTTGCACTATTGGTTTGCACCAAAATTATACACCGAGATTTACATCCTCTTGCGGCGACTTCGATCAACACAGTTTTGATATTTTCATTGAAGACTGCGTGTGTTGTTTACCAACTTTACACATTTTGCAATACTCAAATTATGAATCATGTCACTCTGAGCGCCAGCGAAGGGTCTCTCACATCGTGACAGAGATTCTTCGCCGCAAAGAACAAGAGCGCGGCTCAGAATGACATGCAAAAGTTAAATTATTTATTGTGCCTGAGATAATCAAACGCGCGATACAACGCGGCGACCTGCAGCGCGTGGACGATCTGTCCGTTTTGGATCATCGGGAGGATGTCCTCCAGCGGCACAAGGTGGACTTCGATCTCCTCCGCGCCGTCGAGGTGTTGGTCAGCCACCCTCTCGGCATCCAAAGCAAGGTAACAGAACATCGAATTGGTCTGCAAGGCGGGGTTGGGAAGGAACTTTCCGAGCGGAATGACATTGGAAGATGTGTAGCCCGTCTCCTCCAGCAATTCCCGCATCACACCCTCCATCGGATCTTCGCCATCATCCACCACGCCGCCAGGGATTTCCCACATCACTTCCTGCACGCCGTGACGGTACTGCCGAATCAACACCGCCTGATTTTCTTTTGTAACCGCCAGAACATTCCCCCACGAACGGAATTCAAAGATAATAGTATCAAGATGATTCCCGTTGGGGAGTTCGCAATCATCAATTCGAAAGCGCGGATGGATGTGCCGCGATCCCAACACTTTCCACGGGGTGATGGTCATGGATGAATTCTCCTCAGTTTTTTGTTATCAGCGAGCGTTTCAATTACGCAAAAGCGGACGTTACAGAACGTCCGCTACACAAACAATGGATTCTTTTAAAACTTGATATTTTGCATCGTCCGCAACGATTCCACCGCCGCAAACGTGGACTTGGTCACGCCGATCAACTGCTTATACGGAATCGGCGACTCGCCTCCCTCGCGGATGGATTTGACAAACGCCTTCCACTCGTTCACCCAACCTTTATCCTGCGCCCCTCTTTCCTCTTTCATCTTTCCATCTTTCGTGATCTGCAAAGAAATGAAATCATCCATCACCGCGATCATCCCCCCACAAAATACTTCGACACGTTCTTTGGGGAAAGATTTATCTCCGTTGGCGAGATAATCCACAACTCCAATCGAGCCATCGGGGAACGTGAAAGTCATCGAGACGTTATCTTCGCTGTATTTGCCGCCGTCAGGTAACGCGTGTGCAGTGACAGAAACGGGAGGCGCGCCAACAAGGAATGTGATGAAGTCAACAAAGTGACACGCCTCTCCAATGATTCGTCCGCCACCGATTGCTGTATCCTGCGTCCAGTGTTCAGGCGGGAGATAACCCGCGTTTATTCGATAGTGAACGTGGAGGGGAGACTTGAGATTGGAGACTTGAGACTTGAGACTTTCTGCGAGAGGAGAAAATCTTCGGTTGAAACCAGTCATCAGTAAACCATTATCCGCTTTCTTCAACTGCTTACTGATCACTGATAACTGTTCACTATTTATCGCCAGCGGTTTCTCAACAAACACATGCTTCCCTGCTTTGAGGGCTTTGACGACTAAATCAGAATGTGAATCGTGCCGCGTGAGGATGGCAACTGTGTTGATGTTTGGATCATTGATAATCTCATCATCAGAGGAGGTGGCGTATTTGAAGCCAAATTTCTTGCCCGCATGTTGCGCGTGAAGTCCGCCCGAAGAGGCGATGCCGACGAGTTGAATGCCGTCCACTTTTTTGATGGCGGGGAGCAGGACAGAGTTGGCGAAGAGACCAGCGCCTAAGACGCCGAGTTTAACAGTCGCAGTTTTCGGATGTTTGGAAAGTGGAAAGTGGACTGCCCTACTTTCTACTTTCCACTCACTATCAGGGTACGTCAACACCACACCCAAAAACGATTCTTTCTTTTTCCCCGTAATCACCTCATACGCCTGCGTTGCCTTTTCAATTGGAAACCGATGAGAAACAAGCGGTTTCACTTTCAACTTTCCACTTTCCATTAAATCAACGACTGCCTGAAAGTTCCTCCCCTCTGTCCATCTCACATAGCCGATGGGATAATCCTGTCCATTTTCTTCGTAATTCGAGTCGTAACGACCAGGTCCGTAGGAGCGCGAGTTGATGAAGGAGATTTCTTTTTCGTAATAAATTTTTCTTGGGAGAGTTAACCCCACCGCGCCCGTTGCAACGACGCGGGCGCGATCACGCGCAATGAGTCCTGCAAGTTCAACGGGATCATTCGATGATGTGTCCGCGCAGATGAGGACAACGTCGAAGCCGCGGTTGGCGGTAAAAAGCTGGGATGTAGATTCCGCTTGTTGGCGCGAGACAGATTGAAGTCCGAGGGAAGAAGCGAGGGTGATCCGCTTGGGGTCGAGGTCAATGCCTAAGACGTTGCATCCAGCGGCGGATGCGATTTGAATCGTCAATAATCCAAGTAAACCCAAACCAATCACCGCGACATTCTCGCCGAGTTGCGGTTCCGCCAAACGAAATCCGTGCAGGGCGATCGCGCCGAGGGTGGTGAACGCGGCGGATTCAAAATCAACATTTTTAGCAAGAGGGGTCAACAATTTTTTTGGCACAACATTGTACTCAGCATGGACAGCGTAACCGCCGCCCGCGCACGTCACGCGCTGACCCACCTTGAATCCTTGCATGTTTTTTCCAAGCGCGATGATTGTGCCTGATGAGGAATATCCGAGCGCCATCGGTTGATCTAAACGATTGAACGCGGCTTGGGCAGTGTTGAGAAATCCTTCGCGGCGCGCTTTATCGAAAACTTGTTTGACGAGATCGGGACGCGAACGCGCTTTGCCGATGAGACTCTTTTCGGCAAACTCGACGACCATGCGTTCGGTCCCCGCGGACACGAGGCTGGCTGACACTTTGACGAGCGCCTGCCCCTCGCGCGGAGTCGGTATCGGCACGTCTTCGATGGCGGCTTTGCCTGTTTTGATGTTTTGGAGGAGTTGTTTCATGGGATCAGAGAATTAGAGAATTAGAGGATTAGAGAATAGAGATTGGCAATTCGTGAAAGTATACCCGATGAGCGGGTGATATAATTTGCATGAATAAACCGTGTCACCCTGAGGGAGCGTT
>CASGHD010000043.1 GCA_949319575.1 uncultured Anaerolineales bacterium | reverse complement strand
GCCAATGCGGCGTATATTTTCGGAAAACATTTGAATGAGTATCAAGAGTGGGAGCCGTTTATTTCAGGCTGGTAAAAAAAACCTCTCCGTTGGAGAGGTTTTTTTTGTAGCTACTCAGCCTCGGAACATGTCGCTGCGAGGCGCCGCTTGGTTGTCGAGCTTGTCGAGACGCTTGGTTTTGCCGAAGCAGTCTCCCCATGCCGGGAGATTGCTTCGTCGGGACCCCGAAAAAACATCGGGGCAGGCGAGCAAGAGCCCTCCTCGCAACGACAGGTCTGAGTAGTTACTTTTTTTACAGGTTTATGGTCATAAAGTCTGTCGCTACAACCACTTCGCCTTTATAGGTTCTTCGGGCTTCTGCGGCAATATCGCCGCTGGAAAACCGCCCAGTGGGATAATGGATCAGATACAACTTCCCCACTTCGGCTTTGGCGGCAATCTCTCCCGCTTGCTCTGCGGAGGAATGGCCGAAGGTTGCGCCAGCGGCTTCATGGATGAGCACATCGGCCCCCGCGGCGAGGCGGACCGTCTGCTCGCACGGTTCGGTATCACAGGAATACGTCAGCGTTTTGCCGCCGGCGAGGCACTCCACGCGCAAGCCGATCGTTGGAATCATGTGGTGGACCGGCGAGGAGCGCACGCGGAACTCGTTGCTATCCAGCACCAGCGCCATCTCGGCTTCGGGGAGGCGATAAAACCCTACCGGGAAAAAGTTGGGCCATTCTTCCCAGCCATAAAAACCCATCAGGTCTTCGAGCCGATCCATGGTGTAATGCAAGCCGTAGATGTTGACCGGCTTCGTCCGCCCCATCAGCCACATGTCCATGAGCAGAAGCGGAACGCCAGCCACATGGTCTGGGTGAAAATGCGTGATGACAATATCCGTCAGGGAGTTAAAATCCACACCTGCCTGCTCGAGTCGGACAACGGGCGTGCTGACACAATCCACGAGGATGGTCCGCTCCTCCCCCACGATGACAAGGTGCGTATTCTCATGATCGATCGATGGCACTGCATTGGACGAACCCAAGATGATTACTTTTGGCATATTCCCTCTTGTTAAAAGTATGGGACAACCATTTTTAGGAGTTGCGGGGTAACGAACACTTCGACCACCGCCGCAACGGCAAGGAGCGGCAACGCAACGCCAATGAAAACTCGGAACCAATCCGCAAGGGCAACGAGGAGAAGTTCGCCGAGACTCTTATCTTGCTGTGGAGTGACGAGCAACGCGCCAGCCTTTAGCGTGGCGGAGACCGAGAGGAAAACCGCGGACAACTCGAAGATGCCGTGAGGCAGAATCCCCGCGGCAAATAACAGCCAGGGCGAAACTCCCAGCAAACTTGCCCCGCCAAGCACCCCGCCCACCAACCCCATATTCACAAGGAACAAGGTGACACCCAGCGTCCCGAAAGATACGATCCCAAGCAATAACATGATCACGACCGCGCGAGCATTGTGATAGAACAACACCGGCACAGGCATCTGGGTACTCAGGTCTTCGAAGTCTGTCAGGTTTTCGTTCACCAATGTTTTTATACGATCCGTGATCTCCGGTGAGATGTCGAGGAACGCTGGCACATTGACAACTACCCACAGATAACTCGCCACGATCGCGGCGACCCCAAGCAAGGTCACAAGCGCCAGGGGCTTCTTCAACTGTTTGAGCGTTTCAGGCAACTCAAACGCATACCAATCGCGGATCGATTCGGCGTTGCCGACAAACCGCCCGATAAAAACCCTTCCCATTTGCTTGAGGTTAAAAGTATCGATCTCCCTGCCCAACAAATATTCCCGCCGAAAATGTGAAACTCCGAGGCGGACGATTAATGCCGACAGCAGGGTAACGCCAACGATCGCGTACCAAAGCACGCTTTCATTGCCCCAAAAGATCAACGCTGTTTCCCCTTGCAACAAAAACGCCACCGGCACCACCACGAACGACGCCAACAGGTTTGCGGCGCGAACGGTTGTGGCTTGCACAGAGATAACGATCGCCGAACTCACCATCAACACGGCGTGCGCGAACGTAAGCAACAAAACCAGCGCAAGCAGGTAAGGGCTTGGAAACGCCACATCACGGCGGGTGATCAATATCAAATAGATGGTAATGGAAAAAAAACTGAATACAAGCGGGGTCGTGATTCCGACCAATAATTTCCCTAAATAGATCTGATGATCGTCGAGCGGCGAACTCAAAATCGGCTCGATGGTGCCACGTTCTTTCTCGCCGACAAACGATTCCAGCGCAACAACCAGGGTAAACGACAACGGGAAGAACCCGATTACCAGGATCACGAACGGAACAAGCCGCTCGAGGATCAACTCACCGCCGAAACGACCCATAAACTGAATGGAGTCCTGCGTGGTATCATCGGCAACGAACGGGAACAACGCCATCAACAAGACCATCGGCGCTACGATGCGCCAATCGCGGAACTGATCGATGAACTCGCGCCGCGCCACCATCCAGATGGCATCCCAATTACGCCGCATACGCCAACCCCTGCGCCTCTGCCATGGTCTTCAAATATACCTGCTCCAACTTTCGCGGAACTTCATGAAACGATATCAACGGCGCATTCATGGACGCGAGCGCTCGCACCAGCCCGGGATTCACAACCTGCGGCGCCTCAATTCGGAACTTGAGGCTGGTCTCGCTCCTCGACGCGACCTCCGCCCCGGCGGGCAGGCTCAAACCGCTTGTGTCGAAGGCGTCCGCGAATCTTGCTTCGTATTCCACAGGTCCCAACACGCGTTGTTTCAATTCGTCCAGCGCGCCATTTAAGAGTATCTTGCCGCGATAAATAATGGCGATGTGGTCCGCCAATGCTTCGGCTTCCGCGAGGTTATGCGTGCAAATAATGATCGTCCGCTGGGAGGAACGCAGACGGGCGATCTCATCCCGCACCAAGCGCGACGACTCCGGGTCCATGGCGGAGGTCGGCTCATCCAGTAATAACACAGATGGGTTGTGCATCAACGAACGGGCAAGCGCCAGTTTCTGCTTCATCCCCTTTGAATATTCCCCCGACCGTCGGCGCGCGGCTTCGCCAAGCCCGAAGTAATCGAGCAAATATTTACTACGCACAGCCCGCGCCTGAGCATCCAGCCCGTAAATTTTTCCAAAATAATCGAGATATTCATCGCCGCTCATGCGCAAATACAAACCGTGTTGTTCCGTCAGCACCCCCACATTCATGCGGATCTCTTTCGGGTTCTTCGTCACATCAAACCCGGCAACCCGGGCAGAACCGCGCGTCGGCGCGAGCAACGCGGTCAACATGCGGACGGTGGTCGTCTTCCCCGCGCCGTTCTGTCCCAGCAACGCAAGGATCTGACCAGGCTGAACATTCAACGTGACGCCTTGCACTGCCCAGAAATTATTATTGAACTGTTTGCTTAAATCATTTGTTTCGATCATAAGACTATTTTATTTTCCGATCGTCGTTTCGTTGGCGAGCATAGCCAGCGCCTATGGTACAGTCAATAAGACAACAGTCCCCCCGCACAATTGAAAAGTAATCAACGTGGAACCGAATCGCCGCGATGCCGCCAATACAAAGCCGCGCCGGCGCACACAGCGATCACCGCCATAAATGCCTGGTTGATGTTGATGCCCGCCACCAGCGAAGCGTCGAGCCGCAAGAAGTCGAGGAAGAAGCGGATGACCGGGTAAGTGACCAGATACGCGAGGAAAATATCGCCCGACTTGAGTCGATGGGCATAGCGGCGGGAAATCCATAAAAGGAATACCATATTCGCAAAATTCAAGATCGACTCATACAAGAACAGCGGATGATAGTATTCGACATCCAAGTATCCCGCAAGGCGTTTTTCGGGGTCGATGCGCAACTTCCACGGCAGGTTTGTGGGCGCGCCGTAGAGTTCCTGGTTGAAGAAGTTTCCCCAACGACCGATCGCCTGACCCAACGCCAGGCACGGCGCGGAAATATCTGCCCATTCGGAAAATTTCAAGTTGTTTTTGCGAGAATAGAAAAACAAGACGATTGCGCCGCCGATGACGGCGCCGGGGATTCCCAACCCACCCTTCCATATCGCGAGCGCATCCAGCGGATGAGACAAATACCATGCCGCCGTTATGCCAGACGAAGGAGGCGGGGTGAGGATGTGCCAGACACGCGCGCCGATAATCCCGCCGATGAGTAAATAGATAAGCAAGTCCCAAACGATATCGGATTCATGCCCGCGCCGCCGCGCTTCTTTTGCGGCAAGCCATGCGCCAGCCACCGCGCCGAGCATCAAAATGATGCCATAAAAACGAAGAGTCTGGTCTTTGCCAAAAAGGAAGTAATGGATGCCGTCGAATTGAATGCTCATGGTTTCTTTCCTTCCGACTTTGCCGTTTGCATGCGCGCATGCGCCTGCGCGCGAACGTGCCAAATTCTCTGCAATGCCGTGATATTGGCGAAGATCGCAATGATGGCAAGCCCGAGATAAAGTTTGTTGAAGACCAACGATGGCGCAAGCACAAGGTACCTTTCCACGCGCGTCAGCAAGCCAACCTTTGCGCCATAGCCCAACCCCTCCGCGCGCGCTTTCACATACGATACGAGAACCGATCCCGCCGCCGCGCCGAAGGTAAGCATCCCGCCCAATGGCTCGCCGACAGTCAGATAATAATACAACAAGCCGCCATAGATGATCAATTCTGAATATCGGTCGCTGACCGAATCGACGAACGCGCCGAAATCACCTGGCTCGCCGCGTAAGCGCGCCATGGTCCCGTCCAAAGCATCGATGGGAGTCATGATCAGCACCCATAGCCCGCCGGTAAACATATCGCCTCGCGCCAGAAAGTACGCGCCTACGCAGTTGCCAATCATTCCGATGACGGTCACCATGTTCGGCGTGAGACCAAGCCTGTTGAAAAACCTTCCAAGCGGGTCGAGCACCCACTTGAACCACAGGCGCAAATAATCGGTAAATGTTTTTCGCGTTGTCGCGGAGGAGGATTGATCTTTCATATTAAGAGGAGTTACACAGTTGAGTCTGTTTCGTCATAGTTGCACTGCGACGGCGGCAGTACAACTACCCGCCAGCCGCGTAAGCCATAATTAAGTAAGTTCGGCAATCATATCAGGGTTTGAACCCTCGAAGGCGCTCGGGTTATTTTCCAATATCACCCAACTCTTCATCCAACGGTTCCACTAAAACGTCGCGTTCCTTGCCGCCGCCCTGAGACGGACCCACAACACCCATCTCCTCCAGTTGATCGAGCAACCGCGCCGCGCGCGGATATCCGATTCGCAACCGCCTTTGCAATAACGACGCCGAAGCGCGCTGACTCTGGCGGACAATCGTTACCGCTTTTTCGATCAACTCTTCGTCTTCGTTTTCATCCGGTTCGCTCAAGAGTTTTTCCCAGGGCGAGGTAACGTCGGCGTCATCGGCATTTTTCTTCCAATGCGCGATGATCCGCTCGATCTCCATATCGGTGATCATCACTCCCTGCGCGCGGATGGGCGAGCCGCTTTCCGGGTTCAAAAATAACATATCGCCGCGACCCAGCAAGTTTTCCGCGCCGGTGGTATCGAGAATGACGCGGCTATCCACGCCAGACGCTACGGCAAACGCAAGACGCGCCGGGAAGTTCGCTTTGATCAGACCGGTTACCACATCTGTCGACGGGCGTTGCGTGGCGACGATCAGGTGAATGCCTGTGGCGCGCGCCATCTGCGCCAGGCGGACAAGATTGTGCTCGGTCTGGTCGGGCGCAGACATCATCAGGTCTGCCAGCTCGTCGATCAAAACGACGATGCGCGGCAATGGCGCGCCATCCTTCTTTTTCGATAGGCGGCGGTTGTAGGTTTCCAAATCGCGGGCGCGCGCGCCTTCGAGCAGGCGATAGCGATGTTCCATTTCCACCACCACCCAACGCAACACGCCGAGAATGCGCTCGACATTTGTTTCGACCTTCCCATATAAATGCGGCAAGCCATTGAAGCGCAACAGTTCGACCATTTTCGAATCGATCATCACCATACGCAGATCTTCGGGCGGGTTGTTCATGGCGAAACACGCCGCCAGCGCGGTGATACACACCGACTTGCCTGAACCGGTCGCGCCGGCGATCAACAAGTGAGGCATTCGCGCCAGGTCTGCCGTCAGCGGTTGACCCGAAACATCGCGCCCCAACGCCATCGCCAACGGCGTTCCGATCTTGTGGAACGCATCGGTCTCCAGGATCGCGCGCATCCGCACGACAGAGGTATGTGAATTCGGCACCTCGATGCCCACGTAGGGCTTGCCCGGCACCGGCGCTTCGATGCGCAATCGTTCGGCAGAGAGCGCCAGCGTTAAATCTTTTTGCAATGACGCAATCTGCGCCACGCGCACTTTCATTTGTTGCGTGTCTTCCTCGGTTGCGCCTGCTTTCTTCATGAAGCCGGGTTGAACGGCAAATTGCGTTACGGTCGGTCCCACGCGAAAACCGATTACTGTGGCGGCAACGCCAAACTCGGCAAGCGTTTTTTCGATCATGCCGGCGGTCTGGTTGATGGTCCGTTCGTCGGGGCGCGCGTTCTGGTCGGCGAGCAACGCGTTCAACGAGGGCAGGCGGTCGTCGCGGTCGCGCGGCGCGGCGGGCTTTTTATCTTTTTGATCGGCAACGCGCAGTGATTTTCTAAATTCTGGAGGCAACGCTGTTGCGGGAGATTTCTTGCGCGTCGGATGCTCTGCCTTCTCTTCCACCTTCGCCTCTACCGGGATTTCGAGTTGGGTCGCCACTTGGGGAGGCGGCGCCTCGCCTGCGAGTTTCAACAGCCATCTTTCGAGTAATGCCCATATCCCCAAGCCGGTCATCGAGAAGAAAAACCAAAGAACCAACAGCAATAACATGCCCCATAATTTATCGATGCGCCAGAATAGGGTGATGAGTCCCCAACCGATCCTGCCGCCGTCTGCGCCAGCCTCCGCGCGGATGAGCGATCCGCCTCCGATGGCGGCAAGCAGTCCCAACGTCAGAAGAGAAGCGAGTAACAGCGCGGACAGTCTCCCCCACCCGAGAGGAGGTCCACTGCGGCGAACGGCTAGGAATCCGAAATATCCCAGCCCAAGCGCGGCAAGGTACGATCCCCAGCCAAACCAAAGGGAGAGAAACTCGACCCACGGCGTGAGCGCCGCGCCTTCGGTGAAGTTTCGCAACGCGAGCAGGGTCATGAGCGCCGCGGCGAAGAGGAAGATCCCGAAAGCATCGCGCGCGAAGCGGCCAAAGCGCTCGTTGAGCCGCGCAAGTTGCGCGAGCCAATCGTTGCGCGGCTCAGGGACGGGAGGCAGGTTGGAATGCTTTTGCATGAGACGGTCAGGCGCTACTCACCCCTTCGCTTGTTTCCATATCGAGGATGGCGCGCGCAACAGCTTCGACAGCCACGCGTTGTTTGCGGTACAGGTCTGCTTCCGACATGGCAAGCCTGCCAGCCACCTCGCGCACTTTCCTGCCTTCGATAAATTTCATTTCGAGAATGTTATACAAGATCCATTCGCTGGTGAAGCGGCGGTCGCCATCGGGTTTGACCTGGTCGACGGCTCTGCGAAGCAGGGCGCGCAAAGCGTTGGCGGCGTTGCCATCGTGTTCTTCCACCAGCAATTGAACGACTCTCAGCCTCATCAGCGGGCTGTTCGATAATTTTGGTCCGCCCCAATAATGCGCGAGGGCGTCTTTCACCCAATTGGCAAGGTCCGATTCTTTTGGCAGGGGTTCGGCAAGGAGGGTTGCCTTCGAGTCGTAACGCCCGGCAGCGCGCATCCGTTGTAAGAGGTCGATCTGTGGTTGCAAATCTTCCAGCGAGTGGAAGACGCGTTGTTGTAAGAGGCGGTCTTCGAGCGCGAGCGCGGCGCGGTTGGCGAGCAACCAGAGCGCGTCGCGTTGGTCCCGGTCCATGGGTCGGTCTGCTTTGCGGGCGATGCCCAGCAACCCCAACAATAGCGGGACTTCATCCCGGTCGCCATTTTCTTTTTGCTTGTGAAGCGGGAGGATCCAGAAATTCCCCCAGGTGTATTCGTGTCGTTCAGTTTGACCGTTCAAGTGAACAACGTTCAGCGCCTCTTCCAAATTTTCATTTTCAAGCATGGAGCGGTTACCGGCGACAACGCTCAAGCTCAATTCATCGCCATCCAACGCGGCGACGAACGCGCAGGGAGATTGCAAATGGTCGCGCACGGCGGCAAGCACGGTTTCGAGGAATTGTTGCAAGTCGCCGCGAGTGAGCAGGCGTTCTTCGATGTTTTGCAGGAATTGCAACTCTTCGCGGTCGCGCCCATAAAAAAGGAAACGTTCCCACAGCGGGGAGAACAGCGTCACCGCATGTTCAAACAACAGCACCGTGACAACCACCGCAAGCGGCACAAACCCTGAATACGGCTCGCCTCCGAGGAATTCGCCCGTTCGCCGGACGAGGGTCATTGTGGTCAGCGCGAGAGAGGCGGTGACCGGTCCGCGCAGGAGCCATTTGAACAGCCGGCTCTTTACCACGCGGTCGGGCCACGAAACGCCGAAGAACGCCACCGCATACGCCATCACCACTACCAGAACCGCCACTAGCAGGTTGTTGATGAAGGCGATACTCCAAAACAAAAGCGGGTATTGCGCCGCAAGGCTTGAACCAAATAACAAGTACGGGTACGAGCCGAGCGCGGGCGCGGTGGCGCCTGCCATCAGGTAAATCATGCGCCGCCGGCCGGAACGCGTCAACATGCGCGAGTAGGCGCGGATGAAGTTGTATCCCGCCAACGCGATGATCAGCAAATAGAAGCCGGTGAACAGTTGCGTCCATTGCGTATGTTGGAGATGAGGCGCGGGTTTCCCCTCGGGCACGAGAGGACCGACCAGCAGCCCCGCGACAAGCAAAGCAACAAACCCCAACGCCACAGCGTAGACAAGGCGGACGGCGAGCCTGCGTCGTCCGCGCGAGGGACGCCCGGCGGTCACCAGCAGGGCGTCGGAGAAATGCAAATACGCCGGGGGGAGAAAGATGATTCCGATCCACTGAAATTGAAGGAGATATTCGATTCCCCAATTCGGCACGCTTTTATTTTGCAGAGCCTCTGTGGCAAAGACCACCACCACGCATAACAGAATAATCGCAAAAGACCGCGCCACACGGTCGCGCAAGTTAAACGAAAAGGCATACAGCAACAGCGAGAAGGCTGTGATCGCGATCCCTGCCGTCAAAATATTGTTCAGCGTTTGAAGCGCTGTAAGTAGCCCAGCCAGCCAGCCAAAAAACATAGATTACTTGATCGTCCTGCCAAAAAATAAAGTTACATCCTGCGTGGGGTAGTAATGGTCATTATACCCGCAGAACTCATACCCAAATTTTTGCGCCAAACGGATGCCGCCTTCGTTCTTCGACTGCATTTCGAGGATCAACCTGCGCGCGCCTCGTTCGGACGCCCAAGCCTGCGCCGCCAATAGGAGAGCGGATGCCGCGCCCGCGCGCCTCACCTCCGACGTGACGACTAGGTCGGTCACCCAAACGAGCGAGGAGGCATGTTCCCCTTTTGCGCACAGATAGCCAATGATCGCGCCCTTGTCGATTGCCACCAGTGTCAGGTCGCGGCGGGTCCATTCATCGGCAAGCGCGTATTGATTTCGCGGATAGATCACATCCACCGTTCGAGGCAGGCGCACCTCTCGGAAACTTGCGACAGCCTGATTGGTCTCGCGCTTCAGATCCAATTGCCAGACGTAGTCACTGCGGCTTTTGTGGTCGAGCGCCATCAAGCGGGGAATGTCGGTTGCAACAGCAGGTCGAATGTCAATCAAGGTGGTTCTCCAATTTACTGGTTTTCCACGCGGACAACGATCACACAAGGACCGATGGTCTGCCCGGCATTATCGATGATCACGAGTTGCAGGAAGTAATCGCCATTCGGCAGGGTGACTGTGTCCCATTCGCCGAGCGTGTCGTCCTTCACGATCTTATCCCCTGCTGAAATTGTCGCCCAAATATTCGAACCCATCGACGAGACCTCATATTTAAAGAACGCGAGGTTTGCGACATCCGCCGTGCCGGTCAATTCGATTTTGCCGCTGACCGCCGCGCCCGGCTCCGGCGACGTGATCATGATCTGGTTTGGCACACATCCGCTCATGCCGCTGGGAGCCGCCTGGGTGGGCAGAGACGCCGCCTGGGTTGCGGCATCTGGCGCGAGTGTATTCGCCGGGGTGAGGAGCAGGTCGAGCGTGGGGGTCGCGATCACGTCTGAGGCGGGAAGCGAGGGTACAACGAAGGCGGTGATAAAGAATTCCGCAAGGATCAACCCAAGGATGGCAAACCCAAACAACGTCGATCGTATGAGCCGCCGCAGGGCAAATTCGCGCTCAAGCCCATACACCGAATTCCTCCACTCCAGCCAATAGCGAACCATGTTGCGGGCAATGAATAATCCCCAGAGGATCAACCCGATATAAATCAGAGGTTGATAGGTTTCGAGGGAACGATAAAACTGACTCATTCCACGAACTTACAGGGAACGCAATACGCCGCGAACGATCTTTTCGATCTTTGGCGTGATCACCTTGCCGGCTTCGATGACTTCCTCGTGAGTGGTCACGGTAGAACCGTCCAGATTGGCCTTGTTGCTGATGCCCGAAAAACCCAGGACGCGCATCCCGCCATGACGGGCAACGATCACCTCCGGCACGGTAGACATGCCCACCGCGTCGGTGCCGGCAAGGCGGAGGAAGCGCAAGTCGGCAGGTCCCTCGAAGGATGGTCCACTCAGCCCGCAATACACGCCTTCGCGCAACACGATGCCGGATTCTGAAGCAGTTTTACGGGCTTGTGCCATCAATTGCAAATCGTAGGCTTGACTCATATCCGGAAAACGCGGACCCAATTCTTCGATGTTTGGTCCCATGAGAGGGTTCGCGCCGGTCATGCCCATCAGGTTCAAGTGATCGGTGATCAACATTACGTCGCCGGGCGCGAAATCCGGGTTTACGCCACCCGCGGCATTGGTAACGATGAGGATCTCCAGTCCCATGCGCGCCATCACGCGCGTCGGCAAAGTCACCTGTGAAATACTGTAACCTTCATAGAAGTGAACCCGTCCCTGCATTACCATCACAGACTGCCCTTCTAATTCGCCGATGACCAGCCTGCCAGTGTGCCCATGCACAGTGGAGCGGGGCCAATCGGGAAGGTCGCCGAATGGGATAAAGTCCGCTTGTTGGACCGAATCGGCCAGGCTGTTGAGACCGGAGCCGAGCACGATCCCGATCCGCGGGCGACGGGATGCGCGCGCCCGGACGGCTTCCACGGCGCGGTCGATTTGTTCAAGGGTAACGAATTGATTCATAAGTATCTTCTCGCTCAGAAATTTTGCCGTCGATCATCTCACGGTAAAAAAATTATAACAGATTAGAAGTAACTGCTCAGCCTCGGAACATGTCGCTGCGAGGCGCTCTTGGTTTTGCCGAAGCAGTCTCCCCATACCGGGAGATTGCTTCCCTTCGACAGGCTCAGGACAGGCGTCGGGACCCCGAAAAAAACATCGGGGCAGGCGAGCAAGAGCCCTCCTCGCAACGACATGCCTGAGCAGTTACGAGTAGAAGGTTACAAATAAGCCGCAGTCATGAAGTACAATAACCGAAAAATTTCACTTCAGCCATGAAAAAAAATATGCTCCCGCCTGCAAGCCGATTCATGTTGCTCCTCGCAACGATGATTTCGCTTCTCGGTCAGGGGTTTTGGCTGGCTCCGCATACGTTCGAGTTCATCCTGAAGTATTTATCCGCTGTGGGGAACATCATCCCCGGGGGCGTTTTTCTCATTCTCGCCTGGCTGTTATACATTCAATCCTTGCGACGGATACGGCTTTCGCACGAGCGGGTCAAACGTCAAACCGAGACCCTGCTCTTCATTCAACTAATCGCCGTGGTGGGAACTTTGCTTCTGCTAAAAGACCTGCCTGTAGAAGCGCGGCAATCGGGGTTCATTTTAAGCGGCGCGATCACCGTTCTCACCAGCCTTGGGCTATATCTAAATTTCACCGTCGCGGGCAGGGAAGGGAGTTTCGATCCCGCTACCGAAAGCGACGAGGCGAACATGCTTCGCGCTCAAGTTGAGTCTCTCAGCCAACGGTTGGCTGATGAAAAACATCGCACTACACAACTCACGTTCCTCAATGAACTCAGCAAACAGTTGGAAGCCGAATTGGAACTGGAAGTTGCCGCGCAACTTGCCGTAAATACTCTTGCCCACGCAATCGATGCTTCATTTGCCTCGCTTCTGTGGCACGAGCCTGAAAACAAACGCTATGTGATGCTCACCGCTTCAGGCAAGGATATCGGAACGATTCCGCCAGGGTATCAACAAGATGCAACCAGGGGCGTGTTGGGGCGAACCACGCGCTTGAAAAAAACCCAAATCGTAAACGATACGCGAGCCGACGCGGACTTTCTGCCGGTCGACTCGATCCCGGCGCTCTCAATGATCAGCGTGCCTATCCTCCAGCACAGCAAGATCCGCAGTGTCATTGAGATATGTTCGGATCAGGTCTCAGCATTTTCCAGCGCCGATGTCAGCATTGCCGAAGATGTTGCGCTGGAATTAACGCGGGCTTGGGAACGAGTCAGTTATCACCAGCGTCTGAAGGAACTCATTCAGGCGGGCATTTCGCTCACCACCCTGCTCGACCCGCAAGCCGCGGTACAAGAAGTGGCGTTGATCGCGCAAAGAACACTGGAGGCTCGATTCGTATTCGTCACCTTGCTCGACCAACAGGGAAACTTCTCGCGGATTGCGGCGGCAGGCAATGCCCCGCGTTTATTTTCCGCGTTGAGCCAAAATTCCACCAACGAACCGATCATTCAAGCGGCGTTGAACGCTTCGCGTCCGTTTCGCATACGCGATATCCGCAAATACGTTCAGCCGGGAAAATTGGATGTGGATACGACCGGTTTGAGAAGCGCGCTCGCCATCCCCATCCGATTGCACCGGCTGAGCATCGGCACCATGATCGCGTTCGGCAAACAGGATGGGGTTTCGTTTTCAGAGAACGACGAATCGCTGGCAGACTTGATGTCTTCCCAAGCGGCGGCATCCATTGAAAGTTCATGGCTGTACCAGGAATTGCGCAACACCTTGAATACAACATCCATGTTGTATCAACTCAGCGTGGATGTCATTCAAGCGGAGGAATTAAGCAACGCGGCGGAACTGATCGCCCAAGCGGCGCGCAAACTTACGAGCGCAAGCGAAACAGGCATCACGTTGTTGTCGAAGTCGGGAATCATTGAGGCGGAGGTCGGCATCGACGCCAACGGGGTCCACAACCGCCGCGAACATCCGCAAACGAGCATCGACCAGGCAATCGAAACCGGGCAAAGCATAATCATTTCGAACGAAAACGGATCCATCGTCTGCTATCCGTTATTGACAGTCGGCGGGACGTATGGCGCGTTGTGGATGAACATCCCTGAGAGTCGCGGGCAGAACTTTGCGAATCTCCAGACGCTGGCGAATCAAGCCGCAATTGCGCTTGAGCGCGCCATCCTGCTGGCGGAATCGCAGCGCCAGGCAGAGGAGATCAAGAGGGCATACGCAGAGTTGGAAACCACCTACGACCGGACGTTGACATCCCTCATGTCCGCGTTGGATGCGCGCGACCGCGAAACGGAAGGTCACAGCGTGCGCGTCAGCCGTCTCGCCTGCACGCTGGCAAAGGAGTTGGGGTTATCCGAAGTTCAATTGAAATCGCTTGAGCGCGGCGCCCTGTTGCACGATATTGGAAAAATCGGCATCAGCGACACCATCCTGCACAAGCCGGATAAATTGACCGAGGACGAATGGAAGATCATGCGCGTGCATCCCGACATCGGCGCGCGCATTGTGGAAGGCATCCCTTTCTTGAACGATGCCGTGCCTTTGATTCGACATCACCACGAACGCTGGGACGGGAGCGGCTATCCCGCCGGTCTGCAAGCCAGGGAAATCCCCACGCAAGCGCGCATCTTCGCTGTGGCAGATGTTTTCGACGCGCTGACCAGCCGCCGCAGATATCGCGAAAAGTCCACCCCGGAAGAGGCGCTCCAGTTTATGAAAGAGAACGCGGGCGTTTTGTTCGATCCTGAAATCATCGAGGCTCTCGGTCGCATCTCGCATCATGACTTTATCGAAAGCGCGAACATACCCCGGCCGTGATCGGTTAGCGGAACATCTCTGCAAGCGCCCAAATCGTTTTCTCAACCCCCGCATCGTCAATTGCGTAATGGGTCACCAAACGGATACGGCGCGCGCCTGCCCAGTCGATCAATACCCCCTGGCTTGACATTTTCCCGCACAGCTCTTTTTCGTCGAACGGAATGGTATCGGCGATATTGAAGTAAACCATGTTCGTATGCGGCGTACCTTCGTCGAGCAGGATGCCCGGTATCTTCCGCAAGCCATCCGCCAGCTTTTTGGCGCGCGCATGATCCTCCCCCACCCGCTCCGACATTTTTTCCAGCGAAACAATTCCCGCCGCGGCAAGGATGCCGGCTTGCCTCATGCCACCGCCGAGCATCTTCCGCAGGTGACGGGCGCGGGCGATAAACGCTTTCGTCCCCGCCAACATCGAACCGACCGGCGAAGCCAGACCTTTGCTCAAACAAAACATCACCGAATCGGCGGGAGCGACAAGCTCTTTCACGTCAACTTGTAGAAAGGCGGCGGCATTGAAAATCCGCGCGCCGTCGATATGAAATTTCAAGTTGTTGGCTCCGGCGATTTCACCCACCTGCCGGGTATAGTCGACGGATAACGCCATCCCGCCGCAATTATTCTGCGTATTTTCGATACAAATCAACCGCGTGCTGGGATGATGCACGTCCTCCGAGCGGATCGCCTTGCGTATCTCCTCCAGCGCGAGCGCGCCATCGTTTTGATTTTGTAGCGGGCGTGGATGAATGCCGCCAAGCGCGGACATTCCACCCGCCTCGTTCAAGTAAATGTGAGAGCGCTCCCCCACGATCGCTTCATCTCCGCGCTGGCAATGGATGAGCAAAGCCAGCAGATTTCCCATCGTCCCTGAAGGCGCGAAAATAGACGCCTCTTTGCCAACCATGTCGGCGGCGAGCGCTTCGAGCCGATTGACGGTGGGGTCGTCGCCGTACACATCGTCGCCCACTTCGGCTTCCGCCATTGCCTCGCGCATTTCGGGCGTCGGTTTGGTGACAGTATCTGAGCGAAGATCGATGATGCTCATGATTTTCCTTCTTCCAGATTTCCGATATGGTCGATTGTTTTGCGTTGCGGATCGAACACGATATAGGATGGCAAGCCGAGTTCTTTCCAAAGGGTATATCCGTCGCAACCTGTCAGCCATTCGGCATACAGTGAAATGACCGTTCCGTGCGAAACAACGACGAGAGTGTCTGTCGTTTCATGTTGGGTCAAATTTTCAATACTGCCGCAAAAGCGGCGAAGCGCCTGCGACCCCGTCTCTTCGCCAAATACCTGCTGGTCGGGATTCTCAAATAGTCTCCGCGCAAGTGATTGAAACTCTACTTCCGATACATACGGCGCAAAACGCCTGTCATGTTCCTGCAAATTATCGGCAACTTGATAGGATAAACCAAGTTTGTCGGCAATTATGCCCGCAGTTTCCCTGGCTTTTAATTCTGCGCTGGAATAGACCTTCCGGGGGTGATATTTCGCCAACTCTTTAGCCAGCCTCCCCGCGCGAACTTTGCCTTCAGGTGATAATTTCCATTCGCGCGCGGGTTTGTTTTTCTCGATCTGCGGCGAAGAATGTTTTACAAGAATCAACCTGTTCATTACCGCAGTCGGTCCAGCGCATCTTCCAGTTCAGCGGGCAAAGAAGCCTCGAAGACTCGCGATTCATTCTCGTTCGGCAAAGTGATCTTCAATCGAAACGCATGGAGGAAATGTCGTTTCAGCGTCAAGGTTGGGTTCTTTCTGCCGTAAATCGGGTCGCCGACAATTGAACACTTCAGGAACGCGCAATGCAAGCGGATCTGATGCGTTCGTCCAGTGAACGGATAAAATTCCAGCAGGGTGTGATGTTCAAAACTCTGCATGGTTTTGTATTCTGACACAGCCTCACGCCCTTTTGTCTTTGAAACATTCGCCATGCGCTTTCGATTTTTTGGGTCTCTGCCGATAAAAGTTTCCACGCGCCCCGAGGGAGTAGGTGGTTTCCCATCCACGAGGGCAAGATAAGTTTTTTCCACTTTTCGCAGGCGAAATTGATTCTGTAACCAACGATGGGCGCGTTCATTCCTGGCAAGAAGGATCAGCCCCGAGGTGTCCTTGTCCAGCCTATGCACAACACCGGGACGCTCCTCCCCGCCAATGCCTTCGATATCCGGGGCATGCCCCAGCGCGGCGTTGACCAGCGTGCCGGAGGAGTGTCCTGCCGCAGGGTGGACGACCATGCCCGCCGGTTTATTCACGACCATCAGGTCGTCATTTTCAAAAATAATGTCAAGGGGAATGTCTTCCGCGACCAGGTTGGTCGGCGCGGCGGGAGGGACGCGAACTACAAGCGCGGCGCCGGCGCCCAACGGCTGACCAGCCTTACTGGCGGGTGAACCGTTCACTTCCACGAATCCGCCGGCGATCAGTTGTTGAATCCGCGAGCGTGAAAACTCCGGCAAGGCTTCCGCTAAAAATTTGTCGAGCCGCTCGCCGGTTTGTCGATCATATTGAACCCGGAAGATGCGTTCCTCGGTCACGTCACTGGCTCGCTTCTATGGCGGCGGATCGCTTCGCGGCGCGTTCTTGCAAGTACACGCCGAGTAACAGGATCGCCGTGCCGATGCTGATGCTGGCATCGGCAATGTTGAACACTGCAAATGAGCCGACCGAGATAAAGTCGGTCACGCGCCCATCGCGCATGAGACGGTCGAGCAGGTTGCCGAACGCGCCGCCCAGTTGCATGCACATCGCGAGCCGCAGCGTCCAATCGTGTTTTTCCACTTGCGGAAAATAATAAATGATGGCGCCAACCACCACGAAGGCGAGCGCCGTGAACACCATGGCGCCGCCTTGAAACATGCCGAACGCGGCGCCGGTGTTATGCCAATGCACAAAACGCGCGTATGGGCTGAGCCATTCCAATGATTCGGGAAGCCACGTTGCGCCCAACGGGAGGTTTGCGCGCACCAGCGATTTTGTCCACTGGTCGAACAGCACGATCAGCCCCGCCACCGAGAATAACATTCCATACTTTTCAAACAATCGTTTCACAACTCACCTCAATACAAAACTGCGCTATTCTATCATCACTCGTTCACGAACAAACGCGGCACGCGCGCGCTGATGCTCGTCAACACTTCGTATTCGTTGGTGCCCATCCATTCGGCAAAGTCGGCTGTGGAAATCCCATCGCCCATCAACAGCGCCTCATCGCCTGTCTCGATCGCGTCGTCTCCCACGTTGGCCATAAATTGATCCATGCAGATCCTGCCCACTTGCGGATATTTCCTCCCGCGGATGACGACTTGCGCCTTGTTCGTCATACGGCGGAAATACCCGTCGGCATACCCGCATGGGATGGTGACGATTCGCGTCTCTGTTTCAGCCTGCCACAGCGACCCGTAACTGACCGACCTCCCCGGCTGGGTCCGCTTCGAGTAAGCGACCTTCGACTTCCACTTCAACGCCGGCTTGACTTCAAGATCGCGCGGCGATTCATCTCCAGGATAGACGCCGTAAAACAAAATGCCCGCGCGAGCCATGTCGAAATTTGCTTCAGGGAGATTCAAGATTCCGCCTGAATTGTTCATGTGCTTCAATGCGGGCGGGGGTTCGCTCAAAGTTTCATACACGCGCAGGATTTCTTGAAACCGTTCCAGTTGCATCAAGGAATAACTACGGTCTGCCAGTTCGGAGTTGGCGAGGTGCGTGTATATCCCTTCCACGTCGATGTGTTTGAGGCGCAGGGAATATTCGATAAACTCCTCCGCCTCATATTCGTGAAGCCCGATGCGCTCCATGCCGGTGTCGAATTTCAAATGAGTTTTGATCCGCCTGCCAGAAATTCGGGAGACATCCTCCGCGGCGGAGAGTAACGCAATAGACGAGCCTGTCAGCGTCAAGCCGAATTCGGCAAACAAGGGAAGTTGTTCTGTCAGCGTCCCGCCTGCGACAAGGATCGGTTTTTTGATTCCCAACTCCCGTAAATGTATTCCCTCTTCCACGACCGCGACCCCGAAATAATCCACAAACGGTTCGATGAATGGGGCAACCCCATCCACGCCATGGCCGTAGGCGTTGGCTTTCACCATCGACATCACTTTTGCCGGGGCAACGCGCGCGCGGATGGCTTCGATGTTCCTCTCAAGTTGGGTGAGATTTACTTCAAGAAATGTAGGTCGCATGATTCGAGTTACGAGTTACAGGTTACGATTGGCTGATCACGCCAGTGATATTCGACATCAGGCTCGCTTTCAGGCGGCGGGCTTGTTCCAAACTTCTCGGCGACAAACCCGTGCTTTTCGTAAAACGCGCGGGCATTCACATTGATCTGCAAGGTGTAGAGCCAAACGTGCGAAGGCGAGATCCTTCGCGCATGGGCGAGAAACGCTTCGCCAACTCCCTGCCGCCAACAATCAGGGTGAACGTACAACTGGTCGATGAACTCATTCTCCATTGCCATAAACGCCGCAATTCGATTATTCGTCGCCGCAACCCAAACTTTGTTCGCCTTCAGAATTCGATCTTGAAAATAGCCGCGATCCTCGAAAAAGAAATGACCTTTCTCGCGCTGAAAATCAGGCAACGACTTTTCACGGGCAACGCGCCACAAGATCGTGACCGAATCGAAATCAGCGTCGAGATATTCGCGGATCGTCAAACCTTCAATCATTCTGTTAATCCTTCGCCTGCATAAATGAATTGAGCCAAATGGCTGGCACCGCCCATTTGGCTCAACGTTAGAACGAACCTAGTGACTTAATAGTCGCGCCGACGTTCGCGGTTGCGATCGCCGCCACGGAACCCGCCGGGGCGTTCCTCGCGCGGACGGGCAACATTCACGGTCATCGCTCGCCCATTAAAATCCTTGCCGTGGAACATGGAGATCGCGCTCTGGGCTTCGTCAGCCGTATTCATCTCCACAAAACCAAAGCCTTTTGAACGTCCACTGGCGCGATCACGAATGACCTGCGCCGACTTCACCGTGCCTGCTTGGGCGAACAGATCCTGTAAATCTGAATCGCTGGTATTGAACGGCAGGTTACCGACATACAATTTTGCTTCCATGCTATTCTCCTGAGTGTGGGCTTCGACAGTGAAGCGACCGCCGAAGCAAGACGGAACGATAGTGCATGACGTAGTGATCACAGACACCCAGGTGCCAGGAAGCGAGTTTCCCTCTGATTGTCGGACCGCCATTTCTCATGCAACGACACCCAAATTTTAGCACACTCTGGATTGAGCGGACTACGAATTAAGCGACCAGAATCGGAGCCACTTCCCGTTCTCGCGCAGGGAAAACTGACTCTCCGCCTGCAACCGCTCCAACTGTGACGCGGCATCCCCGCCTAACGCGCTCGCAGTCTGCGCATCCTTGATGCGCCCAAAAATGCGGGCGCGGAAGGCGGGAATCCATGAAATGACCGTACCATAGCGCGCCGCATTCATGGTGACGAAAGTCCACACCCGGCGCGACGCCCCATGCGCAAGGAGCCAGCGCAGGTTTTGCAGGGCGTCGAAGTCGAACCCAGCCACCGCTTCGAGACTGTCGATCAGCAACAACACAGATTGTTTATTGTTTTGGCTGTTGCGCGACCACGAGGCAAGCGAAAGCAATAACTCCGTCGCGCCATCTTCGTGAGCCGCGAAGATGGCGACGCGGTGCGGCGAGGTTTTCTCGTTTTCCCATTCGTCGATATGCGCCGTGATCACCCCGAACTGAACTTCAGATAGTTCATGAGTCAACGAAAGCGCGCGCACGATGTTTTTCAAGAACATGGTTTTCCCCGAGCCGGCATCGCCCGTGACGAGGATCGGTCCCACCGCCGGGTCGCGCAGGTTCAACAAGACCGGCAAGCCGTCTGACGCCATGCCGAGGAATAATGCCTCGCGCGGCAACGGCCCGATTTGGGCGAGGATCTGGTCGCAGGTGGGCAAGGCAGGCACAGGCGCGGGATGAGGCGCGTTGGCTTCCGCCTTGAGGTCCACCAGCGCGTCCAGCGCCTGTTCGTAACGATGGGTTTGGTCAGTCATGGCAACTCCTTTAGAACGCATGTTCTATTTTAACCGCCGCGAATTTCTCGTCAAGGTTTTGAGTCTTAAAGTTTGAATCAAAAAGCGGACGAGATACTCGTCCGCTTTTTGACGCGGGTCAGGGAGCAAGCGCTCTATAGGCTTGGCTAAATCTTTCCCGCCACGTAATCCAGCACATCGATCTTGGTGAGGATGCCAACTGGACGACTGTTATCGATGACGATGAGCGCAAGCCCAATTTTTAATGACGGCATCGCCTCTTCGAGCGATGTCTCTGAGGGAAAGACTGCCCCGGCATTTTGCACAAGCGAATCAATCGTTTCATCTTGCGTGTGTTCATGTTTATCGAGCATGTGATTGAGCAGATCCACTTCCTCGATCAAGCCGACGAGCGCGCCATCCGCGCCGACGACAGGCATTTGCGAAATCCCGTGCTGGTGCATCGCGGCAACCACTTTGCGAATCGAATCTCCAATCGTGGCTGTGTACAAAACCTTATCCTGTTTTGCAATCAACAGATCGCCAAGGGATGTTTCGCCGAACTCCATCGAAAGGAAACCAGACTCGCGCATCCACTTATCATCATAAAATTTTGAAAGGTAGCGCGAACCGGAATCGGGGAGGAGCACCACAGGCAGTCGGTTGCCGTTCAACCTGCGGCAATACTTGACAGCGCCCGCCATTGCGGACCCCGACGAACCACCCGCAAAGATTCCCTCCTGCCGCACAAGTTGACGCGCCCACAAAAAGGACTCGCGGTCGCCCGCGCGTTCGATCGCATCCACTACGGAAAGATCGAGCGCGGTTGGCAGGAAATCTTCACCGATGCCTTCCACCTTGTATGTTTTAGGATACGCGCCTTCGGGAATCGTTCCTTTGTTCTGCCAAATTTCCGTGAGTATCGAACCTTCAATGTCCACGCCTACAATTTGGATCTTCGGATTCTTCGACTTCAGATAACGCCCGACGCCGGTGATCGTCCCGCCGGTGCCCATGCCGATGATGACATCGGTCACGCGCCCGTCGGTCTGATCCCACAACTCGGGCCCCGTCGTCAACTCGTGCGTTTTCGGGTTGTCGGGATTGTGATATTGGTTCGCAAGGATCGCGTTCGGCGTTTCGCGCGCGAATTTATTTGCAACTTGATAATAGGATCGTGGATCATCAGGCTCAACCGCTGTCGGCGTGATGACCACCTTCGCCCCATACGCGCGTAACAACAAAATCTTTTCATTGCTCATTTTATCGGGCATGACGAAGATAGTTTTATAACCCTTCAACGCCGCCGCGATCGCAAGTCCTACGCCCGTGTTTCCCGATGTCGCTTCAACGATTGTGCCACCCGGTTTGAGTTCCCCGCGTTTTTCAGCCTGTTCGATAATAAATGCGCCTACCCGATCTTTGACCGAGCCACCCGGGTTCATCCACTCTAATTTTGCATACAACGGAACCGGTAAATCTTTCGCAATCCTCCCCAGCCGCACAAGAGGCGTGTTCCCCATCGCTCCTAAAATGTTATCGTAGACACGTTTTTCTGTTGAGACTGGTAATGCCATTCTCGCTCCTTTGGTTGGGATGGGGGTATTTTACCCCACGAAAGAAAAGACCTCCGAGTTTTTGAAAAACTCGGAGGTCTCATTCGGTTAATACACCGGCAAACTCGCATCCACTTCCTTTGCCCAGGCGTTGATGCCGCCTTTGAGGTTCTTCG
>CASGHD010000042.1 GCA_949319575.1 uncultured Anaerolineales bacterium | reverse complement strand
ATCAAACCGATGAAGGCAAAACTGATTCCGTTCGTGAATCCGTCCCCGTTCAACGTGGACGCTTGAAACATGGCGCTGGGTGAAAGGGCAAGCAAAGCAAACACCCATTTTCCAAACGGAACTGCGCGGATGGCAAAATATCCCGCAAGGACATAGATCGCCAAACCAGTGATTCGCAGAAGAATGATCGTCGGCAGAATCGGGAAGTCGAATTTCCACCATAAGTATCTGCCGAGCAATGCCTGCGGCAAAAAAATGACGGGCGAATAAATGGACTGCGTCCCTTGCCCATAACGAAGATCATCGGAGTCGCCGAACCTCCGCAAAAAATTTTCGCGGCTGAACAGATCGAACGCGGGCGACTGCGCAAGCCTGCGTTGATACGAAAGTTCAAACACCTCTTGATGAATACTCACGTTTGAAAAAACGGGCAGGTACTCGTTCTCCGACATGTAATAAATGCGGACGAGATGCCGCTCTTCATCGAAGCCCGCGCCGTACGGAACCGTAACACAATAAAAAATTCCGATCAGCAGACCCGCGATCAGAAAAAAGTTTGCCGCGCCGATCAATTTATTTTCTCTCTCAACCACGCCAAATTATCCTTTTCTCACAATCGCATCCGTCATCTTCGCCACGCGCGCCATCTCTTTCACATCATGCGCGCGGATAATGTCTGCCCCCCGCGTAATTCCAACCGCGACAGTCGCGGCTGTGCCTTCGACTCGCTGATCCGCTGGAAGATCAAGCGTGAAGCCGATAAATGATTTTCTGGATGTTCCCAACAAAACGGGATACCCTAACGCGCGGATTTCATCCAGCCTGTTGATCAACTCCAGATTATGCTCACGCTTCTTTCCGAACCCGATGCCTGGGTCCACAATCAGACGGCTTTCCTCCACCCCAGCCTTTTTTGCGATCTCCACGCTGACGAGTAGCTCGCGCTTCACGTCTTCGATCAAGTTTTCATACTCAGAGCCAATGTACGCATTACCAAGCCGCTCACGGACTTCGACACTGGCGGGATTGCTACGATTGTGCATGAGGATGACAGGGACGCGAAAAACCGCCGCAACCGAAGCAAGTTGAGGGTCGGCACGAAGCGCCCATACGTCGTTGAGAATACTTGCGCCGGCTTTGAATCCCGCCTCGGCAACTTCCGCTTTGGAGGTGTCAATTGAAATTAACGTGTCGGGAAAATTTTTATGGATGATTTCAATGACAGGTACAACGCGCGCGAGTTCTTCATCGGCTGTGACGGGCTGTGAACCGGGGCGAGTTGACTCGCCGCCGATGTCGAGGATGTCTGCGCCGTTTTCCAAAAATTGTTTTGCTTGTTCGAGGGCATGACTCTCTCCCTCACCCACTTCGACAGGCTCAGTGCGGCGCCTAACCCCTCTCCCGCTGGGAGAGAGGGACATTAGCCCATCGCCTGAAAAACTGTCAGGGGTAATGTTGAGGATGCCCATGATATACGCGCGGCTTCCCCACTTGAATGTAAAGTTTCCAACTTGCAGGGAGTCGGATTTCATTGCGCGTGTTTACGTGTTTACTTGTCTACGTGTTTACTTGTCTACTTGTTTACTCATTACGGTATCTGATCCAACGGGCGCGCGAGCCAGGCTTCGGCTTCGTTGATGTCGGCGAAAATTTTCATCGCGGAGGCGGTGCCAGCCAACGCGAGCGCGGCAACCTCGCGGATCGAGTCTGCCACTTTTTCATCGGCAACAACAACGGCGACTCGGATGTTGCGAGCGGACGGATCGCTATTCGCCTCCACCGCCGCGCGGATGGCTTTTTCGGGAATCTCTTTCACCGCGCGGATGTCGTATAAATTGCGCGTGCGTCCCGTTGCGCCAAGCAAATGTTCCATCGCAAACTCGCGCCAGTCGTTGAGCGTCGCATCGGATAGATCGGTGAACGCAAGATTCATACCGCCATCATCGCGGCGCACGACGGTGAGTCCAACGCCGGGTTTGGGTTTCCAATTGAGGGGTTTGATTTCAGTCATGGGAATGCCTCCGAGATGATTATATCGTACCAAACCTCTTTACCGCGAAGCGCGCAAAGAACGCGAAGAAAACCTTTAAATCTTTGCGACCTTAGCGGTCTTTGCGGTTCGCTTTCTTCAGCACGCTCAGGATATATTCCGCTGTGCGCTTGCCAGAACTTGCGTCTGTAACTGTAATTTCATTTTCGATAAACTTGCGGCGTTCTTTTGCATCAACAGTTTTGTCTTTCAAGTACATATTCAAGGCGTCGCGCAGTTCGTTTTCATTTTCAGCAACCCGCCCTGCTTTGGCATCGCGGAATCTTTTATGCGTGGGCCAGTCGCCGATCTCTTTTAGCGATAATGAAAATTTCTTCGGCTTGTTCCATCCACCGGGCGTGTCAATCGTCGCGGCGATCATGGGCGTATCATGGACAGCGGTTTCAACTAACATGGTTGAGTAAACTGTCACGACCACATCCGAATACGCCATCATGGACGATTTCTCGTCCATGTCTTCACCGCCGTAGTAGCCGAGCGAGCCGCCCAACGCGACAGGTTGGACAACATGCACGTGCGGATATTTCTTCTCCAAGTCAAATACGCGCGCGCGTTCTTCGGCGAAAATCTTCGGCTTGTCTTGAAAATGACTTGGATGCAAGCGGATCAACAACTGCGAAGGTTCTGCCAGTGAATCAGACGAAACCAATTTCGCCAGCGCTTCAATGTTCGGATAGTTAGGCGCGAAGTGAACAAAACTGCTTGCGTAAGAAATTAATTTGCGGTTTGGGTCAAGGTTATGTAATTTGAAATACTCGTCGCGCGGCATGAGCCATTGCTTGCGGAAATATCCGTCGTACGATGGGATGCCACCAATGTTCACGTTTTCAGGATTCCAGTCTGAGCCGTAGACCAGTTCATCTTTTTGAAGTTGAGACCAACAGGTTGCATATTGCACGTCTGCGCCAGAGATATTGTATGACGATGAATTGTCCCAGCCGACGATGACGGTCATGTTTGGGATGCCGCGCTTGGCGGATTCGCGCAGGAGATAACGATCCAGCCTCCAGCCCGGGGTCGAAGCGATGACCATGTCAGGCTGGTATTTGTCGAAGAGGTCGGCATACAGGCCGGGGTCCGGGATGAAGCGGTTTTGAATCCGCACGAGAAGTTTGCGCGCCCACGAAAAATTCCGCAGGAGGAGAATCATCAGCGCGGAGGGAATCCAAATGCCCAAACGGAATTTCCACGAATTCTCCGCCCAGACTTCCCAGATGTGGCTGTCCATGGCTTCGGTGTTGATGCGGCGCGAGCCGCCGACGCGGCGCAGGTAGGCGAGGAGCCATTGGAGGCGGGGTTGGAAGGTGTTGGCGTAGTGGGAGGCTTGTTTGAGGCGGAGGCCTTCAAATGTAAGACCGTGTTGCGTGAAGCGTGAGGCGAGCTGTGCGACAATTTCGTCATCGGTGAGGAGGATGATTTCAATGCCCGCATTGAGCAACGTTGGTATGACATCGCTTTGCAGGAAGTAGATGATTGCCATGCCGTGGTCGGCGCTTATAAAGATTCGTTTCATATTCGATGGATTTTACCCGCTTCGAGATTCGGCGGGATAAATCCCTGTGTCTCGATAAACTCGACAACCACCTCAGTTCGTGGAAGTCGGCTAAAAGCCGACTCGCTCCTCAGCCCGCAGGCGTCGCATTGAGCCTGTCGAAATGGCTTCCATGCACGAGCATGTGGCTTCGCGAAGCACCCTGTGGGTTAGCCCAGCGATCCCCATGCCGTGGTCGGCAGAGATGAAGATACGTTTTGGACACTGAATTCTTTTTGGATAAAAAGCCGCTTCGCGCGGGGGTGGAAAGCGCGATTCTGTCAGGTAAGATTATCGAACGTCAGAAAGACCAGAGTTCAGGCGAATGGAAGTATCTTGTCAAAGGCGAATCGCTGGCTGGCGAAAGTGTTGTGGCTGTAACCAAGATTGGTCCGACTGACAAGTTGATTTTTATCACCGTCTATCGTGATTAGATCAGGAGAAACTATGATTTGTGATATTTGCGGCAAAAAAGGCGCGGAAGTCCGCCATGTGACGCGCAGTTACGGCAAAGGCGCGAACCTGCTGATCATCGAGAATGTGCCTGTGGTGGTCTGTCCCAATTGCGGAGAGAGTTATCTCACCGCGGAAACATTGCACGAGATCGAGCGCATCAAAACGCATCGAAAAAATCTGGCGAAAAAGCGAAGCATCGCGGTTGCAGAGTTTGTGGAAGCGTAACGTTAAAATCCGAAGTTGGGTAGCTTTGGATTTTTGTAAGATCGCAAACCAACCCCCTCTCCCGTCTCCCCCAAGGGGGAGAAGCTAAGACTCCTCAATCCAAACATTGACTTGGAAACCCGACTCGTCCATCACACAGAAAAGGATTCGTCACCATGCCCTCTCCCTTGGGAGCCCACAGGGTGCTTCGCGAAGGGGCAAACGGATGCGCCGATCATGCGCGTTCATCTGGGTGAGGTCCCAAAACCCCTCTCCCGTCTTCCCCAAGGGGGAGAAGCCAATACATCTTGAAACAAGGATTGACTTGGAAACTCAACAAAATCATCAACCGACAAGCCCCCTTCCCAAATGGGAAGGGGGGGATAGGTCACCCCACACGCCGATCAATCGTCACAATCGGGGATAGACTCCTGCGCGTTTTGATTTATTCATAACGCCTCTTGCCAGTATTATCGCCCCGTGATATTATTTGACCATGATCGAGTCTTTTGCATCTGCCGAAACGCAGAAAATCTTTCTCGGTGAAATTTCAAGAAAGTTGCCAAAAGACATTCAACGCACCGCCCGCCGAAAGTTGATTTATCTGGACGATGCGGAAGATTTACAGGATTTACTCGCCCCGCCAGGTAACAGACTTGAAAAACTCAAAGGTGGCAGGACTGGGCAGTATAGCATTCGCATCAACGACCAGTGGAGAATCTGCTTCACGTGGTCGGATAACAAAGCGAAGAATGTTGAGATCGTGGATTACCACGGATAGAAATGAGACTATAGAAAATGGACGATACCTTATCCCCCATTCACCCTGGTGAAGTCTTGCTCGAAGATTTCATGACTCCGCTCGGCTTGACTCAGTATCGGTTGGCGCATGATATCGGCGTGACTCCAATTCGCATCAGCCAGATCGTTCACGGACAACGCGCCATCACGGTGGACACTGCCATGCGGCTTGCCCGTTATTTCGGCACAAGCGCGGCAGTGTGGCTTCGCTTACAAGTTCGCTACGACTTGGAAGTGGCAGAAAAGCAATTGAGCAAGCAGATTGATCGCGAAGTAAAAGTATTACAGCAAACGTAACCCTCCCCCGAACGCAACATGACTACCAAACCCCTCTCCCGTCTCCCCCAACCCTTACAGGGTGCTTCGCGAGGGGGAGAAGCCGTTGCTGATCAACCCAAACATTGACTTGGAAACCCGCCCCGTCCATCACACAGAAAAGGATTCGTCACCATGCCATCTCCCTTGGGAGCCCACAGGGTGCTTCGCGAAGGGGCAAACGGATGCGCCGATTACTCAAGCGAATCAGGGTGAGAATCCCCCTGAACTGGGCGATTTAATTTATTCATAACACCTCCTTTTATTGTAAAATAATCCCATGCGAACTGTTGAGTTCCGCCGCTTACTGGACTACAACAATGCCCTGCGCGTGATGTTCGAGTCAGAACGCGGACAAATCCTTCGGTTTGTTGTGCAATTGGAATGTCAGTTTGTGGAAGATGGAAAGTGGACTCCTGTGGTCAGGTATGATACCGCTCATGGATATGCCCACCGCGACATCATGCACCCAACCGAAAAGGAAGAAAAGACGGAAATGTCGGTGCAGGATTACAACGATGCTCTGACAATTGCAATGGATGACGTTGTAGAAAAGCGATATGATTATCGCAGGAGATATGAAGAATGGCTAACCCAAAAGTAAACGATGAAGTCGTCGAACGTAATGTGCGCTTGACAGGCGAGATCATCAAGTACGTGTTGAATAACCCGAAAATGCTGGAAGTTCTGCCAGAGAAATTTGAACTGGTACTTTTGCCTGAAGATGACCCCGAAGTCCGCATGTTGAATCTTGACTTGCTGGATAAATATGGAAGCGAAGGCAAGCCAATCGTGTTTGCGCGCATCAATACGCACGAAATGACTTCAAAATGGAAACCAAATATTTTTGTGCCTGTTGCGGCATGAAAACAGGTTGAAAATCCGAAGCCGTTGGCTTCGGATTTTTGTTGGAAAAGCCAAAACCATCCTCAACCCAAACATTGACTTGGAAACCCGCCCCGTCCATCACACAGAAAAAGATTCGCCACCATGCCCTCTCCCTTGGGAGCCCACAGGGTGCTTCGCGAAGGGGAGAAGTCATTTGCTTATCAACCCAACCATTGACTTGGAAACCCGCCCCGCCCAACACACAGAAAAGGATTCGTCGCCATGCCCTCTCCCTTGGAAACCCGCCCCGTCCATCACACAGAAAAGGATTCGTCACAATCGGGCGCCACGCTGACTGCCCGATAGGGTGTGCCGCAGGTTGAAGTAAAATAAGCGCATGGATGTCACCTATCAATTGCAAGGCGTTCTCTTTGAATGGGACGATGGCAAAGCCCAGACCAATATCCAAAAGCATGGCGTGACCTTTGAAGAAGCCGCCGAGGTATTCTTTGACCCATTTCACCAGACAGGCGACGCTTCGGTGAATGAAAACGAAGAGCGCGATTTTATTATCGGGTATACTTTCTCCCAGCGTCTTTTACTGGCTGTATTTACGGAACGCGACGACCGAACCCGAATCATCTCTGCCCGTGCCGCTACCCGTGCTGAAAGGATCGTTTATGAAGAAGCCAACTGACCAAACCATGAAAACTGAAGAAGGATTTGAATTGAAACTTCGCTCACGAGACAGCAAGCCTGTCATCATTCATATTCCTGCTGATACATTGACTTCACTTGAAAAAATCGCGGCTGGAAGGGATATGTCTGTCGAAGCCCTGCTCAAGTTGTACATCGGGCAGGCTATGCGGCAAGACTTGGCGAAACTCTCCGCAGACCGCGTGCTAGAAAAGACTGCCCAAGTTCTTAAACAGCATATCCGATCGGAAGATGAAGTTTCGGCAATCTTGAAGGAAATTCGAGTAGAGACAATTTCATAAATGATTGAAAATCCGAAGTCGTTTGACTTCGGATTTTTTGTTGTGACGCAAACCCCTCTCCCGTCTCCCCCAAGGGGGAGAAGCCGTTTGCTTATCAATCCAACCATTGACTTGGAAACCCGCCCCGCCCATCACACAGAAAAGGATTCGTCGCCATGCCCTCTCCCCTCTCCCCCAAGAGGGAGAAGCCATTTGCTTATCAACCCAACCATTGACTTGGAAACCCGCCTCGCCATTACACAGAAAAGGATTCGTCACCATGCCCTCTCCATTTGGAGAGGGACAAACGGATGCGCCGATTGCTCAAGATGATCAGGGTGAGGTCTGTTACGTTGCAAGCGTGGGAAAGGGGAAATGCTGGCATGACTCAATGAGCGCCTTGACAAGCCTAATCCGTTTGGATTTTTGCCACTTATTGATTTGAAAATTCTTATTGAAGCAGAATACCTATGATTGATAATAAATAACCTGTTATTATAAAAGTAGAACCAGGCGCCAGTTCTGGATAAGTTCTTTTTATCAAACGCTCCACCACTGCATAAGGGAGGAATAAAACACGAGCGATTGCATAAGCAATTGCGAAAAGAACCAAGACAATGATTTGTAAGATTGAGAGGGAAGTAAAAAACAAAGAGATAACGAAAAATCCAGTGATACTACTGAGAATAGACCAAAATCCCCACCACAGGATTAATGGAAAACCAATGAATATGAGAATTAGAATTACTATTAATATTTTTAGCAATAATGTAAAAGGTAAATAAATTAGGCGTTGAAGCCATTTGTTTGCAGGCTTTGGAAGTGAATTTAAGGGTTTTCCGATTCTTTCAGTCAGTGTGCCAAAGATTTTATCCCTAACTGATTCCATTGCGCTGTTCAAGTTGTCGGAGTACCAAGTACTCTTCCTAACAAACCAAGACAAAGGCTTTATCATTGGTTGTTTTGTGAGTATTGGCGTAATAAACAAAGAAAGAAATAACCCGACAAAGCAAAAGCCGAGCAGATATCCTCCAGTTCGCAATATAGAAATCAATAACTCTTTATTGTTTACAAACAAGTCGACTATGATTTTTCGCATTGTTGGAAAGATTAATGAAACTATCACTGAGAAGGAAAGCAAAATGCTTGCTATTGCAGAGAGGTATCTAAAAAATGATAATAGGAAGGAAAACAATTTTGCAAAGAAAGTGCCTTGATTTTCGGCAGCCACACCACCTGTTTGCAGAAAATCTTGGAAACCTTTACGGCTCAGGAAATCTTCGAGTTGATTTCCAACGAATACTTCCATCGCCCTTAAGCGCGTATCCCCAATTATGCCGCTACCTGCAAGAAGCAGTCCAGCTATTTCCAGAAACTTTCCTAAATATTGGATCATTTATATCAACCAGCAGGTCTATATAGGCTGTTTATCAAGTATATTTCCAAGTGTACGAATTTTTCGCATGAATGATATCCGCCCTATTGTTCGAACATATTCACCCCCTACTTCACGTAATTCTCGACGGCGTCGATTGGGAGATTCCACAGGATCAACAGCAAGCGCGTTTTTGAAATAGTGTTTCCTTATCCTTTCAATAGCACCCGCCAATATTACATTTTCGGGGGTAAAGTAGGGATCGCCTTGAATTTCTGCCCAATATATTTTTTCCCCAACTTTCCCAAATGGTAGAGTTATTGCATACCCATCCCATGGGTATCTACCGATCATAATATCTGTTCGTTTTTCGTGTCGGAACAAATCCCCTGCAAGATATTCAAGTGATAAAAATCTTGATTCTTTAGTTCTCATAAAAGAATAAAGCTTTTCGTTAAGTTTGTTCTTAAACTCGTTAAGTTCGGTCGCTTCTCGAAAAGGCCAGACTATGATTTCTTCATGCCATTTGGTCTCATTCTTAAAATCATCAGATATGATTAACTCAGTCTCGGTTTCCAAAGCCCCGACCACTATTATTGATGGCAGGTAATTATCGGCAACAAGCCAATTATCAATTTCGTTGGCTAACTGTGTCGCAAGGTAATTTGTATGAGCAGTGCTCTTAACGAAATCCCAGAGAGAAGAAGAGGGATAATCGATATTTCTCTTCTTATCGGGAGGAGGTGAACCTAAACCTTGCCCGCGTTGCTTAATTTTGTTGATTGCCTGCTCTATCGCCCATTTTTCCGAATAATATTCAGATCGTGATTTATATTTGTGCATCATCCTCTCTAGTTCTCCAAGAGCACGTTCGTCGCCAATTTTACTCAATACCTCCACGATATCTACAAGTTCTTCAGAACTTGGGTTCTCCAAACGGGCTACCAGTGGTTCAACCGCCCGTTGATCACCTATCTCTCCCAATATTTTTGCAATGATCGCACGAATCTTAGCATCAGAATTGTTTAGGGCACTGATAAGCGATTCGACTGCTGGTTGACCAATTTTTGTAAGAGCCGCAGTTGCACTCCATCTTATCTCCGACTCTTGACCATCTTTAATTTGCAGGGCGCGAATTAGCGGTTCGACAGCTCGCACATCACCAATCTTTCCAAGCGCCTCTGCTACGGTTGAGCGAGTATCAATGAAGTAGCTATCTAAGAGGGGGATTAGTGGTTCTACTGCCTGTGCATCACCTATACGTCCAAGTGCCTGTGCCGCGAAGATAGGGACACTCGAGCTCTCGTCTTGCAATGCAGTGATTAATGGCTTGACTGCTCGCCAATCTCCTATCTTGCCAAGTGCCTCTGCCGCCCAGTCGCGTACAAGGCTATTTTTATCACGTTGCAGTGCAGTAATCAGTGGCTGGACGGCTCGCGGATCGCCTAATTCCCCTAGTGCCCGTGCCGCATCGCTACGGCGCATATCGGGATCTCCACCGCGAAGAGCATAAATCAGTGCATCAAAATTTCTGCTCATTATTCCTCACATTGAAAAATTCTAGGAGCAAGCAGGTAAATCAATACTCATATGTATTATACATTCGCTTTGAGAAAATAGAGTCGCTTGAAGCGGACTTCATCCCCACGCGGGCAAATAGGTAGGACAATGTCTCTCGAAACAGAATCAACTATCGGCTTGGAAAGAAGCGGAGCGCTTCATCCACCAACAATTCTCCTAATTCTCCAATTCTCCTCGTGCCAGTCTCCAATCCGCCGCGCTGAGCTTGTCGAAGCGTCTAGTCTCTCTTATTCACAATCTCCCATAATCTATTTGAGTTGAGAGGAATCTCCAAAACCTCAAACTCCCTATCCCACAATGCATCCTCCAACGCCTGTGCGAACAGCGGACCGACGGGAATCGCGCCTGCTTCGCCCGCGCCCTTCACGCCCATCGGGTTGAGCGGCGAAAGCGTTTCGCCATGTCCCGTTTCGATGCGCGGCACTTCGAGGCTCGTGGGCAGGTGATAATCCATGAACGTGCCGTTGAGCAGTTGCCCGTTTTCGTCGTAGGCGAGCCGCTCGTAAAACGCATTGCCGATGCCCTGCGCCACGCCGCCATGAATCTGCCCGTCGAGAATGAGCGGATTGATGACGCGCCCGCAATCATGCACGACAAGATATTTTTGGATGTGGATTTGCATCGTGTCGGGATTCACTTCCACGATCATCGCGTGGATGCCGCTGGCGGTTGCGCCTCTTTCTGGACCGAAATAGTTGGTCGCTTCCAACCCAGGCTCGGCGCCAGGCTTGACAGCTCCGCGCGTCGGATTCGCCATGCCCGCGAGTTCGCCCAATGAGATCGTCATGCGCGGAACGTCCTGCACTTTCACCATGCCGTCGGCGAGTTCGAGTTCGTCTTCGGGCGCGTTGAAATGTTCGGAGGCGAGTTTGAGAATTTTCTTGCGCACAACTTTTGCGGCTTCATTGATCGCATTGCCCGCCACGACCGCGCCGCGGCTGGCAAACGTTCCCGCGCCCCAATAGAATTGATCCGTGTCGCCCGTGACGACATCAATTTGATCCACGTCCACGCCGAGTTGCTCCGCGACGATCTGCGCGAAACTCGTGAAGTGACCCTGTCCCTGTGTGCCGACACCCGTGACAACCGACACGCGCCCGCTTCCCATCACCTGTACTTTTGCTCCTTCGTAGGGACCGATTCCCGTCCCTTCGACATACGCGACGATTCCAATGCCGACATGTTTTCCCTCGGCGCGCAACTTCGGCTGAGTCTCGCTGATGAACTTGTGATAGCCGATTTTTTCTAACGCATCATCTAACAACGGTTCATAATTTCCGCTGTCGTACACGATCGGAGCAAAATCCTGATAGATGATCTCGTTGTTGTACGGGAATTGCGTGGGCTGGATAAAATTGCGCCGTCGGATTTCGGCGCGGTCAATCTTCAATTTTTTCGCGGCAATGTCCAGCAGACGTTCGATGACGAACACGCCATGCTGTCTCCCCGCGCCGCGATACGGCGTGACGATGGTCTTGTTAGTGAACACCGCCGTAAATTCGCTGTAATAATTTTTGATGTCGTACAGCCCAAGCACGTTGGCTTGCGAGTTGAGCGGCACGGTCAATCCGTATGGAGCATACGCGCCTGTGTCGTGCAAGAAAATATCATGCACGCCGAGAATGTGACCGTCCTTGTCGAACGCGATTTCCGCATCGTGAATTTGTCCGCGCTCGTGCGTGGTGGCGACAAAATTTTCGGCGCGGTCTTCGATCCATTTGACAGGGCGATTCAACTTCATCGCCGCCCATGGAACTAACACTTCCTCTTGATAAAACATCATGATCTTCGGACCGAATCCGCCACCGATGAACGGCGCGATGACTCGCACTTGCCGCTCCGACAGCCCAAGCATCCCTGCCAGCCCGTTTCGAATCACGACGGGAGCCTGAGTCGTGTCCCAAACCGTCAGCCGCCCCGCGCGTTTATCCCACTGTGCCACGATGCCACGATTCTCGATGGCGGCGGCGCATCCGTGCTCATAACTGAATCGCCGTTTGACGACCAACGCCGCGTCTTTCTTCACCGATTCATAATCGCCCTTCGTCTGCACCACATGCGCGGAAATATTTGATCCGATCTCTTCGTGAATGACAGGGCTTTCGGCTTGCAGACCTTTCTCAAGATCAACGACCGCTTCGAGCGGCTCATAGTCAATTTGAATATCCGCCAGCGCATCTTCGGCAATGTAGCGACTCTCCGCCAGCACCATCACAATCGGCTCCCCCGCAAACTTGACTTTGTCCTTTGCTAAAGGCACTTGTGTCTTCTCATTGAACACAATCCCATCTACAGGCGGCGGCGAAACCAACAACGGACCAGGCTTCCAATAATCACCTAAATCATTTGCTGTGTAAACAGCAACGACACCTTCACGTTGTAAGGCTTGCGAAACATCAATGCTATTTATCCGCGCGTGTGCATACGGACTCCGCACGAAAGCAACGTGCAGCATGTTTGGCAAATCCACATCGTCCACATACAGTCCCTGCCCCGTGAGGAGGCGAGGGTCCTCGTTGCGCTT
>CASGHD010000041.1 GCA_949319575.1 uncultured Anaerolineales bacterium | reverse complement strand
TGGAGTCGAAGCGCGGCTTTGATCGAAGCGAAACCGTTGACGGGCAGAACGCATCAGATACGAGTCCATGCGTATGCGTTGGGAAATCCACTGGTGGGAGACATCCTGTATGGGGCCGAGGAAACGAATATTATTTCGCGCCCCGCGTTGCACGCGTGGTCGTTGACGTTCACACATCCGATCTCTCACGAAAGACTCACATTCAAAGCCGAGCACCCGCAGGATTTTGACACCGCGTTGAAACTTTTGTAAGTTGAAAACGCTCAGCCTCCTGTGGTATCCTTCGCCCGATGATTCCAAACCCTTCGACTTCGCTCAGGACAGGCTTGCCCCGCCTCGATATTTTGCCCATCGAAAGTTTGATCTTGCATGAAGACCACGACGCGCAGAGAAGCGCGCCGCTGATCGAGAAGTTGCGTGGCGCCGGCGTTTTGCGAAACCCTCCGATCGTGATGCCGCTTACGGATGGCACGGAACGATACATGGTGCTGGACGGCGCGAACCGAGTCACTTCGTTGCATGAGTTGGAATTTCCACACCTCGTGGCGCAGCTGGTGGAAGCGGATGATCAAAATGTAAATTTACAAACGTGGAACCACGTTGTCTGGGGAATGAGCCCGAAGTCGTTGATGAGCGAACTTCGCAAGTTGAAAGGCGTGGATGTTGTAAAAGTCGACACGCACAAATCGGTGGACGCGCCGAAGTACGCGCCTGTCAACGCGCGCTTGCCTGATGGGAAGTTGTACTTACTCCTGGAAGAACCCACAGACCTTGCGAATCATATCGCCACCCTTCATGCGATTGTGAACGCCTACAAGACCTCCGCGTCGCTCGACCGCACCAGCCAGACGTTCATTGAACCGTTCCGCGAAGTTCACAAGGACCTGACCGCGCTGATCATCTTTCCGCGGTTCAAGATTCGCACCCTGCTTAAACTTGCGGGTCGAAAAATCGTCCTGCCCACCGGCATCACGCGTTTCACCGTTTCGCCGCGCACGTTGCATTTGAATTATCCATTGCACGAGTTGTCGAGCGGCAAGCCGATTGAATACAAAAGAGAATATCTCAAGAAGTGGGTGGACGAGCGCGTGATGAAGAAGGGCGTGCGCCTGTATGCGGAGGCGACGTTTTTGTTTGATGAGTGAAAAGAAGGCGAGTAGAGAGTAGAGAGTAGAGAGTAGAAGATTCGGCGCTACGGAGGGAGAACGCAGAGATCTTTGAGTTTTTGCCCTTGATAATCTTTGACGACTCTCCCTGACCATCCGACTACCAAACTACCAAACTACCAAACTACCAAACTGCCAAACTACCAAACTACTATGGATTTCTTTTTCCCTGAAGATAATTTAAAACGCATGACGCCGGTGGAGACGCGGATCACAGCGCTCGCGGCGGAACCCTACCCGGATGGGTATCGCTTGCGAGTCAACATCGAAGTTACGCCGTTTCAAAAACGCCCGCACATCGAAGTGGCGCTGAAAGATGCGGATGACGCAGAAGTCGCCTCCACAAGCATCGTCGAGCCGATGGGGTGGAAACTCGAATTCACCATGCACATCCGCGATGAGGAGTTGAAGAATCCGTACACGCTGGAGGCGAAATTGTATTATCCCGACGGGCCTGCGCAGGAACCGGTAACATTTTCCTTCGATGTGAAACCGCCCCAGCCTGATCCTGGTTAATCGAAATTTTCAATGCGCAAATATTCTGCCAGATTAATTTTCTTTTTTTCCCTTCTCCTGTTTCTCTCGTCGTGCCTGCAACCCATCGAGGATACATCCACTCCACAGGTGATACCGCAACTCGCCTCCACGGCAGATTCTGCGCCGGCAGTTCCCGCCGGGGCGCGGGAGGTGATCGTCTTTTCGATCGAGGAGAACGGCTATGCCCATCTCTTCGCTTACATCCCGAACCAGATGCCGCTCACGCGTTTGACCGGCGACAAGTGGGACGATATCACCCCCGCCATCAGCCCGGATGGAAAGCGGATCGCATTCGCTTCCAACCGCAGTGGAAACTGGGACCTCTACCTCTTCGACGCCTCCAGCGGGGAGGTGACCCGCCTCACCAACACCCCCGAATATGAAGGCGCGCCGACCTGGTCGCCAGACGGTTCATTTCTCGCTTTCGAGGCATACCTCGAGGACAGCCTTGAGGTTGTCATTGGTCCGGCTGAGAACCCGAGGGAGGGCGCGATTTTATTAACCTCCTCGGCAACCGCAGACCATTCGCCGGCATGGTCGCCGGGCGGGCGTCAGATCGTTTTTGTGTCGGATGGCGAGATCATCCTCGCCGACCTGGATAAAACGGACGATACGCGCTACGCCAACCTGAGCAACACCGCAGACGCGGCAGAATCGCATCCGCTTTGGTCGCAGGATGGGACGCGGCTGATGTGGGCGGCATCCAGCCAGAATGTGGGGCGAAGCGGAATTTACATCTGGGATTCAACGCGCAACGCGCCCGCCGTTTGGGTTGCGGATGGAGATTATCCCGCATGGAATCCGTCTGGGGATGATTTCATCACCACGTTCAACACGCCGAACGAAACCTATCTGGCGAATTATTCATTGGATGGAAACCTGCTGGAACCTCTGACAGAATTTCCCAGCTCACTGCGAGGCTTCAACTGGGCAAACCTGATCCTGCCAGAGCCGTTGCCGGCGATCGTTCAACAAAACGCGCAAATTACCCCATCCCCGCTGTGGGTGTCGAACATTGCCTCGTCCTCCGAGGGCGCGGGGCGCGATTCGCTCGTGAGTTTGGACAACGCGCAGGCGCCGTATCCGCAACTGAGCGACCGGGTGGACGAGGCGTTCAATGGCTTGCGCGACCGCGTCATTCTTGAATCGGGTTGGGACGCGCTCGCCAGCCTCGAAAATGCGTACGTTCCGATCACCACGTCGCTTGACCCAGGTTTTGAAGAATCGTGGCTCTATACCGGGCGGGCGTTCGCGATCAATTCGTTGATGACCAACGCCGGCTGGATGGTTGCCGTGCGCGAAGATTTCGGAGCGCAAACGTATTGGCGGTTGTACATCCGCGCGCAGGCGCAGGATGGTTCGCTCGGCGAGCCGCTTCATTCGAACCCGTGGGACCTCTCAGCGCGTTATAACCTCGACCCGAAAGTATACGAACAAGGCGGAAAATACAGCGCCGTGCCTGCGGGGTATTGGGTGGATGTGACCTCGCTCGCTCGCCAATACGGCTGGGAGCGCGTCCCGGCGCTCCCCAACTGGCGGACGTTTTATCGCGGGGCGCGCTTCACCGAATTCGCGCTGACCGATGGGCTTGATTTTTATTCGGCGCTTTTACAACTCTATCCGCCGGATGTGTTGCTCACGCCAACGCGCCTGCTCCCGCCCACGTTTACGCCGACCGTCACTTCCACGCACACGCCGACCATCACGCTGACCCGCACGCCGCGCATCACGTTGACGGCATCGTTAACGCCGACGATCACCCGAACGATTGCGCCAACGGCTACGCCAATCCCAACGAATACCACGATTCCAACGGTCACGCCGCCGACGATCATTCCATGAAGAAGATTTTGAATGTAGGGTTCGTGAGGCGGCTCCTGTTTCGCTCCACGCGCTGGAAGAGCAAGAGATTGCATTTTATTTTTGGCTGGGTGATTCTCAGTTTGCTCGCCTCTTGCGCTCCCGCATTGTCAGGCAGCGCGAGCCCAACTCCAACGGCGGTGATCGCCGGGGAGGCGGATCAACTGCCAATTGAGTTCGAAGCGACGCCGCGTCCGACCATTGAGCCGTTTCGATTCATTCTGCCGACGCCCGGCGCGGAACCGGTCTCAGGCTGGCGTCCGCCTCTGTACCCGATCCCCTGGGCTGTTTCATCGTATGATCATTTTTACTTCGCCCGCCCCATCGCGGCGGATAATGTCAACTGGCCACTGGCAGAATATCGCTACGGAGGCGTGTTCTTCGCGCCGAACATCGTGCACACCGGTGTGGATATCGACGCGGCGGAGGGCGCGCCCATCCTGGCGGCGGGAGCCGGCACGGTTGTCTCTGCGGGTTGGGGCTTGTATACCGAAGTGCCCGGCAATGAATCGGACCCGTATGGGCTGGCAGTGGTGATCCGTCACGATTTTGGTTACAAGGGGCAATCCCTGTTTACGATTTACGCGCACATGAGCGCGATTACCGCTGTGGAGGGTCAACAAGTGGACACCGGTGACGTGATCGGCTTGGTGGGCGACACCGGCGCGACGACGGGTCCCCATTTGCATTTTGAGATCCGCTTGGGGAAAAACTCGTTCTACAATACGTTCAACCCGGAGTTGTGGATGGCGCCGCCCCAGGGTTGGGGCGTGTTGGTGGGGCGCGTCACCGATGAAAAAGGCAAGTTGTTGAATCAATACTCTGTCGAGGCGCGCCCATTGCCCTCCGAAGTGCCGTTGAGAAAGGTATTAACGTACGCGGAAGGGTCGGTCAATGCCGACCCGTATTATCAGGAAAATTTGGTGTTGAGCGACCTGCCGGCGGGGATCTATAAAATCCTGATGGAATACAAGGACAAGGATATGCAGTTCTTTGTGGAGATCTTCCCGGGACAGGTGACGTACTTCACGTTTACAGATAAAGATGGTTTCCAACTGACCCCGCCGCCTGTGCCGACGTTGAATTTTCTTCCAACAACGGCGACACCTGTGCCGTAACCTGAAACTTGCAAGGGTCTTTACGAGTTGCCGTGATGAACCGCCCGCCAGCAGTGCAACTGCTGGCGTAACAATCATGGCAATTCCCAGAGAGCCACTTGCAATGACCCTTGACGGTCAGAACATCTGTGCTATACTCTCGGCTACACACATTTTAGACCCTTACAATGTATTGGAGAAATGAACATGTCCCCTCGAAAATCAAAAGCATCCGCCGCCGAAGTACAAGAACAACCCTCCCGCAACGTGGATGGCGCCAAGCGCGCCGTGCTAGACAAAGCGCTCGGAGACATCCTCAAACGCTACGGCGACGGTTCCATCATCCGCCTCGGCGAAGCGCAACACATGCAGACCGAGACCTTCCCCACCGGCTCGCTCTCGCTTGATATTGCCCTCGGCGTGGGCGGCATCCCGCGCGGACGCGTGATTGAAATCTACGGGCCCGAATCCTCCGGCAAGACCACTATCTGCCAGCACATCATCGCCGAAGTGCAAAAACTGGGCGGCACCGCCGCCTTCATAGACATGGAACACGCCCTCGACCCGGTCTACGCCGCGCGCGTGGGTGTGGATATTGATAACCTGCTCGTTTCACAACCCGATACCGGCGAACAAGCCCTCGAGATCACCGAAACCCTCGTCCGCTCCGGCGGCGTGGACATCGTTGTCGTGGATTCGGTCGCCGCGCTCGTGCCACGCTCCGAAATCGAAGGCGACATGGGCGACGCCACCATGGGCGTGCAAGCAAGGCTCATGTCGCAGGCGCTCCGCAAACTCTCCGGCGCCATCAACCAGACCAAAACCGCCGTCGTTTTCACCAACCAACTCCGCTCGAAGATCGGCGTGATGTTCGGCAACCCCGAAACCACCACAGGCGGCAACGCCCTCAAGTTTTACGCCTCCGTGCGCCTCGACGTGCGCCGCATCCAAGCCATCAAAGTCGGCGACGAAGTCATCGGCAACCGCACGCGCGTCAAAGTCGTCAAGAACAAGGTCGCGCCCCCGTTCCGCACCGCCGAATTCGACATCATGTTCAACGAAGGCATCTCACGCTCCGGCGACATCCTCGACCTGGCGACCAAGTTCGAGATCGTCCAGAAGCGCGGCGCGTTCTTCTCCTATGGCGACCAACGCCTCGGTCAGGGACGCGAAAACGCGAAGGATTTCCTCCGCTCCAATCCCGCGCTCATGGCTGAGATTGACGGCGTTGTCCGCCAGAAAGCGATGAGCGGCGAAATCGCCATGCCCATCGAAATCGGCGGAGGCGACGACGGCGGCGGCAGCTCAGACGAAGAATAAGACTCGACTCGTAAGGGCGGACGTATGCGTCCGCCCTTTTTGATTTATGAAATCCTCTCGCCTCTTTCGCGTTCTCAGCCTGATTCTCCTCCCCGTCATTTTCCTCGCCTCAGCCTGCTCGTCTGCGGATACGCCCACCCCGTTTGTTCCGCCAACCTCCCAATCCCTGTTCATCGAACCCACATTCATTATCAACCCCACACAAAACGTGGTAACGATCCAATCCACGCCCTTGCCAACCATCGCGCCGACTTTGGATGCAAAAACCTGCGTCAATGATCTCAACTTTATCGAAGACTTGACCATACCCGACAACTCCTTCGTCACCTACGGCGCAACCATCGACAAGCAATGGCTTGTGCAAAACAGCGGCACCTGCGACTGGAACGCGGGCTATCGCTTCATCCACATCGGCGGCGCAGACTTGGGCGCGCCCGGGGAAATTTCGCTCTTCCCATCCCGCGCAGGCGCGCAAGCCGTTATCCAAATCGATTTCACCGCGCCATTTACCGACGGCGAATATGAATCCGCCTGGCAGGCTTTCGCTCCCGATGGTTTCGCCTTTGGCGACCCGCTCTATATCCGTGTGAATGCTGTTTCACCGTGAGAACAAGTGATGCGCCAGCAGTTCAACTGCTGGCGCATCAAAATAAAAACCTACTTTGTTCTTCCAGCTGTTCAACTGCTGGAAGAAGGAGCGCCAATGCCCGCGCGAACCGACTTCCCCTCTGTCTTCGAACACCTAAAAAAGATACTCAAGCCCTACGCGCCTAAACTCACCGTCAAAATGGATAATCAAAACGTGTTCTATCTCGACGGTTCGTACAGCGAACAATGGAAGAAAAATCTATTCTTCGGTTCGGCGCAAGTGAAGAAGAATTACGTTTCCTTCTATCTCATGCCCGTCTACATGTACCCTGATTTACTTAAAGATATCAGCCCCGCATTGAAAAAACACATGCAAGGGAAATCCTGCTTCAACTTCAAACAGGTTGAGCCTGAATTATTCAAAGAACTTGCCGCGCTAACGAAGAAAGGTTTCGAGCGATTTTTGAAAGACGGGACTTTCTCTTGAATCAACGAGAGGGTAGACTTTATCGGAAATAAAATTGGGGCGCAGAAAAACGCTGACTCACGCTGATCTAAAGAGAGAAAATCTGCGTTTTCTGCGTGAATCAGCGTCCCGATTCTGAAAATGCAAGGTCGTCAATGCCGCGCTTTATTCCAGATGACGACTTGATGTTCGCGCCACAAATACGAGAGCGGGAATACCAGCAAATGCACAAGGCGCGTGAAGGGCAGGAGCAGGACGATCACAAAGCCGTTGAGGAAGTGGAACTTAACCCAGAACGGAAGCGCCGCGACCGACGATATATCGGGTTGGAATTTGAGTAGCGATAGGAGCCAGGGGGCGGCGGTGTGCAGGAACCAATCGGAACCCCAGCGGTAATAATAAGCGACCCAAAAACCAAGCGCGACCTGAAGCAGGAGGAAGAACAATAGGATCCAGTCGAGTTCGGAGGTAACCGCGTTGGCGCGGGCGTCGGTCAGGCGGCGGTAGAAGAGGACGATCAGCCCGACCGTCGCCATGAGCGCGAACGCAAGCCCGATAATTTCCAGGATATAGAGGCGCGTCTGGTTGGCGGTGAAGAGTCCCCATAACCCGGGGAAGAGAAACGCCGTGATGTGCGCCAGCAAAACGGTAATCACGCCGTAGTGCCACGGCACCGAGCCGAAAAACAATTTGCGGTTCTCGAGAAACTGCGACGACTGGCTGGAGACCGAATACGGGTCGAAGAAGAAACGGTAGGCGGTGACGGCGATCGCGATGGCGACCGTCGCATACGGGAAGCCGATGAATAGGGCGTTATCGAACATAAGTTGCTCCTTGTGGAATTCTTTGAACCGCGAAGACCGCCAAGCACGCAAAGATTTAAAGGTTTTCTTCGCGATCTTCGCGTGCTTCGCGGTTAACCTCTCTCACGCGGTTGTTTCCAAAACGTTCAGAACTTGAAATTGAATTTGCAGGATGGAGCGCAGCGCCTCCAACACGCCGTGGAACTGGGTGCGCTTTTTGGACTCTTCTTTGGGCGCGTCGGGATTCTCGTCCTCGTCGAAACCTGCGGACTTGGCGCGTCCCGTCATGCGATCCAACACTGGCAGAAGCGCGTCGCGGGCGATTTCCTGCGCCTGCGTTTCGTCGCGCGCGACGGAAAGGAAGCGCAGGATGACGGCGAGATGGTCGGGCAGTTCGTTATCGGGGAAGACGAAGCCTTCGGCGGCATAGCGCTGCTTCAACTCGACGAGAAAGATGCTCCGTTTGTACGTCTCGCCGAAGAGGTGATAGCCGACGTAGGGATGGCAAGCCGCGTCCAAATCGAACGTGCCTGTGTAAACTTCTTCCAAACGGCCCGGCGAAAGCGTGGCGGCGTAGTCATAAAACTCCTTCAACTGCGCGGCGGAGGCGGGGTCTTTATCCAGCAAGAGTCCCCGCGCTTTGAGCGCGGCTTGGAGCGCGCCGCCCGCGGGGTATTCCAACATGTGGGCAAAGCATTGGTAGAGGCTTCGCATTTCGGTTTCGGTGTACATTAGGGGTTCTCCGCGAAATTCTTTTTAAACACGAAGGTCACAAAGGGACGCGCAGGAAAATCTTTAAAACCTTTGCGTACCCTTCGACTTTGCTCAGGACAGGCTTCGTGTCCTTTGTGTTTAATCACTTTAAAATTTCCGCTTCGCAATCTTATTGCGGACGCCGAAACCCGCTTCGCGCTTGCGGTCGAGCGGGGATTCCCACGCTTCGACGGCGACTTCACGCCCAAGCGGCGGGATGACGAAGCGCTCCTCGTAGGTTGGGAGCGACGTGAGGCGGAAGATGGCTTCGACTTCTTCGGCGTTGGTCTTACCCTGCGCGAGAGCCGCGTCCACTTCGGCTTGCTGGTAATCCTTGACCTTTTGCGCGCGTTTGAAAATACGCACGGCGATCAACTTGCGATAGACCTCTTCCACAACCGGAACGTTGCCCGCCGAGAACAGGCTTGCCATGTATTTGATGGGCATGCGCGCCTTCTCCAGCGAACTGAGCATGGCGGGCAAGCCTTCCTTTTCCAAGCCGTCCACGTCGTAGTTGCCGTCTTTGGTCTTGGCAAGGACGGGCAGCATGGGCGGGACGTAGTAAAGCATGGGCAGGGTGCGGAAGTCGGGATGAAGCGGAAGCGCGATCTGCCACTTCTTGACGAACTTGTAGACGGGCGAATTCTGCGCAGAGGCGATCATCGCGTCCGATATCTTGTTTTTTTTCGCGGCGGCGATGACGGCAGGGTCGAACGGGTCCATGATCATGTCTCGTTGCGCGGCGACCAGTTCATGGTCGGGCGCGGAGGCGCGCTTTTCGATTTGATCCGCGTCGTAGAGCAGGACTCCCAAATAGCGAATCCGTCCCACGCAGGAGTGGAAGCAGGCGGGGGGTTGTCCCGATTCGAGGCGCGGGTAGCACAAAATACATTTTTCAGATTTGCCCGACGCCCAGTTGAAGTAGGTCTTCTTGTAGGGGCAGCCCGAAATGCACATGCGCCAGGCGCGGCATTTTTCCTGCGAGAGCAAAACGATTCCGTCTTCGCCGCGTTTGTAGATCGCGCCCGCGGGACACGCCGCGACACAGCCGGGGTTGAGACAGTGATTGCAAATGCGCGGCAGGTAGAAGAAAACGACGCGCTCGATCTCGTTAAGTTGCTCGCGTTCTTCCTCGGTGAGTTTATCGAGATTAACGTCGTTGCTGGCGTAGACGGGCGAGCCGCCCAGATCGTCGTCCCAATTTGGACCCGCTTCGATGCTGTCCATCGGCTTGCCCGTGATCATCGAGACGGCGCGGGCGGTGGGCTGATCGTCGCCTTCGGGCGCGTTGAAGAGATTCTCGTAGTCGTACGTCCAGGGTTCGTAGTAATCGTCCATGGTCGGGAGGGCGGGGTTATAGAAAATGTTGGTCAGCCCGCCCGCGCGGTTGTGGAGGCGGAGATGGATCTTTCCGTTCTCGTCTCTTTGCCAGCCGCCTTTGTATTTTTCCTGGTCTTCCCACTGCGTGGGGTAGCCGGTGCCGGGCTTGGTTTCCACGTTGTTCCACCACATGTACTCGGTGCCTTTGCGATCGGTCCAGATGTTCTTGCAGGCGATACTGCACGTGTGACAGCCAATGCACTTGTCGAGATGGAAGACCATTGAAACGTGCGCGCGAATATCCATGATTGACTCCTTTGTGTTCCCTCACCCTAACCCTCTCCCGAAGGGAGAAGGAACTCCCTTCCCCCTGCAGGGGAAGGGCTGGGGATGAGGGAAATCAATTTACCATTCCAATTTTTCCATCTTCCGCACCACACAGTATGTATCGCGGGTGAAGACGCCGATGGGTCCCCAATAATTGAAGCCGTACGTGAACTGGGCGTAACCGCCCGCGAGTTCAACGGGATTGATGCGCGTGCGCGTCAGGCTGTTGTGACCGCCCGCGCGTTTTCCGCCGCGAATTTGCGATTTGGGGATGAAGATCGTGCGCTCGACCGCGTGATAGTACAAACACGTGCCAGGCTGGACGCGGGCGCTGACTGCCGCGCGCGTCACGACCACGCCGTTGTCGTTGTGGACTTCGACCCAGTCGTTGTCCACAATGCCGACGCTTTCGGCTTCCTTGTCGTTCAGCCAGACAGGATCCATGCCGCGCGAGAGAGTCAACATGCGGTGGTTGTCCTTGTACGTCGAGTGGATGTTCCACTTGCCGTGCGGCGTAATGTAGTTGAGGATCAGGCTCTTATCGTCCAGCGGACTGTTCACGATGTCGCCGATCTTCTTCCAGTCGCCGGGCTTCGCCACAAGTTTCGGCTTGAACGTCGGCAGGTTTTCGCCGAAGTCCATGTAGTAGGGATGGTCAATGTAGAAGTGCTGGCGTCCCGTCAGCGTGCGCCAGGGGACGCGGCGCTCCACGCTCATGCACCAGGCAGAGTAGGCGCGTCCATCGTTGACGATGCCGCTCCAGCACGGGCTGATGAGCGTCCGCCGCACCTGGCGAGTCAAATCGAAGAAGGTCATGCGGACGCCGCGCACATCTTCAGCCAAATCCGCCAGCGGCATTCCGACTCTTTCCTCCTCATGCTTGAACGCCGCGTAGGAGACCGCGCCGTTCGTTTCGGGCGCAAGGAAGAGCAGGACGTTTGCCGCGTCGAGCGCGTCTTCCACCGACGGATATTTGTTGCCGCCCCATTCCACGCAGCGCATGTGACGCGGGTCGGGCGAGCCGCCGACGGGATTTTTCAGCAGTTCATCGTAGAATTCCGCAACCGGAACATGTACGCCGTTGCCGCTGACGCCGTCCGCGCGGATGTTGGGCCCCAACGAGATAAACTTGTTGTAAATATTGGCGTAATCGCGCTCCACCATGCGGAAGCGCGGCATGGTCTTGCCGGGAATAGGATCGCATTCGCCCGCGCGCCAATCTTTTACGTCGGGCTGCGAGAGTTCGTCGGGCGTATCGTGCATCAACGGAGTCATCACCAGGTCTTTAACAGGCTCGGGGAAAACATCCGCTGAAAGTTCGCTGACCTTTTTCGCAAACGCTTTGAAAATTTCCCAATCGGTCTTCGATTCCCATACGGGCGGCACAGCCTGCCCAAGCGGGTGGACGAAGGAATGCAGGTCGGTAGAGTTCAGGTCGTTCTTCTCGTACCAAAACGCGGCGGGCAGGACGATGTCCGAATACAGCGCGGACGAGTCCATGCGGAAGTTGAGGTCCACCACCAGGTCCATTTTGCCGCGCGGCGCCGGCTCGCTAAACTTGACGGTCTTGACCTTGTCTCTCGCGTGTTCCTCCGCGATGATGTTATCGTGCGTGCCGAGGTAGTGGCGCAGGAAGAATTCGTGTCCCTTCGCGCTGGATTGAATGGCGTTGCCGCGCCAGATGATCCAGACGCGGGGCCAGTTCTCTTGCGCGTCGGGATCGTCCACCGAAAATTCGAGTTTGCCGTCTTTGAGTTGCTTCGCCGCCCACTTCGCCACGTCTTCGGGAGATTTCGCGCCCGCGGCTTCGGCTTGATTTGCCGCTTCGAGAGAATTGATCTTGAACTGCGGGAAGTACGGCATCCAGCCCATGCGCACCGCCGCCGCCGCCAAATCCATCGCGTGGCCTTTCGCCCATTTCGTCTTGGGCGGGATGTGCGCGTACTCGGTGAAGTCGCCTTCGTAGCGCCATTGATCGCTGTTCGTATAATGCCAAATTGGGGATTGCTGCTGACGCGGCGGCTTCTGCCAGTCGAGGGCGAACGCGAGACTCGTCCACGGCGCGACCAGAGTCAGTTTTTCCTGACCGACGTAGTGGTTCATCCCTCCGCCGTTGACTCCGCAGCACCCGCACAAAATCAGCGCGTAGATCGGAGCGCGATAGGCGAGGTTGTTGTTGTACCAGTGATTGATGCTCGCGCCGACGATGATCATGGACTTGCCGTTGGTCGCTTCGGCGTTGGAGGCGAACTCGCGCGCCAGGCGGATCACCGTATCGCGTCCGATGTTCGTGTACGATTCCTGCCACGCGGGCGTGTACGCGCCGACTTCGTCGTAACTCTGCGGATAATCGCCCGGCAGTCCGCGACCCACGCCGAACTGCGCGATGACCAGATCGAACACGGTGGTGACGAGTTTCTTGCCGTCTTCGGTTTCGATCCACTTCGCGGGGACGCCGCGCATGGCGGTCTTTTGTTCGGCGAACTCATAGAACGCGACGCTCGCCGTTTCATCCTGCGAATCCATAAATGAAAGCGTCGGCTCGATGGGGGCATTGTCCAACCCGTCTTCCATCTTGATATTCCACTTGCCCTTTTCCTTGCTCCAGCGGTCGCCTACCGCGCCCTTCGGCATTCGCGGCGCGTTCACCTTCGCGTCGTGGACAAGGAATTTCCATTCGCCGTTCTCCACGTCTTTGTAGCGTTTCACGGTGTTGGCGCGGATGTAACGCCCCGCCTTATAGCCGTCGCCGTCCTTCTCCAACTCGATCAGGAACGGCATGTCCGTGTTTTCTTTCAAGTAGTTGACGAAATACGGGACCTGGCGATCCACATAATATTCCTTCAAGATGACGTGGTTGACCGCCATCCAGATCGCCGTATCTTGCCCGGCTTTGACGGGGATCCACCAATCGGAGTATTTCGCCACTTGCGAAAAGTCCGGCGCAAAGACGACGAACTTCGCGCCTTCGTGCCGCGCCTCGGAGATGAAATGCACATCGGGCGTGCGCGTCATGTTCAAGTTTGAACCCATCGAGACGATATATTTGCTGTTGTACCAGTCGGCGCTTTCGCATACGTCGGTCTGGTCGCCCCAGATTTCGGGGAAGGCGTTCGGCAGGTCGGCGTACCAGTCGTAGAAACTCATGTTCACGCCGCCGAACAATTGCAGGAAGCGCGAACCTCCGCCATAGGAAAGATACGACATGGCTGGAATCGGCGAGAAGCCGAACACGCGGTCGGGACCGTACTTCCTCGCGGTGTAGAGCATCGAAGCGGCGATGATCTCCAACACTTCGTCCCAGTTCGCGCGGCGGAATCCGCCTTTGCCGCGCGCTTTTTGGATGCGCTCGCGCTTCGCTTCATCCTCCATGATGGAGGCGTACGCCTCGACGGGTCCGAGTTTGAACCTCGCCTCACGCCAATAATCCAGCAGCGCGCCGCGCGCATATGGATATTTCACGCGGATCGGGCTGTAGACATACCACGAGGCGGAAATACCGCGTTGACAGCCGCGCGGCTCATAGGGCGGCAGTCCATCCTGCAACAGCGGATAATCCACCTGCTGCATTTCCCAGGTGATAATGCCGTCCTTCACGTAGACCTGCCACGAACATCCGCCCGTGCAGTTCACGCCATGCGTGCTGCGGACGATGTTATCGTGCTGCCAGCGGTTGCGATAAAACTCCTCCCACTGGCGGGCTTGCGGGTTGACCAAATCTTGAATCCAACTCATGTTCGATGCCTCCGTAGGTAGCCAGACCCTCAAGGTCTTAGAGACCTTTAGGGTCTTGTTCTTATTTCTTCGCCGCCAGCGTCCGTTCGATCATCGGTTTGCGCACGCCTCGTAATCGTTTGCCCCAATAGACTTGCGCCAGAACGATCAGCGCCGCCGCGCCAGCGACGCTCAGCAATGCGATCTGCAATAAGGCGCTTGGCTCGCGCTGGGTGACTGTTGCCTTGCTCAGGAACGCGTACAGATCCGCTTGCTCTTGCGCCGTCAATGGCGTGTTCTTCCAGATCGCGCCCATCGTTAGCGTGGACGGCGCGCCCATAAATGTGGCAAACGCGGCATCCGATTTGACAAAGCCGCTCGTTGTCAAGTCGGGACCTAGGTTTCCACCGCCCAGCGCGCCGATCCCCGCCACGCTATGGCAGGAGATACAATGAGGTCCGCCATTCTCGAAACGCTCATCGCCGACGAAATATGCTTTGCCGCTCGTCGCGTCGCCTGCGGCGAGTCCAATCGCTGTATTACCTGTCGTCGCGCCGCCGCCCAAATAGACGATCAACGCCGCCACCTCGTCGGGCTTCAATCCCAAATTCGGCATGGGAACATTGTTATATTGCGCCAATAACGCCTGGGCGTCCGGGTCGCTCGTCAACATCTGGTCTGGCGCCGTCAGCCATTTTGTAAGCCACTCTTCCGTGCGGACCTTGGTTACGCCCGAAAGGTCGGGACCTACCAGGTCGCCGCCGCCGATGGTGTGGCAGGCAATGCAACCTTTCGACGTAAATAACGCCTCTCCATCGGGCGCTTGCGCCGGAGGCACGGCAAACACGACGCTGGTAATGACGAATATAAGCGTCATCGCCTGCAATAGCGCAAGCGCGATTTTTATCGGGATGGAGGAAGGCTTTCCACTATCACTCCTCATTGTTCGCTCCTCTCGTTGCGGATAATTTACCCGCAGGCACAGCGGGCAGGTTGCGGATGGTTTCCAGCAGGTCGGCGCCTCGCGCCGGCAATAGGCGCGTTGAAAATACGCGGACAACATTTTCGTCCAGATTCGCGCGAATCACGGGTAATTCGGGATATTGCTCAACAATCGCGGTTATGAGGCGGGCGCTTTCCTCGCCTCGAGTATCTTTATCGGCAATTACAATTACATTCGGTCGAAATTCCCCGATTCGCGCGCAGACGTCCTCGTTCAAGTCCCATGGCCCGATTAATTCCACCTCGTCGGCGCCGCGCAAGAGGTTCTCGATGCTTTCGCCAAAGAGGTGGCGGGAGCATACCAACATGACGCGATGGCTGGGCATGATCTATATCTCATAGTGAATGGCGCAACCGCTTTACCCAAGACTTCTCGGGTGCTCAAACAAAAAGAAAAAACTGCGCGTTCAGCGCGCTTCGCGGTTGGCATCTCAACTTTGAAAGCGTAAGGTAATCAAACCAATCGCATGAAAGTTACTTGAAAATACTTGAAAAGACGAAATATTCAAATCCCTCTTTCTACTTCATGAAGAATGAAAAAAGGATGATTTGATAATTTATCAACCTCTTTTCGGATAATTAGTTCTACGCTGCTTCCGCGGTAAAGAATCCGTGGCCGCGCTCGTGGCTGGCGAGATCGGCAATGACTCCGGGAAAATTGCTAAAAATGCGAACCAGCGTAAGCGTCCATAAAACAATATAGGAAATAATATTGACGATGAAAAGCGACTATGCAATCTGCGGCATGTTCTCTAGTTTGGCGGCGATAGACACGATGCCCGTCGCCATGACGAGGGCAAAATAGGCGGGGAAGAGATCGCGCACTTCGTTCTGAATCATGCGGGTTGTTTTATTCCACATCCGAGTTACCTACATTACTCTTCGTCGCGTCCAAATGACGAGTTGGAAGTTGCGCCATAAATAGGAGACTGGAACAGTTACGATATGCACCAGTCTACTGAACGGCATGAGCGCGAACAACAGAAAGCCAGTGAGGAAGTGAACTTTGTGCGCCAAAGGCAGGGCGGTGACAAATTGCGGCGCAGGCTGGAACAAAGCCAGCGAGTCCATCCAGGGGGTGGCGGTGTAAATAAACCACGCCGCGCCCCAGCGATAGACAAAGGCAAGAATCAGCCCAAAGAAGACCTGCGCAAATAATAGACTCAATATAACCCAATCCACGGGCGTGGTGATGGCGCGAATTTTAGAGGACGTAAGTCTCCGATAGAGCAGGATACCCGCGCCAACTAAAGCCATGATGCCCAGAATTTTGCCAGCCAGTTCAGAGACATACAGCAATTCAGGCGTGCCATGCGCCGCCGCCATGACTTTGGGGATGGCGAACCCCGCGATGTGAATGATCGTGGTCGGCAGGATTCCGTAATGCCAGAGCGTGGACCCCCAAAACTGCAAATCGTTTTCGAGAAACTGCGACGATAGACTCGTGAATGAATATTGATTCGTCAGGTAACGATAGATCGTCCCGACGATTCCGATGGCAAGCGCCACGTAGGGGAAGACGACAAAGAGCAGGATGTCAGTCATGGGTCAATTCCTTTTCAAGCGTGGTGAGGACAAATAATTGAAGCGCGGAGAGAATCGCAAAATATGGATTCTCCGATCCCTCGCTGAAGACCTTGAGCATTTTTTCCAACGAGGGCAGTACGCCGTCGCTGAGCAATGCCTGCGAGAATTCGCTGTAGCGGTTTTCTGAATCAAATCCGATGAAGCGCAGAATTACTGAAAGATTGTCGGGCAATTCCTGCCCCGCCGAATAGCCGATGCCGTGATAGCCCTCGTTCAATTGCGCCATGAACGCGCCACGTTTATAACTCTCGCCGTACAAATGAAAACCAACATACGGATAACAAACAGGCTGCATATCAAACGTTGTTGTGAACAACTCCTGCATTCGTTGCAGGGAATTTTTTTCAACAGCGTTGGCAAACTTCTCGACCATATCTGCGGCTTCGGGATGGAGAGACCTCATCAACTCCAAACATTCCTGGGCATGTTCGCTGAAATCCGATGAGGGATATTCCAACAGGGCGGCAAATGAGTCGAATAACGAGGCGGTTGAATCTTTGAACATGAATCACAACCCTCTCTGCGGAGCCTGCCGCCTGCCGAAGCCAGTCTCTGCTTTGCGTTGTTGCGGATCGTAGGTCTCTTCGATATCGCCTTCGCGGCTGTAGGGCGGGATGACGAATCGTTCTTGATAGGTGGGCAGGGACGTGAGGCGATAGATCGCCTCCGCTTCTTCCGCGCCCATGCCTGCTTTTTCCAGCGCGGCATTCGCTTCCTCTTCGGTCACATCGCCGACGGTTTCATGTCGTTTGTAAATGCGGACAGCGATCATCTTGCGATAGGCTTTGATAACGAGTTCGTCGTTGCCAGCCGAAAGCGTGCGCGACATATAACGGACTGGCACGCGGGCTTTTTCCAGTGAAGTGAACAAGTCCGTTTCGACGCGCTGTGTGCCGTTTTCCTGAGTCGCATTGAGGACGGGCAGAAGCGGCGGGACGTAGAACAACATCGGCAGTGTGCGATATTCTGGATGAAGCGGCAGAGCCAGCTCCCATTCTTTGACGTATTTGTACACAGGGGAATTTTGCGCCGCCGTAATCACGCCGTCGGGGACGCCGCTTTCTTTCGCCGCCGCGACAACTTTCGGGTCGAACGGATCGAGGATCATCTCCCGCTGGCGTTGAACGAGTTGTTCATCTGGAACTTTGAGCGCGTCTGGAATTTGATCCGCATCGTACAGCAGAACCCCCAAATAGCGGATGCGTCCGACGCAGGAATGGAAGCAGGCGGGGGCTTGTCCCGTTTCGAGGCGCGGGTAACACAAAATACATTTTTCAGATTTGCCCGTTGACCAGTTGTAATACGTTTTCTTGTACGGGCAGGCTGAGACGCACATGCGCCAGCCGCGGCATTTATCCTGATTGATCAACACCACGCCGTCTTCGGCGCGTTTATAAATTGCGCCCGATGGACACGCGCCCACACACGCCGCATTCAAACAATGGTTGCAGATGCGCGGCATGTAAAAGTAAAAAAGTTGCTCGATGGAAAAGAGACGCTGTCTGTCTTCGGGATTCATATCTGCCAACAACGGATCTTTCACCGCGTAGATGTTCGAGCCGCCGAGGTCGTCGTCCCAGTTGGGTCCCGCTTTAATGTCAATCGGCTTGCCGTCAATGCGCGAGATGGGACGCGCGGTCGGCTGGTCGGGACCAAGCGGCGAGTTGAATAAGTCGCCGTAGTTATATGTCCACGGTTCGTAGTAATCGTCCATGGTGGGCATGGCGGGGTTGGAGAACAGGTTGGCAAAAGTCTGCAAGCGGTTCTGGAGTTTTAATTTCAGTTCAGGATTCTTCGGCTTGTCTTCCAGTTCCCAGCCGCCGTGATATTTTTCCTGATCTTCCCATTGCGTGGGGAAGCCAACGCCAGGTTTTGTTTCGACGTTGTTCCACCACATGTACTCCGCGCCTGGGCGGTCGGTCCAAATATTTTTGCAGGCGATACTGCATGTGTGACAGCCGATGCATTTATCGAGATGAAAGACCATTGAAACTTGCGAGCGTACTTTCATAATTTCACATCCTTTTCTGTGAGACCTAACAGGTTTTAAAAACCTGTTAGGTCTTGCGTTTATCTAAAACTCTGGCTCGCCAGGCAACTTGCGCACCAAAATAAACGTGTCGCGGTTCACTCCCGTCGGACCCCAATAATTGAAGCCGTAGGTGAATTGACCGTAGCCGCCGACCATCAACATGGATTTGAGGCGGATGCGCGTGGGGCTGTTGTGTCCGCCCGCGCGTTTGTTGCCGCGCATCGGAGACTTTGGCACGCTCACGGTTCGCTCGGGCGCGTGATAGATGAAGCAGATTCCCGAAGGGATGCGCGCGCTGACGATGGCGCGTGTGACGGTCGTGCCGTGATCGTTGTACGCCTCCACCCAATCGTTATCCACGATGCCGATGGTTTTCGCATCCTGCTCGCTGATCCAGAGCGGTTCGAGTCCGCGTGAGAGAGTCAACATGCGGTCGTTATCGAAATAGTTCGAGTGGATGTGCCACTTGGCGTGAGGCGTGAGGTAATTTAATTTCACGGTCTTGCCTTCGCTGTGACTCTTATCCAAATCGTCGAAAGCGATATGATCGGGTCGCGGCTTGTACGTTGGCAAATGTTCGCCATGCGCCAGATAGCCTTCGTGATCCAAATAAAAATGCTGGCGTCCTGTCAATGTGCGCCACGGGACGAGTCGATCCACGTTGAGGGTGTAAGCGGAGTACGGTCTTCCATCGGTCATAATGCCCGACCAAATGGGACTGTTGAGCAAGCGGCGCGGCTGTTGAGTCAAGTCGTTGAACGACACACGCGAGGCGCGCGTCGGTTCGGCGAGGTCGGTGAGTTTGAGTCCCATGCGTTCTTCTTCGGCTTGGAAGGCGCGGTATGCCACTTCGCCGTTTGTTTCGGGCGCGAGATGTAAAATAACATTCGCCGTATCGCGCGCAACGGCAAGCGAAGGATAGGTCTGACCGTTCCATGAAGTCGTCGGCTTGCTATCCAACAATTCTTGATACAGGTCATCCGCATTCCAATGGATGCCGTGAATGGCGAGACCTTCCTTTTGCACCTTTGGTCCAAGCGAAATAAATCGTTTGCCCAAGTTGACGTAATCGCGTTCGGTCAACACGAAGTTTGGCATGGTCACGCCAGGGATGGGTTCACATTCGCCCTTGCCCCAATCGCGGATGTGCGGTTGCGCCATCTCAGCGGGCGTATCATGTTGAAGCGGCATCGCAACCAGATCGCGCACGGGTTCAGGTAAATGAGTCTCTGCCAGTTCGCTGATCTTGCCCGCCAGAATTTTGAAAATATCCCAATCGGTTTTCGATTCCCATGAGGGCGGCACAGCGGCAGACAACGGATGAATGAACGAGTGCATGTCGGTTGTGTTCAAATCATCCTTTTCATACCAACTCGCGGTCGGCAGAACAATATCCGAATACAACGCCGAAGTATCCATGCGGAAGTTGATGTCCACCACCAGGTCCAATTTTCCTTCGGGTGCTTCGTCGCGATACGTCACTTCTTTGAAATTGCTCTTATCCACTTCCTCCGAAATGAGTTGATGGTGCGTGCCGAGATAATGTTTGAAGAAATACTCCTGTCCCTTCGCGCTGGCGTTCAACGCATTGCCGCGCCAGATGAACCATAAGCGGGGCCAATTTTCGGGAGCGTCTGGGTCTTGTACGGCAAACTTAAGTTTGCCCGACTTCAATTGATCCACCACCCACTGACGAATTTCCGCGTCCGACTTCGCCCCAGCCTGCTCCGCCATCTTGACGATTTCCAGCGAGCTGACGTTGAACTGCGGATACGACGGAAGCCATCCCATGCGCACCGCGCGGATGTTCGCGTCAAGCGTGTGGTCTTGAGTCATTTCACGGTGGCGCTCACCCTCAGGTCGAGAAACAGGCTGAGGGTCGGTATGAGCGAGTTCATATCGCCATTGATCGGTGTTGACGTAATGGAACGAAGGCGTGTTCATTTGGCGCGGCGGCTTTTGCCAATCCAGTGCAAACGCGATCGAAGCCCACGGCGCCATCGGAGCGAGTTTTTCCTGACCGACATAATGATTCAATCCGCCGCCGTTACGACCGACGCAACCCGTGAGCATCAACGCGCCGATGCAGGCGCGATAAATTAAATTGTTGTGATACCAATGGTTGACGCCCGCGCCGATGATGACCGTGCATTTGCCTTCGGTCTTTTCGGCGGTGATCGCCCACTCGCGCGCAAATTGAATTACGGTTTGGCGGTCAATGCCTGTGTAGCGTTCCTGCCAGGCAGGCGTGTATGATAAATTTTCATCGTCGTAGTCGGCGGGGTAATCGCCCTCAAGTCCGCGACCCACGCCGTATTGCGCCATCAACAGATCGTAAATTGTGACGACCGCTTTTTTGCCTTCGTTGGTTTCGATGTAACGCACAGGCATATTGCGCTGAAAGGTTTTGCCTTCGCCGAACTCCGCAAATGAAACAGAAAGTTGCTCACTCGATTCACTGAAGAACGTAAGTTGCGGACGTATCTCGCTTCCATCCAGACCGTCTTTCGGCTCCAGATTCCATTGTCCTTTTTGCTGTTGCCAGCGGAAACCCAAACTGCCCTGCGGCATTCGCGGCGCGTCGCTGATCTCATCCCACACCAAAAATTTCCATTCGCCGTTTTCCACGTTGCGCGTGCGTTCCACGTGCGCGGCGCGGATCATTCGCCCCGGCACATAGTTCCCGTCCACTTCGTTGAGTTCAACGAGGAACGGCGCGTCGGAATATTTTTTCAGGTACTCTAAAAAGTACGGCGTCGGATTTTTATAATGGAACTCGTTCATGATGACGTGGTTGACCGCCATCCAAAACGCGCCGTCCTGCCCCGCGTTGATCGGCACCCACCAATCGGCATACTTCGCCACCTGGCTAAAGTCTGGCGCGAACACAACCAACTTCGTGCCATTGTGCCGCGCTTCCGCCGCGAAATGCACATCGGGCGTGCGCGTCATGCTCATGTTCGATCCCACCGACGCGATGAACTTCGAGTTGTACCAGTCCGCGCTCTCCGCCACATCCGTTTGCTCGCCCCACACTTCGGGGCTGGCGGGCGGCAGGTCGCTGTACCAATCGTAAAAACTCATGCTCACGCCGCCCAGCATTTGCAGGAAGCGGCTTCCGCCCGCATAACTCAACATAGACATGGCGGGGATCGGCGAGAATCCGATGATGCGGTCGGGTCCATATTTTTTGATCGTGTAGATCGTGGATGCGGCGATGACTTCCAACGCTTCTTCCCACTTGACGCGGCGGAATCCGCCTTTGCCGCGCGCCTGATGAAAGGACTTGCGCCCCGCTTCATTCTCAACGACGGCTGCCCACGCTTCGACGGGATCTTTGTGCTCCTCTTTGGCTTTTTGGTACAGGTCCATCAACACGCCGCGCATGTACGGATACTTAACGCGGATTGGGCTGTACTGATACCACGAGAACGAAATCCCACGCTGGCAACCGCGCGGCTCATACGGCGGGATGCCAGGCTGTAAGATGGGATAATCCAACGCCTGCATCTCCCAGGTGACAATGCCGTCCTTCACATAGATCATCCACGAGCAACTGCCTGTGCAGTTCACGCCGTGCGTGCTTCGTACCACGCGGTCATGCTGCCAGCGGTTGCGATAAAACTCCTCCCACTGCCGCGCTTGCGGGTTCGAAATTTCTTTGATCCAGTTCATAACAACTCCTTTTCCGCTTCCTCAACCATCGTCGCGCGGATTCTTCGCAGACGATTCCGATACACAAATCCGATCACGATCGCCGCGCCAATGGTTGCGAGAATACTGATGCCCAGCACCAACCACTCTTTGTCTGCCTGCGGCTCCCCGGCGGAGGATTTCATGAAAGCGATCAAATCCGCCTGTTCGCTTTCCGTCAGCGGATGTTGACTGTAAATAGGCTCCATCACGGGCGATTTGGTCCATCGGTTATTGGAGAGTACCGAGGCAAGCTCAATATCGTTCCGTTCGCTCGATACGTTTGTCAGGTCGGGTCCCAATGCCCCGCCGCCGAGAATTCCATATTCGCCCAAGTTATGACATCCCATGCAAGGCGGGCCCTCATTTTCGAAATGTTTATAACCCATGAACAACTTTCGCCCGTTTTCGATATTCCCCTCCGCAATTGCCTGAACGGAAGCTGGTTGAGGAGGCTCGTGTTGAGAGTTTTGGACGCATCCAAATAGTAAAAACATAAGGAACGAAATAAGCAAGGGCGCTATTCGCTTCTGAAACTTACCACTTCTAGTATTCATAGGTTCACCGACTCCTGACTATTTTCTGAATCATCTGACCTGCCTGCTGTCTGTGTTCGGGCGATACAACGATGGATTGTTTCAAGTAGATGATCGCCACGGGCAGGCAGGGTGTGCGTGGAAACGATCCGAAAAGTGTTGTCGTTTAATGCGGTGCGGATCACTGATATTTCCGGATATTTTTCAATGATCGACTTTGTCAGCTCTGCCGCCGTTTCGCTTTGCAGGTTCTCGTCGGCAATGACCACGACAGTCGGGCGTTCTTCAAGCAAACGATTGCAGATATCCTTTTCGTTCAAATTCCATGGACCAATCAGTTCAATGTCGCTGTCGGCGCGTAAAATCACCTCCATGCTTTCGCCGAAGAGTTGCTGTGAACTGATCAATAGGATGCGCGACTTTGACATGCACGTATTCAAAAATGAAACAAGATGTAGTTGCAGGATACTTGGAATCGCTCCGTAATCCCATCCTCCCCCATCCCGCCTTTGGAATGAAAAAAGAGTGATTGTTACATCACTCTTTTTGGAAAAGAATTAGTTCATTGTGAGGGTGTTTGTAGGGCGGGTTTTCAACCCGCTAAATTGATCGAGTCATGAGAATGTCAGGCTAAAAGCCTGACCTACGAATGAATGTCTTTCACACACCTTCATCTGAAAATAATTCCGACCAACAATCTTCATTCCCCGCCAGCAAACTTAATCCCAATCGCGCGGGACGATTGCACGGACGCGCGTCCGCCGCCTTGGCAATCTGCTCCGCCGCGGGTGAAAAATACGCGATCCATTCGCAGTGCAATTGTCCCTCCTCTTCGCGCATGAAGACCGCCATGTCATTCGGCATGCCCGCCGACTCGAAGGACGGCTGAAAGAGGTTTTCAATTTCCACGCGGGCAGTCGGCGCCCACACCCCATCACCGAGGGATTTGGAATACCAATGTTCCATAACGATTATCCGTTTATAAGCCTTTCGATCTGCGGCAAATGCGTCAACTCGTGAGCCGCGAAATAACTGGCCTGTTGCTTGATGGATACAACCCCAAACTCTTCGTGACGTCCCGTGCGCCACCAATCGGCGAGGGGGATGGTTTCGAGTTTGGCGATCACCTCGCGACGCGTGGATAGATACGTCTCGAATATCTCGCGCGTGGAGGGCGGACGTTCGCTCTCGTCCTTTGCCCATGTCCAGACTTGCTTCATCTCCAGCACGGGATTTTTCTCTTTGAGGAACAGGTCAATGCGAAAATCAAGCACGCCCTGCGCGTCGCGCAAATGCGAGACGACGTTGCGGATCGCCCAGCCGCCGTCTGGGGCGGGACGCGTCATCGCATCTTCGCTCAGACCTTCGATCAGCGCGGCGACTTCGAGCGGAGTCTTACGCAGTTGTTCCAACGCTTCGGCGGGGTCGAGCGCTTCGAGCCAGTAGACGGGCGGGAACCATTGGAAGGTCTCGCCCCACGCGCCGCAGGTTGGACATTTTTTGGGAGCATTGGTGAGAGCCAGATGTCCGCAGGTGCGGCAGACGTAGGGGTGTGGAGTCTGCTCGATGAGCGGAACCCGCCCCGAGGTCAGGGCGGAGGCGCCTGCGCGGAAGGCGGACTGCAAGTCGGCGTCATCCAACGCAGCGGCGATGCGTTCGATGTCGCTGGCAAGAGTCTCCTTATCGTTGGGCAGGTTCAATTCCCACGCGGCGCGGCGGGAGATTGCGTCCGCCTGGGCGCGGGCGAGCTTGGCGATGTCGTATTGCCCCTCGCTCTCCAGCCGCAGGGCGAGGGAGAGAAGTTGAACGAGGGTGTCTGACCATTGTGAATTTTGCATGGTTATACTCCTTTTAATTTGTCCCGCAATTGATTTGCGAGATTTGATAACTCTTCCAGTTCTGATTCATTCAGACTCGACCACGGCGCGAAGAAGAGACGTTCCGTCTCCGCTTCGACCTCCGCCCGAACCTGCTTGCCCGCCTCGGTGGCTTTGACCACGCCTGAGTTTTCCTCTGCCCACCCGCGCTCGATGAGTTCCCTCACGTCCCCCGCATGGACTTCCTCCGTCACGCCGCGGCGGCTAAGTTTTTTGTGCAGGTCTTCAAACGTTATTGCATCACTGTTCGAGAGAAAGTCGAGTATCTCCCACGCGTGACCTGCGACTCCATGCGCTCCCCACGTTGCAACATACATATCATCGCGATAGGCGGCTAATTCGCCGAAGAGAACAATGAATCTTTCCAACGGATACAGGATTGGAAAGAGTTTGTAATTTTCGCGCTTGTGAGACATGACGTAGTGGGACGGAGGCTCGGGCGCCGACAGCGCGGCTTCGCCAATCCGCGCGAGATAATCAAATGCCTTTTCCATTTGCGTTTCGGGCATCGGCTTCAAAGACGCCAGCGAATCGCCCGCTGCGCGCCAAACTTTATGAGCCGCTTTCATCCCAAACTCGGTGGGGGTGCACCCGTTTTTTCCATCCGAAATCAAATATCCATGCTGAACCGCAGAGGCAAAGCGCTCATCATTCAGGCGAGCCAGCCCATACGGGAAAATCCGCATGAAATTCGCGGTCGTGATGGGTTCCGAGCCGAAGAGCCAGATGGCAAAAAGCCAGGTTGACCAATCAGGCTTGAGTTCCATCTCCGTGGCGGCTTTATCCATTGCCGCGAAGCCATAGCCGCCGAGCACATCGTACACATCTTCGAGCGCAGACCAGATAGATTTCAGGTTCATCACATGCTCCTTATTTGCCTTCCAGATTTCAACCCATCGGATTGTTAGCCAGCCATCCAGGCAAGAGCGCCATCGAATGCGGCCTGCATGACCGCATCCCATTCGTTGAATTGCTCAGGACACTTCAACGCCGGCACGAAAATACGTCTCGACGTTTCATATTTTGCGGCAAACGGCAGAATCCGGTTCACGGTACCCGCGTACAGCAATTGACTGGCAAGTCGCGGATAGCCCAGGCTCGGCCCAAAAGCAGGATTCTCCGAATGATCACACTCGACCGCGCCGAGCAATGCTGGCGAATCCACGGTAATACATGCCTCTTCGGCTAGTTCTCGCTGCAGGCCATCGAGGAGGCTCTCACCAGTCAATATGTGGCCTCCCGGAATAGAGACGCCCCGCCCCGCCACGTCTACCAGAACGATCCGTTCATCCCAAAAACAAAAGCAATGTACGGCCGTTACCGGCTCCGAGTACTTCTTCGGTTGCGGGACCCACCGAAGACGGACGGGACCAGTGGACCAATGTGCAAGTAAGCTGATCATTTCATCAATCCATCCCGCAATTGACTTGCGAGACTCAACAATTCTTCCAACTCAGACCGACTCAAGACAATGAATTCCTGTGGTTCGTTTCAATCGAGATGATGATGCAGTTAGTTCAATTTCTCGGCAATCAGATTGAAACCGCCAACAAAATGATTGTAAGTTCCAGGAAACTCACTTATATCAGGAATGAGTCCTTTCCATGACTCACTCGTGTTCGATTCAATTCGGATCATTCCCGCTTCTGGCGACCACTTTGGATTAACAACATGTCGGATAATGATCTTCTGTGCCCGAGGTCCCCGCCCTGGTGGAACTAATTGATGGGTATTCCCCTTGAAGAACGATTCGTTCTCCACCAGCTCCTTCTCCCACGAGTTGAGTGGGCGTGTCAAACCTTGATGATATTCAAGTGTTAGTTGAGTCGAGCCTTTGCATATGGCGCGAGCCGAGCAAGATTCCCCGTTCTGCTTTAAAGAGATTTCTTCAATAACGAACTTCGGAAAACCAAGATATTGCCCTCCAATCATTGGAACCCAACTCGTAACTGGCATGGTTGCTGAGTACCAACCCGCTTCTCCCTTCCATTCAGTTTTGAGCAATACAGACCATTCTTGGTAGCGGGTCATTGGGAAGGGAAAGACTCGCAAGTAATCGGCGAGGAAGATTGCGACGATAGGCTGGCTGGACATTGCAAATTGCTCAGGCAACAAGCGCCGATACAAGGCGACATCCTTGGGCTCAAAATGAGTGGTGAGCCCCACAAACTCGCGGAACATCCCGCCTTTGGGTTCGAAGATCATGCTTTCGATGAAGTTCATTTCAGACTCCTTTTTTCAACCCATCCCGCAATTGACTTGCGAGACTGGACAACCCCTCCAATTCGGATTCATTCAAACACAACCACGGAACGAAGAACAGGCGGTCGGTCATATCTTCCGCCTCCTGTCGGATTCTGCCGCCTTCCGTAGTGGATTTATAAACGCCCATTTCTTCTTCGATCCAGCCGCGCTTCGCAAGATCGCGCAACGCTTCCAGGATTTCCTCCCGCGTAAAAACGGACGATCCCATTTCCTCGTGAAGCGCGTCCAATGGGTCCGCTTCCTTGCGCCAGATGGATGTGAATGCGCTCCATTCGTAGCCTTTGATGTTGTACGCTTCCCATGAAGCGATATGCGCCGCGCCGCGATATTGATCGAGCGACCCAACGTGATGCAAAAGCAGTCGGAGCAATGGCATGTCCTGTTCGATGTGTATGTTTTTGTGATAGCGCAGGATGGCAAACCTGGAGGGCGGTTCTGGCGTATCAAGAGTTGCTTCGACAAGCCGCTTTGTATAATTTAATATTTTTTGCAACTCAGCAGGCGGGATGGGCTGAAGATGGGCAATCACTTCTTCCGCAGACTGAACGATCTGATCTACAACCTGTTTCCCTTTTTCTGCGCGTTGATATTCGCCCTCTGAATGGACAGACAGAATGCCCTGTCTTGCCGCCTCTGCAAAGCGCGCTTCAATCACGCGCGCCGAACCATAAGGACGGATCCGCATGAATGAAGCCGTTGAGAAAGGCTCCGATGCGAAAAGCCAGCTTGCCCAAAGCCAGGTAATCCACCCATCTCCAACCCCCAACTCATTGGCGGTCTTTTCCATTTCCGAGTTCCCGAGCGGATAGAAACCTTCAACGAGAGAATTCCAGATAGTATTCAGGTTCATGGTGTATCTCCTACTCTTAATTCAAAGCCAATTCAATCGCCTGTTCCGTCGTCATTGCGCGACCGTCCCTCCATGTTTTTTCAAACGTTGACTCATCCACTTGCCCGCGCAAAAGGGATATAAGCGCGGCATATTCCGCCGTCTCGAACTGCATCCGCGCCAGATGAATTTGCTCACGCAACGCCTCCGCCGCGCCCAACAATAGAATCGCGTTTTGTGTTTGTGATGACCGCGCCAGCATATTCGCCCATCCCTCCAGCAGGGACGGGAGTTGGCTGACTTCTTTTGCGTCTTTCAAGTGAGATATTCCATCGCGGAAATATTCCTGCCCTTTGAACATATCTCCCTGTGCCAACGCGACGCGACCCGCCACATCGAGCGCGCCGATCTCCGCCGATATTTCCCCTACATCATGTAAAACCTTCACCGCCTCCTGAACGATTTCATCTGCGCGCCCCACATCACCCTGACCGTAGATGTGCCGCGCCAGCGCGGAGAGAGTCAATCCCAGACAAGCGCGATCGCCAAGTTGACGGAATAAGATCACGCCCTGCTCCGCCGCCATTTGCGCTTGTCGAATGTTGCCCTGATTGTGGGACGCATTGCTCAACGTACGCAGGGCGGTGGCAATGCCATGCTTATCGTCCAATTCACGATACAACGCCAAACTTTCCTCGGCAGAGACGCGCGCAGATTCATAGTCGCGCTGTGATAATGCCACCTCCGCCAGGTTACCGAACGCGCCTGCAATCTCTTTGGTGTTTTCCACTTCCCGAAATAACGACAGACTCTCGCGATAGATTTCCTCCGCGCGCGCATACTCGTAACGCTTGAGCGCGCATCCAGCCAGTGGTCCTAGCAACTGACCGAGTAAAAGTTTATCGCCCAGTTTGCGTCCGTACTCCAACGCGCGGCGGTAATATGATTCAGCCGCCTCGATGTTGTTCTCGAAATATTCTTTGAAGAGACCGTGTGACACAAGTCCCTGCGCGATGCCCCGCGTATCGTCAAACGATTCGGCAAGCGCAAGACCTTCGTCTTGGCGCGCTTTCCATCCTTCCAAATCGCTCTGACGCGAAGAGAACAACGCTGCCGCAAAGATCGCCTTCACGCGCACAGGCGTTGGTGGAATATTTTTTGTTGCGTCCAACATAGTCTCCAGCCATTTGCGCGCATCTGTCAGATGTCCATGCGTATCCCAAAATTCCCTGAGCGCCGCCGCGATTCGCAAACCCGTTTCGGGCTGTGCTTTGAGCGACCATTCCAACGCGGCGCGCAGGTTGTCGTGTTCCGCTTCCAGCCGCGCCAGCCATTTCCTTTGCGCGCGTCCCTGCAATTCCATTTCGGCGCGTTCGGCAAGCCCCGCGAAATATGCAAGATGTTGATCGCGCAGTGAAACAACTTCCTCGGTATCGAACAATTTCTCGCGCGCATACTGTCGGATGGTTTCGAGTCGGTGATAACGGGATTCGCCTGCGCCGTGTTCGATGTTGACGAGCGACTTATCCACGAGATGCGTCATCAACTCCAGGACGTCAAACCCGCTTCGCTCCCCGCCGCAAACTGATTCAGCGGCATCGAGCGTCCAGCCACCGACGAAGACCGCCAGCCGCCTGAACAAGAGCCGTTCGTCTTCGCTGAGGAGCTGGTAACTCCAGTCAATCAAGGCGCGTAACGTCTGCTGGCGCGGCAACGCGGCGCGGCTTCCGCCCGTGAGCAAACGGAAGCGGTCGTCCAACCGTTCAGCGATCTGCTCCACCGAAAGCGCCCTGACGCGCGCCGCGGCTAATTCTATAGCGAGGGGAATGCCGTCGAGACGGTGGCAGATTTGGGCGACGAATGACGCGTTCTCATCCGTGAGTTGAAACGTCGGCAGGGTCAGAGTCGCGCGTTGGATGAATAACTTCACAGAGTCGAACGTCTCGAGTTGATGGATGTCCAGCGGTTCGTTCGGCGTTGGCAGGGACGGCACGCGATACGCGGCTTCACCCGCGATGCCCAACGCTTCGCGACTGCTGGCAAGGATGCGAACCCCGCGGCAAAGTTGCAGAATAGAGTTCGCAAATTGCGCGCAGGCATCAATGAGATGTTCGCAGTTATCGAGGATGAATAGCGCCTCTTTGTCGCGCAGCCAATCCATCACCACATCCATCAGCGGACGCGAATCCTCCACGCGCAAACGCAAAACATTTGCCACCGTGTTCGGCACCAGCGCAGGCTCGGAGATGGGCGCGAGTTCGATGAGCCACACACCGTCTTTGAATTGTTCAAGGATGCCCGATGCGACTTGCAATGAGAGTCTTGTTTTGCCTGTGCCGCCTGAGCCTGTGAGTGTGAGCAAACGCGATTGCTTCAACATTTGTGTGACTTCAAGAATTTCTTTTTCACGACCGACAAAACTTGTCAATTGCGCGGGGAGATTGTTCGGGAAAACATCCAGCGCGCGCAAGGCGGGGAATTCACTTTGCAAATCTGGCGCAACGACCTGGAAGATTCGCGCAGGTTGAGGAACGTCTTTGAGTTTGTGTTCGCCCATGTCGCGCAGGGACACGTCCGTTGGCAGTTGACCGTGCAGGAGATTCTCGCTCGCGCCCGATAACAATATCTGCCGGCCATGTCCCGCCGACATCACGCGTTGGATCATGCTCAACGTGAGATAGCCGCGATATTCGCCGTTGTGCGACTCTGCTTCGCCGGTATGAATCCCCATGCGGACTTTTAAAGATAAGGATGAAGGATGAATTGTGAAGGATGAATTTTCCTTGCTCTCATTCATCCTTCCGCCTTCACGCGAAGCGTTCATCGTTGAAAACGTGCGCTGCGCCTGTATCGCCGCTCGGAGCGCGTCTCCCGCTGTATGGAACGCTGTACAAAACGAATCGCCAATGATTTGGAAGACGTAACCGTGATTCGATTCAATCGCCTCCCGCAAAATGGCATGATGCCACGCCCGCGCGCCTTCCCATGTTTCGGGATGTTCACGCGCGAGTTTGGTCGAGCCTTCGATGTCGGTGAAAAGAAAGGTGACAGTGCCAGTGGGTGGATTTGTCATGGTGTTTAGCAAAAAAATGGATTAGAAACGGAGTCTCATGGATTGTCTTTTACTGCTTTCTAACGGCGTAACGCCTTGATTTGCGAAAGATGCGTGCTCTCGTGCGCGGCGAAGTAACTGACCTGCTGGCGGAGAGAGGCAGCGACTCCAGTTTGCGTCGCGTCACTACTGCGAACTTATTCAATCAAAGTACTCTGTTCGATGTTGATCATACGCGCATAGAGAATTTGTTCATTCACCTCCAGATTGTTGATCAGGCTCAAACCGCGCACAATTCCGTGACCAATCCCTTCTCCCTCGATTTCACCATATTCCACCTCCATGATCACGTTGTCGGCGCGGGCATCATTGGACACACTGTCGGGGTCTTGCCAGGTACCAGCGGCGCTCATTTCCGTGGATGCTTTCATGAAATCCAGCGCACCAGCTTTGAAGCGCGGCAAGGCAAAGGTGAGCAACTCACGTTGCATCCGCTTGAAGTGAGTCTGGGTGTTCTCGTCGCCAAAAAGAAGCCCGAAGAGAATGTCTTTGGCGTGCTGTAACAAAATCTGTCCTTCTCTGGTGCGGTATTCCTCCCCAATCAGATCACTGCCCTTGGGCGGCGCACTCGCCAAAAGATATCCCTCGTCAATGAGTTTCGCGCGGTCATACGATTTGTAACGCTCCAGAAAGGCAGCCACCACCTGCGGATTCAGATCCATCTCACGCAGGCGAACGATACGATCGGCGCGGGTCTTCACCTTGGCATCCTGTAGTTGCTTTCGATCCATCTCTTGCAAGCTGTGCGCGTCCAGGGCAAGGCGGATGATCTGATCGATCAACCAATCCTTATCCTGAGTAATCAGAAAGCCCCGCAGTCTTTCCTCGAATTGCGGGACGAGTTCCTTGTTGACTTGACGAATGACGTTTTGGATAGTGGACATGGCGGCATATTCCTTATGATGGTAATCAGAGTGTATTGGATGTGGCGCTTGGCGGGACATCACGCAACTATGTTACCCGCGCCAACAACATTATTTTAGGTATTCACATTTAAAAACTGACCAATAATCTTCCATTGTCCTGCATTGTATTCCAGCAGGTAATATCCACCCTCGCCTACCAAAGGCGCGGTGACTCGGGTGACATATACCAGCGCCTGAGTGTGGGAATTATTAAAACCAATCCTCGAGAAGGCAACGAAACCTTCTGAACCAGGGTAGGTTTCTTTCAAAACCTCTCCCCAATTTGATTTGCTGGTGAGCTCCAGAAATTCAGGCGTACTTAAAAGAATATAGTCCACACCCAGATTCATGGTGGCAGGCAGTTTGCTGGAAACAACATTACGTTCGATATAACTATTCAAGGTCTCATTGGAAACATCCGATAAGTTGGACAAGATGTAATCCCTGGTCTCCTGCTCATTCTGTGTGTATGTGTCGTCAAAGGTGTCTTCTCGGACAACGGCAGTTGTTCCAGAGAAATCGGCAAAGAATAATGCATATATTGCCTGATCCCCCTGTTCAATGGTTGTGGGCAGGCTATCCGTCATGGTTGGAGTGGCTGTTGGGTCGGGTGACGATACGGCAATCAGCGAACAGGCGGTTGCGACTATAAAACATGAAAAAGCTAAAAGATATTTTCCGTATGATGCGGGCATGAGATTCTCCATTGATTAGATTTGTGATGCAATCGCAGTGAAGGCGTGATTCTTCAGAAAATGGCGGGGTGCGCCCAAATGTTTTTTTGTTTGTCATTTATGATTCCTTTTAGTTATTGTGGTGTTGAACTGCCCGATTGAAACAACGTGACCTGCACTCCATCGGGATCGGTTTTCGCGGCTTCGGCAAGTAGCGCGTCGCGCGCGTGACCGAGAGGCTCATCTACAACGATGAGAATCTTCTCCCCGCGCTGCAGTCCCATGCAGGTGTGGATGACGTTTGTAACCCATCGCGGCGCTTCAGTTTTTTCTGTCATTGGGAATCCTTTCTTTATTTCTTCAGCCCATCCCGCAATTGACTTGCGCATCGACATTTGGTTTTAGAGTACTGCAAAAAGACATGAAGCCAAATCCCTCCTTTCTCATTCCTTTAGAATGAAAAAAGAGCGATGCATCGCTCTTTTTTTGTCAGGTCTTTTGGCGAGTTACAACAACCCTTTTTGGCGCGCCACCTTCGCCGCCTCGCGCCGCGTGGAGACGTGCAACTTCGCCAAAATATTTCGGATGTGCGTCTTGACCGTGTTCAGGCTGATATTCAACGCGGCGGCGATCTCTTTATCTGTCGCGCCGTTGGAGGCTTGGACCAAAACCTGTTGTTCGCGTTCGGTCAAGCCATTGTCGTCTTCCTGGTCAACAATCCCGCCTTTGCTCAGCCGCCGAAATTCTGAAAGGACGCGTCCCGCCAGAGTCGGAGAGATGGCGGCTTCGCCTCGCAACGCGCCGCGCAGCATTTCCAAAAGTTCTTGCGAACGGATCTCTTTCAGCAAATAACCTTGCGCCCCATTCTTGAGCGCTTCGAAAAGCAGTTCATCGTCACTGCGGACGGTTAACATGACGATGATCGTTTCAGGCAGAACTTGTTTGACTTGGCGCGCCGCTTCGATGCCGTCCATGCCTGGCATTTGCACATCCATCAGAATCAGATCAGGCTTTAACTCTTGTGCTTTGACAAAGGCTTCGAGTCCGTCATTCGCTTCACCGACAACTTGCATGTCTGGCTGATTGCCAATGATTCCAGCAAGACCTTCACGAAAAAGGACATGGTCATCTGCGAGCAATACGCGGGCTTGCTTCATCTAATCCACTCTCTCTGAAGTCCAAGTCAATGTAACGCGCGTTCCCTGCCCAGGCGTGGATCGCACTTCGATATTTCCGCCGACGTGTTTGGCGCGCGCTTGCATGATTTGCAAACCAAAATGTCCGCTCGGCGCGGGTTGGGATGTGTCGAATCCTTTGCCGTCGTCTTCAACAGTCACAAAATAATTTTCATCGTCACGACCCACATGCGCGCTGACTTGTTTTGCATGGGCATGTCGCGCCGCATTAACCAGCGCCTCGCGCGTGATGTTGTACACCTGCTCGGCGGTTTGCGGAGAAGGCTCGGGCGCAGAGTCGGCGTCCGCAAGCCAGACCAGTTTCAAGTCGTGTTGTGAAGCGATCTCGTCCGCCGAATCATGCAGACGAGTCCACAAATCTTTTTTGGCGGGCGAGTCATCCATCAACTTGTTAATTGCGCGGCGCACATCGCTTGTGGCTTTGCCAATGGTCTCGCGCGTCTTATTGAGGCGTTCCAACGCTTCGCCTTCTTTGCCGCCCGAAAGAAAATCCACTACTTGATCGGTCATCAAACCGAGATAACTTAAAGTTTGCCCCAAGCCGTCGTGCATCTCCGCGGCAACGCGATGCCGTTCTTCAAGAGTTGCCACGCGCCCCGCTTGCGCGAACAGACGCGCATTCTCCAACGCGATCGCGGCGACGTTCGCCAACTTGGTCAACATATTCGCAGACTCGGCGACGAATTGATTCTGCGCGGGGCTTCCGACACACAACGCGCCGATGACGCGATCGCCAATGCGAAGCGGCGCGGCGAGATGACTGACTCGAAATTCATCCGATAACATGCGGCAACCGCCGCGACACGAATCGACTCCGCAGATCATTATGCTTTCGCCCGCCAACACGGCGTCGGCAAATTGATTATCGGCGCGCATGGTGTTGCCAACGATGGCATGTTTCGGTCCGCTCAACGTTTGAAGTTTCAACCAATGCTGAGATTCATCCACAAGACATAATGAAGCGATTTCGCCGCCAAGCAGTGTCCGCGCTTTTTCGGTGACCGAGTTCAACACTTGTTGCACATCGAGCCGCGAAGAAATTTCGCGGCTGATCTCGTTCAGCGTTTCGAGTTCGCGCGTCCGCTGGGCAACGCGTTCTTCCAATGTGGATTTCCATTGATCAAGTTCGCCGCGCGTATCGTTCAGACGGATTCGCATTTCATCGAACGCCCGCGACAATTCCCGCATCTCTTCTGGACCTTCAACCTGAATCGGCTCATCGAGTTTATCTTCCCCGATTCTTTTTGCCGCTTCGCTCAACGCCCGAAGCGGATTCAACACCGAGCGGCGCATGATCCATGCGCTGATGATCAACAGCGCCAACGCGCAACATGGCAATATGATTTGAACGACACGCAGATAATCCGTCGTTTGCGTCGCGTTCTCAAATCCTTGTTGCGAGGAAGCGATCCGCGTATCCCAGGTTGCAATTCCGATGGAGGCGAGCGCCAGCAGGGTAAGCGCAACCAACAGGATAACAAACCGAACGTGCAGACGTTTGAACATGAGCTTTTTGATTATAACATTCTGATCGAGGCGGGCATGCTCCTGCTCATAGCGGGGGCGCGCTAAAAGTAGGTAGATGGGTTTCATCACAGGAAGGAAAGCCTGAGAGAGTGTTTCTTAAGTCTAATATTACAACGCAAAGTCGCTATCGAGGCTCATAGCGCCCCAAACCATCCACGAATAAAAACCACGAATACTCGAATTCGCGCCGGGCATTCGCGTGCTTGTGTTGAGTCTATCGAGGCATTCGTGTATTCGTGAATATTCG
>CASGHD010000040.1 GCA_949319575.1 uncultured Anaerolineales bacterium | reverse complement strand
CCTGATCGTCCTTATCTTTTTATTGATCAAAATCCTGCGTGACGATCACGAAAAAATTCAAGAGGATTTTGCGGGCAGGCTGCAGGCGGAAAAGGCAATACATGAAGGCGAGGAGCGATTTCGTAGAATTTTTCAAGCCAGCCCGCTCGCAATCGTCCTTACCAGCCTCGAAGAGGGGCGACTGCTCGACGCTAATGAAGCCTATTGGAAATTAACCGGTTATTTTTCAGATACCGCATTGGGGCGCACCTCGGTTGAATTGGGGATCTGGGAGGATGAACTTCAGCGGGGAAGATTTGTTGCAAAGTTGCGCGAAGCGAAAACATTTCACAACCCTGTCTATGAGTTTGTTTCCGCCACAGGCGAAAGGAAGATCACAGACGCGTATTATGAACTGGTCGACTTCGACAACAAACCGGCAATTCTCTCCCTGTTTCTCGATGTCACCCGTCAAAGACAGGCTCAAGACGCTCTCCTCCGCAGTGAAATTCGTATGCGCGCCATGTTCGACGCGATTCCCGATATGCTCTTTGAATTAAAGAGCGACGGAACGATCCTGCAATTTGTCCCGTCCGCGCTGTTCGATCCGCTTATACCGCCTGAAGAATTTCTCGGCAAAAAAGTTGCAGATGTGCTCCCGTCCGTCGCCGAACAAACGGCCTTTTCCATTGCGCGCGCATTGGAATCGGGACAGGTGAATGCCTTTGAATACCAGATGCCGCAAAGCGGGGAAAGCAAAACATTTGAAGCCAGGATCGTATCAATTGACGCGGATACCGTCATTGCGATGATTCGCGATGTGTCCCTGATCAAATGGATTTCCAGCGAGCGCGAAAAACTGATCAACGAGCTGGAAGCCAAGAACGCGGAGTTGGAACGGTTTGTGTATACCGTCTCGCATGATTTAAAATCGCCGCTGGTGACCATTGTGGGCTTTTTGGGCTATCTTGAGGAAGACCTCAAGCGCGGCGACATGGAAATACTGCGTAAAGACATTCAGCGTATCTATCTTGCAGCATATAAAATGCAAGACCTGTTGAAAGACCTGCTGGAACTCTCGCGCATCGGGAGGGCGATGAATCCTCCGCAGAGGATTCCATTCGCGGAGCTCGCCGAAGAGGCGCTCGACTTGACGGAAGGCAGGCTTCAGGAATGCGGCGCGCGAACCGTCCTTCAGCCCGATCTGCCTGTGGTGTACGGCGACCGTCAGCGTTTGTTGGAATTACTGCAGAACCTCGTCGACAACGCCGCCAAATATATGGGCGATCAGATCGACCCGATCATTGAAATTGGGCAACTGGGGCGCGAAGGGAATCAATCAGTCCTGTTTGTCCGTGATAACGGAATGGGCATCGCGCCGGAATATCATGAAAGAATTTTCGGCTTATTCAATAAACTCGATCCGGGCGTCGACGGAACCGGTGTGGGGCTGGCGATTGCCAAACGGATCGTCGAATTTCACGGCGGCAGATTGTGGGTCGAGAGCGAAGTGGGAAAAGGCGCCACATTCTATTTTACGCTTCCCTCCCAGCCTGAGGCTGGTCGCTGACCCATGACTCGTTCTCCCCTCCAGCGACTGCAAAAAGCCTTCATTGAACCTTCCGCGCTCATTGAGGATATTGCCCTTCGTCACAAATCGCGCCTGCTGAATATTTTTCTGTTGATCATGATCGTGGTCTTCATGGGCATGGATGGCTACCATCTCGCTACCACGCCCGGTTACACGCCGCCCTGGTATGGGTATGTTTTTCTGTTTGGGTCATATACCTTGAATCACGCAGGCTTCTATCGCGTCTCGTCATTGATGACCCTTGTCATGTTTCCGATAGTGATCTTCATCAATATCGTTTCTGGCAACTCTTCCACTCCCATGACAACGATCTTTTATCTCATCCCGGGGTTGATCCTCGCCGGGATATTGCTCTCGTTCAAACTAACCACCCTCTTTGCAATCGCCGAAATCGCGATCATGCTTTCCATGCCCCTTGCCGCGCCGAAGTCGTTTGCTGGTTTCGACTCCATCGTAGGACCGTTTTCCGCCCTTCTCATCAGCGCCGTGCTGGTTCTGGTTTCGATTCGTCACCGCAACAATGTGGAAGCGGAGCGGCAGGAATTGCTCCGTATCAGCGAGGAAAAATACCGCGCCATCGTGGAGGATGCCGTATATGGAATCTTCCAAAGCACGCCGCAGGGAAGATACTTGCGCGTCAACACCGCGCTGGCGAGTATCTACGGCTTTCACTCGCCGCAAGAGATGGTGGAATCAATTCATGATATTGCACAGCAAGTCTATGTGGACTCATCGGATCGGGAGCGGTTTTTAAGTGAACTCAAAGCCAATGGGTACGTGACCGGCTTTGTCGCCAGAAACTATCGCAGAGACGGCGCGATCATTTGGACCTCATCCAATGCTCGCGTGGTGAAAGATGAGCGCGGGAATTTTGCCTACTTTGAAGGCACGGCGGAGGATATTACTGAGAAGCGGCTCATGGAACAAGCGCGCCGCTTGAGCGAAGAACGCTATCGGTTGATCTCGTCGGTTACCTCTGATTACGTGTTTTCCAACGTGCATAAAGAAAAAGGCGATATCGTGCTGAACTGGATGGCTGGGGCGTTCGAGCAGATATCGGGGTATACGGTGGAAGAATTCAACGCGCGCGGCGGCTGGGTCTCCACGGTGCACCCAGGCGATCTTGAAAAGGATGCGCGCGACATGGACAAGTTACGCAGGGGCGAGACGGTCGTCTCAGAATTGCGGACCATTCATAAGGACGGTTCGACCCGCTGGGTGAGGAATTACGCCCATCCTGTTTGGGATTCGCAATTGAACCGTTTGATCGGCATTTACGGCGCAGTACAGGATATCACCGAACAAAAACAAATTCAGCAAGAGCGCGAGAATCTTATCCTCGAGTTGGAGGCTAAAAATGCCGAACTTGAGCAATTCCCCTACACGGTTTCGCACGATCTGAAGGCGCCGCTGATCACGATCAAGGGCTTTCTCGGCTTCCTTTTGGATGACGCCCGCTCGGAGAATACCGAACGGCTTGAAGGCGACATCAAGCGGATTGGCGAAGCCACCGACAAGATGCGCAAGTTATTGGATGACCTGCTGGAACTTTCGCGCATTGGTCGGATGATGAACGACTCTGTTGAAATTGATTTCACCGAGTTAGTGCTGGTTGCGCGGGAAATCTTGCATGGGCGCTTTGAGGAACAGCGCGTCGAACTGACTGTGGCAGATTCGCTTCCACGTGTGTACGGCGACCGTCAACGCTTGCTGGAGGTTCTACAAAACCTGTTGGATAATGCCGCAAAATTCATGGGCGAACAAGCGCGGCCAAAAATCGAAGTGGGTTGGGAAAATTCAACGCGCAATGGATTCGCCGCATTCTATGTGCGCGATAACGGCATCGGCATCGCGCCACAATATCATGAACGCATCTTCGGGTTGTTCAATCGCCTGAATCCCACTATCGAAGGGACAGGCGTGGGCTTGGCGCTTGCCAAAAGGATCGTTGAGTTTCATGGAGGCAGTATCTGGGTGGAGAGCGAAGCGGGGGAGGGCGCAACACTTTACTTCACGCTCCCGCAGGCGGACCAAATCGCCCCGTCGAGCGAAGCGGGCTCGTCCTGACGAGAATGCGGATAATAACGGGTCGTATTGTATTTATTTTCACAAATAGGAGTATAATCTTTCCATCGTAAAAGTCGCCGCTCCGAGCCGTTGAAAACTCCGGGGTTGGGCGAAGTCCGTTTTATGTTGTGGCAAGGTTTGCATTTCGGAGTGTTTGATGATCAAGCTCAGTTACAGCACGTTTGGTTTGACCAACCTTGATTTTTTGCGAGCCATCGAAGTCGTGGATACGGCGGGCTACCCCGGCGTGGAATTCTCATTCCATCGCGACCAGTTCAATCCGTTCAACCTCACCGACGAGTATCTCGACGCGATCAGACGAAAACTTGACTCGTTGGAAGTGACAGCGGCTTGCATGTCCACAGCCTCGCATTTTTTTACGCCGCAACGCCCGCATGAACCGTCGTTGATAACTCCCGATCTCGCGGGGCGCAAACGCCGCATGGACCTCGTCGGCAGGGGAGTGTATGTCGCCCGCAGGCTGGGCATTCCGCTCGTCTCGTTTGGAAGCGGTTTCATCCGTGATGAGCATGTCGGCAACCCGTCGGTTAATCCGCGCGAGTTGCTGGTGGATAGCGTTTGCCAATGTCTCAAGTCTCTGCGTGACGATGACGATATCACTTTGCTGATCGAGCCTGAACCCGGCATGTATATCGAGACGCTCGAACAGGGCATGAGTCTCGTGGAGGAAGTCGGTTCGCCGCGCTTCCAACTGCACCTCGATTTGAATCATAACTACTGTTCCGAGACGAATTATCTCGAAGCGCTCGGCAAAGCCGCGCCACATGCGAAGTTTTTACACGTCTCCGATTCGCAGGAGGGCTATAACCTGAAACTGGTGAAGATGCGCGACGATCTCAAAATGGATTTGAATTTCGCCAGGTATCTGATCTATTTTCCCGAGACGGCTGAATATCTGTTGGTTGACCCCGATCACCCGATATATTTTTACGATGCAATGCCCGATGTGAAACAAAAGAAACGCATCGAATCGATTCTAGGATCGGTGAAAATCACGACGCCGCCAGCCTTTGTGGATTACAACAGCCTGTACGCGGGACAGTCTCCTTTTGAAAGCGAGATTTTTGTTTACCTCATCTCGGTCCCCGGCCTGACGTACGATGTGTTGGAACGCGCCCGCCCGATCATTATCTATCTGCGGAGCACAAAAGGCGCGGATGGTAAATTTCTGATGGACAAGATGGTCGCCAATACACTGACCGGTATCGTCCACTTCCACGAGATCCCCGGTGAAGGGACGATGGACTTTGCCGCCACGTTCAAAACCCTGAAAGAGAACGGCTTCTCGGGCTACGCCTCAGTGGAGCTGTATCACCACGTCGCCTCGTGGGAAAAAGCGCTTGCAGATAGTTACAAGCATCTGTCGCAGTTTGTATAGCGCGGCAAAATCTGTTTTGCCCTCCGGAGAAATTTCATGATCCCCCTTGAACAACTCGGCTGGCAAGTCGCTACTGTCGGCGAGCTTGACCACCGAAAACTGAAAGCCCCGCACGTCAAACTCCGCTCCGCCAAACCGGGCGCGGGCGGCGACGTGGTGTATTCTGTAGACTTGCGGATCAACGTACCGAATTCCACCTTCCTCGCTTCCGCCGAAACGCACTCCTTTGAGCACTTCCTGTTATGGGGATTCCAGAAATACATGCCGCAGAATTTCATCTCCATCGGCTTGATGGGATGCCAGACCGGCTTCTACCTCATCCTTTTCAATGAGGGGCGTTCCGAGTCCATCATGGATGTTTACGAAAAAATCCTGAACGATATTCTGGTTGCCAGCGAAGTTCCCTACGCCAATATCGAACAATGCGGCAACTACAAGAATCACAGCCTCGAGATGGCGCAATCCCTCGCCCGCCGCGTGTTAGACGGCAAAGCGAATTGGCGCCAGATCGTTTAGAGTTAAGAAATATTGGTGTGTAGTCGGCGTTCTCTTACGCCGACTGACTGAGAACATAGCCATGCAACTGTTTTGGTAAAGAAAAGAATGAGCACACGCAAAGTCGCCTTTCAGCACACAATCGAATATGAGGTTGTCAACACCTCGAACCTTTTTCATCCGCAGAATTGGGCATTGCTCTCGGTCGGCAAGATCGAGGACGCGCGCCGTTTTGTCGTGGTGGATGCCAATGTGGAAAAGCATCACGGCGCCGCCATCCGCGCGTATTTTGAATATCACCATGTGGACGCGCGTTTCGCCACTTTTCCCGGCGGAGAGGAAAACAAGACGCTCGATCACTACCTCGCTCTCGCGCATGAACTCGATCTCTTTCCCATCCATCGCCGCGACGAGCCGATCATTGCCATCGGCGGCGGCGTGCTTACCGATTTGGTGGGGTTCGTGGCGGCAAGTCATCGTCGCGGAGTGCCCTACATCAAAGTTCCGACCACATTGATGGGCTACGTGGACGCCTCCATCGGCATCAAGACCGGGTTCAACTTCAACGGTAACAAGAATCGCCTCGGCGCTTTCCATGCCCCGCAAACTGTCCTGCTCGACAAAACCCTTCTCAAAACCCTGCCGCGCCGTCACCTCCTCAATGGTCTGTGCGAGATTATCAAGCTTGCCATCATCGCTGATGCCGAATTATTCGACCTGCTCGAATTACACGGCGCGGAATGTGTGGGCTCGCGCTTTCAGAACGCGCAGAGCGACATCACCCTTGACCGCGCCATCGCAGGCATGATCAAAGAACTGGAGCCGAATCTCTTCGAGGAGGAACTCGCTCGCAAAGTGGACTTCGGTCACACCTTCAGTTACGGGTTGGAGACTCGGCACGAGGCGAATTTACTTCATGGCGAGGCGGTGTTGCTCGATATTCTCCTCTCCACGCTGATCGCGCGCGGGCGGAACTTGATGACGGACGATGAAACAAGCCGCGTCTTTCGCCTGACGCGCGAGTTGGGTTTCGCCATCGACGCTTCCGTTCTTGACCCCAGCCTGCTTTGCGCCTCGCTGACCGAACGCACCTACCATCGAAACGGACTGCAACGCGTTCCCATGCCGCGCGGCATCGGCGACTGCGCTTTTCTCAACGATATTCACGCGGCTGAGATCGAGTCCGCTGTAAAAACTTTGGAAGATTGGATGGCTAAAGAATATGAAGTCCTTTGAAAACGCAAGCAAGCGCGAGATCGAACGTTTCGATCACTTCTCGAATATCTGGTGGGATTTGAAAGGCGAGATGGGCACCCTGCATGTCATCAACCCGCTGCGCGCGAAATTTATCATGGAGCAACTTCCGCCCAATCCGAAGATCCTCGACGTGGGGTGCGGCGGCGGAATCCTCTCTGAGGCGTTGGCAAAAGCCGGGGCGCGGGTAACAGGCTTAGACTTGTCTGAAGCGTCCGTCGAAGTTGCAAAACGTCACGCGCAGAGTCAGACTCTCCAAATTGACTATCGCTACGAGAGTGTCCAGGATGTGGCGGATAAAGAGGCGGGGACGTTCGACGCCATCGCCTGTATGGAAATGCTGGAGCATGTGCCGGAGCCGGGCAAGGTTGTGGCGGCGTGCGCGAAGGCGCTCAAGCCCGGCGGGCAGGCGTTCTTTTCGACCATCAATCGCACGCCCAAGGCGTTTCTGTTTGCCATCGTCATGGGCGAATATGTTCTGCGTCTTTTGGCGCGCGGCACGCATACTTACTCGATGTTGATCCGCCCGAGCGAACTCAAACAGTGGAACCGCGAGTCGGGGCTTGATTTTGCGCGCCTCGCCAGCCTGATGTACAATCCCATCACTCGCGGCTGGAAGGTTGCCCCGGGCAGGGAAGATGTGAACTATATGGCGCATTTTATAAAAGGCAAAAACGCAAAGTGAACTTTGCGGCGCTTTTTTGGAGATATTTTCAATGAAACGATTCTTCGCGCTTTCAAGAACTACTCACGGAGTTTTAGACCTTGCCATGCCGGGCTTTGTCGCCTTGTTGTGGCTGGGCGCATTCCCCCCGGTGTTGACGATTGTCCTTTCCCTCTTCACTGCCTTCGCGGCTTATACCGCCATCTACGCGCTCAACGACCTCGTTGGCATCGCTGTGGACAAGGAAAAATTCGCAGGCGGGATCAACGCCGGCTATTCAGTGGAGGCTTCCGACCTGCGCTACCCGCTTGCGCAAAACGCTCTCAGCCTCCGCAAGGGCGCGCTTTGGTTTGCGGGTTGGATTGCTGTCGCGCTGATCGGGGCGTATATCCTCAATCCCTTCATCGTTGTCATCCTCGCCTCCGCCGCGATTCTCGAAGTGATCTACGTTCTACTGCTCAAGGTTACGTACCTGCGCACCTTCGTCAGCGGACTCGTCAAATCAAGCGGACCCATCGCCGCCATTTATGTAGTTGACCCCAACCCGGATCTCTCGAAGGTATTACTTGTGCTTGTTTGGGTTTTCGTGTGGGAGATCGGCGGGCAGAACATCCCCGCAGATTGGAACGATACGGCGGAAGATAAGCGAGTCAATGCCAAAACGATTCCCCTCCACTTTGGGACGCAGACTGCCGGCATGATCGTCCTGTTCACTCTCGCTCTCACCGTGACGTTTAGCCTGATTCTCCCTCGCGTCTCACCGCTGACCCTCGGCTTGCCCTACCTGCTCGCCTCCGCCTTCGCCGGTTTGATCCTGCTCCTCAAACCCGGCTTCGACCTCTTCCGTCAACAGAGCGAAGGGCGCATGGCGGCAATGTTATTCGACCGCGCCAGTTTTTACCCCATGGCGCAACTGGCGATTATCGCGGCGTTTGTGATCTTTCTGTAAATACTGACCATAGACGATGGACGGTAATCTGTAGTCTGTGATCTTTGAATTGGTTTTCTTGTCGTTCTTTGCGCGCTTCGCGGCGAATCACTTCGTACCCTTCAAAAATGCCAGATCGCCGAAGAACGTCAAAAAGTGACCGACGATTTCTGTCTTCAACCCTGGCGCCGCGAAAATCTCAGGGAGTTTCCCGTCAATGTTGTCGTTGGCTTCCTCGAACTTGTGCAAAAACGGACCGATCAACTTTCCGTACCAGGTAAAAGGCTTGCCGAAATCAATGATGTGCAACTCGCCGCCGGGTTTCAGCACGCGGAACACTTCGCTGGCTGTTGTAATTTTATCTGGCGTCTTCAAGTGGTGGATCATAATGCTGGACATCACGCGATCAAACGACGCGTCGGGGTAGGGGAGTTTGTTGGTGAAACCGACATCGAATTTCACATGCGCCTTGCGTTCCCCCGATTTGTAACGCGCCACTTTCAGCATGTCAGAGTCGGCGTCGAGACCCGTCACTTCCGCGCTGGGTTGTGATTGCTTCGCCATGATCGCCAACGTCCCTGTGCCGCAACCCAAATCTAAAACAGTTTGACCCGGTCGGATGTTTGCCTGTTGGACCAACAACGATTTATAGCGCGTATCGCGCACGATATATTTTTGAATAAAATCGAAAAACGGCGTGAGAAAGCGGTAACTCAGCGCGGGGATGTACTCGTCGCTTGTGTTTGACATGAACTGCTCCATAAATTTTCTTTGATCGGGGGTGAATTGTAACCGATTGCAAAAGTTGAGAGTATAATTTTCAAAATACCATCGGTGGTCGAGTAGTCCCGCGCGTGCTGAGCGGAGCGCTAGCGAAGGCGAAGCATCGCGGGACGTATCGAGACCACCAATAACCAAAGCAATTCCTGCTACAAATATATATTTGGAATCTTCTGGTCTCGATACGCCCCGCCAGAATCATGCGGGGCCATTCGACCAGCGGAATGAAATCAACAGGAGCAACAAATGAACATCAACTTCGCAATGTGGCGCAAAGCCTCGTGGCAACTCATCAAAATGGACAGCAAAAAAGAATGGGACGCGCTGGACGTGGTCTCGAAATGGTTGATCGCCACGCGCTCGGCAGTGACTCTCGTCACCGTCTACTCATGCGTGATCGCGGGCATCCTCGCCGCGCGCGACGGCTACTTCTCGTGGATTCCGTTTCTCGTCGTAACGTTCGGCTTGTTCATCGCGCACGGCACGAACAACCTGCTCAACGATTACACCGACTTCTCGCGCGGCGTGGACAACGACAACTACTTCCGCACGCAATACGGCGTCCACCCGCTTGTGCAGGGATTTTTCACCAAGGCGCAACAGATCCGCTGGTTTTTGGTGAGCGGTTTTCTTGCAACGCTCGCGGGCGTGTATGTTTTTCTAAGCACAGGCTTCAACACAACTGTGATCGGTTTGTTCGTTTTTGGCGCGATTGCCCTGCTGGCATACACCTATCCGTTCAAATATTGGGGCTTGGGCGAGTTTACGATCTTCCTCATTTGGGGTCCCATCCTCATTGGCGGCGTGTATTATGTGCTGGCTTTGTTTAGCGGACACGAAATCGTCATGTCCAATGTGTGGAGCGCGGTACTTGCGGGTGTGCCGTATGGTCTCGGCGTTGCGAGCATCAACATTGCCAAGCACATTGACAAGCACGACGACGATAAAGCCAAAGGTGTCGGCACGTTCCCTGTCCGTGTGGGTGAGGCGTTCGCGCGCCGCACCGATCAAGTCGCCATCGTACTTATCTATGTTGTCATCGCGTATCTTGTGTTCGCCTCGCGTTATTTCACCCCCGCCATGCTGATCGTCTTTCTCGCGTCAAAAGATGCGTTGAACGCGATCAAGGTTTTGAATCACCCCAAGCCCGCGCAACCTCCTGAGCAGGCTCGCGCGTATTGGCCCGTTTGGTTTTCAGGTTTTGCCTTTCAGCACAATCGTCAATTCGGCGGCTACATTTTGCTCGGCTTGATCCTCGACGCGCTTCTCCGCACATACTTGCCCGCCTTTTGGGTTTACTAATTTCAATTTCCAACTGTCGCCAGCCTTGACGCAGTGCAACTGCGTCAAGAACTTGTGATGATGTATTAGCCAATCTCTAATTCTCTAATCTCTAAAAATGCGGGTTCGGGGTTTGCCAAAACTCCGAACCCGATTTTCCCATCGGGGGTGAACGATGCGTATTGATTATCAATCCAGATGACCAACCCCAGCGGCGGATTCGGACTCATAGCCGACTCGAACACGTGGACATTATCCACATCGAGCGACACTCGCTTCTCTTCCCATGTGAGGCTGTATCTGTGCCATTCAGCCACATCCACACTGACGGCGACTCCGTCCTCGCCGATGATGTTTCCCAACATTCGGCGCGTTATCTTGCGTGAAAAGGGGAGGGCGATCCCCGCGGGAATCAACAATGGATGAAATTTTGGTGAACGAAATGTTTGCGCCATGAATCCATTTGCCACTCCGCGCTGAGCGGAGGGCTGAGCGTTTGTTGCGAAGCCCGAAGTCGAAGCGCCCTTCGTCTGCGCCGCCAAAGAACGGCGGTTCCGCTCAGGGCGAGGTTCATTTTTGAATGATAAATAATTCTCTTTCGACGCGCCGAAGAACCAAACCGCATTCGGCAGCGCGGGCAGACGAAATGGATTTCCTCCAAAGCCTAGCGACAACCCAAATGGATCATTCCACAAACCGAAGCCCCACGTGCCGGGGATCGAGTCGCTTGAGGCGCGGGCGAGCAGGCTGACCCGTCGAGTGAAGCGGTGTGGGAATCGTCGGCGCGCGAGTTGTGAATAATCATCCAGTTGCGCGTTGCGATATTCGTTTGCACTTCCAGCAGGGATGGAAAGCCGCCAGCCGCGTTCGATCTCCTCCACGCGCGCGTTGGGCGTGACGTGCGAATCTAATTTCGGCGAAGCCATTTGCGCCCCAGCGTGAACAGACCGATGGCGACCCAGACCGCATTGAGACCCGTGGTGGCGAATGCCCCGAGTGAGAAGGTGTAGATGACGAGGAACACACCCGCCACGATGTTGATGCCTTGATAGAGGAGCGAATCGCCGTCAGCCTTTTTGAGCGAGACTAATGCGTAGGCGAGGAGGAATAAAACTGAGCCTGTCCAGCCGAGGATGTTGATGATGAGTTGATAATTTGTCATTGGCTTATTTTCATTCGTCGCATTTTGCCCCTCTTCGATAAAACTATACCTGCCAATCTTCGAGAGCCAGATTTGGAACGCGAGAGAATTCGCTGGTGTTATGTGTAATTAGAGTAACAGAATTTGCCAAAGCGATGGATGCGATCAATAGATCATTGGGTCCGATAAGATTTCCGCTTTTTTCCAAGGTGGTTCGGAGTCTCCCGTACGTTTCAGCAGAATGGTCATCAAAAGGCAAACTCTCGAATAACGAAAAGAACGACGTAATCAGTTTCAGATTCGATTCGCGTCCGCTTTTGTATGCGCCGTGATACAGCTCAGCCTTCACGACGGAACATAAGCGCACATCTTGCGGGCTGACTGATGCCAGTTTGCGCGCGGCGGAAGACTCTTTATGGTTTAAGAGTTCAATGCAGAAGTTTGTATCGAGCAGGTAGGTCATTTGAAGTTGCTACGAGTTTCGTATGTCCCTTGTGGTTCGCGTATTAGCGGCGTCCCCTCCCAGCGACCGAGAATTTCTGTGAAAAAGTTGGGGGGCCATTCTGTTGTAGGGCGCGACTCATTCACTGGATGGACAATGAGAATAACCTCCAGTTCGGCGTCTGTCATGCCGATTGGCGTTTCCAGTTTGAGAATACCATCCCGCCCAACCCGAGCATGTAATGTAAGGCTGTGCATATTTCACCTCGAATTTGATTCTACCCCAATTTAAGAGAGACCAGCGCGTATGCGAGCAGGAAGAGGATTGAACCTGTCCAGCCGAGGATTTGGATGAATAGATTTGTGGAGGTCATTGGAGTTATGAAGTTGCGAACGCTTTAGGCGTGAACTACGACGTGCTCGCGAGTCAATTCGACAAAACGGTTATCTGCCAGATCCGTGATGATCCGATCGAAGTTTGCGACGATCAGCGATTCGAGTTCCTTGTTACTGACATTCCCCGTTGAAATCAAAAGTAATTTTTCAGGGCGGTTATTC
>CASGHD010000039.1 GCA_949319575.1 uncultured Anaerolineales bacterium | reverse complement strand
GAATATTCACGAATACACGAATGCCTCGATAGACTCAACACAAGCGCGCGAATGCCCGGCGCGAATTCGAGTATTCGTGGTTTTTATTCGTGGATGGTTTGGGGCGCTATGAGCCTCGATAGCGACTTTGCGTTGTAATATTATAAACAAAAAAAGAGACCGAGCCTCCCAACCCAGTCTCCAATCTCCAGTCTCTGCTCTCGCCAATTCTCTAATTCTCCAATCCTCTGCTCCCCCTCACCCCACCAACCCAACCACAAAGTGGAAGAATCTCCAATACAAGTTATACAACGGCTGGGGCCACGAAGTCTTCGGCAAAAGAGGCGGGAACGACGAGGAAACCTCCTCGTCGAAATAATTATCCGCGCCGTTGGTGTCCCAAATGATGTCGAATCCCCTGCCGAGTATTTTCTTCACGAACGGGTCGGCGTCGTAGCCGTTGTTTTCATAGATGTTATCGCGCGCGTACACATGCTCGGGGTTCGGACCCACATCGATTTCGTTGACGTCGAAACCAATGGTCAGATTGAACACCGCCAGCCCGCCCGATTTATTGCCGCGGATCGTGTTGTTGTAAATCTCCACCTCATCTGCCGCAAGGATCAAGATGCCCGTCCCCGATGGCGCGAGCGCCACGGCGGTCCCGGGCTTGCCGAAGTTCTCGCCGTTGTTATTCTCAACAACGTTGTCGTATACCTTTGTATACAACGAAACTTTCGACGGCAATTGCGGCAGAAGGTCGATGAAAATCCCAACCGTGTTATCGCGCGCCACGTTGTTATACACTTCACCGTTGACAGTGTTCTCCAGTTCAACCCCGATCACATTGCCATACGTCAACGTATCGCGGATCACCACATTTTCCGATTTGCCCGCATAGATCGCCGCATCGTTCATCAGCGTCGCCTCGATGCGTTCGATCAACACATCTGTGCAACGCACAGGATACACGCCATACACGCCGGTATTTTCTATATACATGTCGTGCAGATACACGCCTGTCGCGCCTTCCACCAGCACCCCGTTCGATGTGTAATTCTTCACCGAAAAATTGAACATCTCGAAATTATTTCCAGATGCGATCACGCCATCCGAGCGCGCGCCCTCGCCGTCGATCACAGGCCATTCTCCCTTGTCATTCGGGATGCCAACCAGTGTAACGCCGCTCCAATCCAAATACACCGATTCGTGATACACCCCATACGGAACTTCGATCGTATCGCCAGGACCCGAACGATCCACGGCTTGTTGGATGCTTTCATTCGGTCCCACGCGGACGACCGTCGCTTCATGCGCAGGGACGCCTGATTCAGCCACCTCAACATTCAACTGGCTGACAACTTCGCGCGCCAGATTGGGATATTGTTCCACCACCGGCAACCCCGATGGCGTAGTCGCTGGAACTTCGGGCATTCCGCTTTCATCGGTCAGCGCGTAGAGGAACGCAACCAAATCCTCGTGTTCCTGCTCGCTCAACTCGATGGGGAGGATGTGACGGTCCACTTCCAAGCCATATTGACGCCCGCCGCCTTTTTCGTAGAACCAGAGAACATCATCCAGCGTGGCGAACGCGCCGTTGTGCATGTAGGGTCCCGTCAGCGCGATGTTGCGCAGGGTCGGCGCTTTGAAGGCGCCATCCTGCCCGTCGCTGACAATCGCGGCGCGACCCGGATCGTGCGGAAACCCTTCGAGGTCGGGTGAACCGGTCACGAAGAAATCATCCGAGCCAAACGTCGGCGCGGCGTGACATTCAAAACAGCGCGTTGCCGCCGAGCGGAAGAGGTTAAGCCCGCGCCGTTGTTGTGATGTCAGCGCGTCGAATTGCCCCGCCGCATATTTGTCGAAGGGACTGTTGTTCGAGATCAACGTCCGCTCGAACGCGGCGATCGCCGTTTGCGCGTTTTCGACGGTGATGGCATTGCTCCCGAATGCCTTGTTGAACAGCTCCACATATTCGGGGATTTTCATCAGGCGCGCGACAGTTTCCGCGTCGTTGCCAGCCATTTCATTTTCCGCGTGAAGCGGCACCGACATTTGCTCTTCCATCGAGTCGGCGCGCCCATCCCAGAAAAGTTTTGTGGAATAACCGGCGTTCCACAGCGTGGGCGTGTTACGCGTCAGGAATGCGCCGTCGGAACCTTTTGCCGTTTGCAAGCCATCGCTGAAACCGAGGCTGGGGTTGTGGCACGTGGCGCACGACATATCTTGATTCTTGGAAAGGATCGGGTCGAAGAACAATAAGCGACCAAGTTCCGCTTTTTCAGGCGAGGTTTCCCCGTTGAGCGAGGGGAACTCGCGCTGTAATCCGCTGTAGGCAGGGAGCACACTGCTCGCGCCCGCGCCCCACTTCTCTTCGGGAGGCAGTTCGTCGAAGGGCAGGGGGGCAAGCGCGGCGTAGAGGATTCCGACGAGGGCAAGCAAGCCCAATACGAGAAAGATGCGTTTCATCCAGATTTTCATATAGTTCTCCTCAAAGAAGACCTCACAGGTCTACGAGACCTGTGAGGTCTATATTTTATTTCAACGTCATCAAAAATGCGACAACCGCTTGAAGTTCTTCACTGGTCAATTCTTTTCCAAAATTGGTCGGCATGGTATCGCTATATTCAGGGACGAGGAAATCTTTCGGAAACAGGATCGACATTTCGATATATTCCGCCGCGTCCATCTCAGGGACGCGTGACCCTGCCCGTGTGGCGACTCCGGCCAGTGACGGACCGATGATCACCGTGTCGGGCGCAAGCGCGTGACATTGCGCGCAACGCAGGTTGAACACCGATTGACCCAGTTGTTCGAACGCTGTCAGGGTTGGCGCGGGTGTGGTGTTTGCGGAACAAGCCGACAGTAAGAAAGCGGCGAAGACGATGCAAAATAACAAGCGCTGTTTGCGGGTCATTTACTTGATCGATTCCAAATCGCGGAGGAGGAGTTGTTTGTCTTCGTCATCCGTCACTTGCTGGGCAAGGTGGCGCGCCTTATTCAGGTATTCAAGCATGATGACGCGGTTGTCGCTTTGCATCTCGGCGCGGGCGAGTGTTTCGTACGCGTAGGCTTTGTAAAACGGATCGAGACTCGCGGCGTATTTCAATGACTGCAATCCATAGATCCGCGCGAGATCAGGTTGTTTAATGAAGTTACACACGCGCGAGACCTGCCAATAGCCAACCGATAATTTTTTCGCAGAGACATCCTCGCGCTGCGACCAATGCCACAATGACGCGATGGCAGTATGCAACATCGCCAGGTTTTCCTCGTCTGTGCGTTCATTCTTTTCTATGAGTTCCCAAGTCTTGTTAAAATTTTCGGCTGAGAAGTATTTGTGCGCGGCAGGTATGTCGAATGGAGTAGTGTCCGCCATGAAATTTCCTATTTTGCCAGCCGCACGAGTTGAGGACGCGAGTTTTGCACGCGCTTTACTTCCCCGCGCGCTTCGAGATCGAGTTTGACCGTGGTCACATACCACATCACCGAACCGACGAATTTGCCGCGCACTTCTTTTTCCACCGCGCGCGAGAGTTTCATAAAGGTCATTTCTTTATTGGAACGTAACTCGCTCATAATTGCTTTTCGTATCATCTCGTATTTTTCCCTGCTGATGTTCACGCCTTGCTTCTTTTCGGGATGCAGTGTTTTTACCAAGTCTTTCATTCCAACCTCCTCTCGTAGGTGGGGTATTTTACTCCCAACCCCGCAACTTGGCGGGGGTAATTCGGATGGCGACCGAATATTCGCCAGCGAATTGCTCGGGCGTTTTATCCAACCCAGTGATTCCACCCTTGTACTTTTTTATGTATGCGCGGTTTTTATGAGCGGGCGCCGCGTTCTTTTCGATGCTTGCCGTCCCTGTAAAAATGATCAAGCGCTTCTGCGCTTTTTTATCCGCCGAGTTGAAGTGCAACGATGCTTGCGGATTCTTTTGGATGTGTTTCAATTTGTGCGCCATGGGCTTGCTGAAGATAAGGAACGAATCTTTTTCCCAGATGAACCACACGGGTCTGGGTTGAGGCGTGCCTGTTGAGTCAACCGTCGTCAGCCAGACGAAATATTCGCTTTTCAGATGTTTTTTTGCAAAGCGCCCGAATTTGGCGTTCAAGTTCAGCACGGCGATTCTCCTGTCATTTCTTTTCAATCCCAAGCCATCTCACAGCGTGAGCGATATCGGACGTGGATAATAGATTTGCGCCGCGATTGACGGCGGTATTTTCCGCCAATAAATAATCGCCTTTGTTTTGAAATGTGAGCATGATTGATTTATCGAATCTTTAGCCGCTCAACCACCAACTCCGCCACATCCTTCACTTGGATTTCCCCTCCATCGGCTTTGGACGCGTCGGTCATCATCGCCATGCAGAATGGACATCCCACCGCCAGCGTGGACGCGCCTGTGGATTTTGCCTCTGCGAACCGCGTAGCGTTCACGCGCGCCGAACCCTGCTCCTCCTCCTTCCACATCTGTGCCCCTCCCGCGCCACAGCAGAATGATTTCGCCGAGTTGCGCGGCATCTCAATCGTCAACGCGCCAGCGGATTTCAACGCCTCGCGCGGCGCATCGAAGATCTTGTTATGCCGTCCCAAATAACATGGGTCATGGAACGTCACTGTAAATTGGTCTTTGTCCACTTCCAAACTGATCTTCCCCGCGCCGACCAGCTCATTAATAAACTGCGTGTGATGCGCTACTTCATAGTTTCCGCCAAACGCTGGATATTCATTCTTGATCGTGTGCAAACAATGCGGGCAGGTGGCGACGATCCGTTTCGGTTTTACCTCGTTGAGAACTTCCACATTTTGAGATGCCATCGCGAAGAAAATATCCTCGCGCCCCGCGCGGCGAGCGGGATCGCCCGTGCAGGATTCGTTTCGTCCCAGCACGGCAAAGTTGACTCCCGCCGCGTTCAGGATTTTTGCAAATGCCTGCGCGGTCTTCTGTGCGCGCGCATCAGTGGCAGGGGCGCAACCAACCCACCACAAAATATCAGGCTCGGGGTTTTGTTCGATGGTCGGCACGTTGAGTCCCTCCGCCCATTTCAGGCGGTCAGACTGCGGCACATTCCACGGGTTCGCGTTGCGTTCGATTCCTTTGAACGCGGTTTCGAGTTGCTTCGGGAATTGACTTTCCATCATCGCAAGATTTCTGCGGATGTCGAGAATGTCGCGCATCGGTTCATTCCCGACGGGGCAGATGTCTACGCAGGCGCCGCAACTGGTACACGCCCACACTGCCTCTTCCGAGATGAGGTTCAACATCGGCACATCGGTATCGCCAGTTTTCAAGTGATAGCGTTTGTTAATCTCCAACGCGGCGGGCGAGAGGACTTTGCCTGTGTTGTACGCGGGGCAGACCTCCTGACAGCGAAAACATTGGATGCAGGCGTAGCTATCCATGATCTGTTCCCAGCCGAGGTCGCTCATCTTTGCCGCGCCGAACTGCTCGATGGATTGATCGTCGAGGTTGATGTAGCTCAACTGTCCCATGGATTTGCGTTCGGGTTTGAGCGCGAAATTGAACGGGACGATAAATAAATGGATATGTTTTGAATAAGCGAAGTATGGCAGGAAGGCAAACACTAATCCCAATGAAATCCAGAACATCAAGCGTTCATCGAACAAAAGTTGCGCTTCGGGTTTGTTTACCCACCAGCCAGCCAGCGCGGACGTGATGGGTTGCCATGCGTCATGAATCTCATGGCGGGCGAGGTAGAACGACTCGGCGAAGACGCGCGTTAGCGTGTGGGTGAAGAAGGTCGCGGTTACGATTGCCGAATCGATGGTGATACCTGCGCGCGCTTTTGGGTTGAGCAGGGTGGTATCGCGCGTAGCGAGCGTGGCAGGCTTGAGGATGTAACGCCGAATGGACATGCCGATCATGCTGAGCATCAATGCGAAGGAGATGAATTCCGCGAGCGAACGGAAAATATCGCCGGGCAGGCCGGTGTGGTGTAGAACGTTGACGCCTGTGTAAGCGAGGATCAATTCGTTGAGATTGACAAATACATAAATGAAAAACCCCCAGCCGATGAACGCGTGCAAAAAGCTCGGGAGCGGGCGGAAACGAAAGACAGGGGTAAAAAATAGATACTTGGCGACCAACTCGCCCGTCCGTTTTGAGGCGAGCGACCAATCCACTTTGCCTTGCCCGCTGGAGATTTGGCTGACGATCCGCCGCGCGCCGCGATAGGTCCACACAGCGGAAACGATCATGAATATGGCGAAGAGAATTTTTTCGACGAGGGTGAGCATCATAACTCCAACAACACCCCTCTCTTTTAGGAGAGGGGCAGGGGGGTGAGGTAGATTTCTAGTGTAGCACAAAATAAAACGCGGAAGCAAATGCCTCCGCGAAGGGTTGAAGCGAATGGATTACTCGCTAATATCGTTGACGTATTCGAACGCGCCGACGCACCCGGCGGATAGATTTGGTGAAACGTTCTCCCAGGTCATCTCGAGGTTTTTGACATGCGCGAGATCGAGCGCGTCGCCGAGGCACCCGGGACCGGCGTGATAGTTGACCAGCGAGAACTTCCACAGGTCTTCGTAGGTGGAAACCGATCCAGCCGTTTGCACCGCGTTGACGTTTTTTACCAATTGACCGGCTTGTTCGCAGTTGGCAAGCAGGGTGTGGGCAAACACGCCGATGCTGAAGTTGGCGCGGTCAAGATCGATGCCGAGCGGGCAATCCTCGCACGTTGCGTTGACCGCCTGAATGAGCGAGAGCCGCGCGAGTCGCATCTGATCTTCTTCCAAGCCGAGGTAGCCTTTTTTGCATTCTGCGGAATCCATCACGAGCGGGCAGAACTGACTGAAGAACGGGGGATTCCACATCAAGGTGGTGTCTGCCCCCTGTTCGGTGAGTTGCCCCAAGCCCACATCGTCTTTCGCGCCGATGCCGGGCCAGAACTGGCTTTCTTTGGCGAACAAGTTTTTCAACAGGTTGGCTGGCACGCCCGTGTCTTTGGCTACATTCAAAATGATTCCATCGAACTGGTTTTGCCATGCAATCACGGCATTCCGCGCTTTGTCTATGCCGCACGTGGAGGCGTTGCCGTCCTCTTGCAAGCCGCTGTTTTCGCAATCCGAGGCGTCCACAATGCCTTTACGGATCAGGTTGGCGGCGAGATAGTTGTATGGAATGTCTGTGCCCAGCGTTTCGCTTTGTGTGGGGGTGCTTAACCATTCCTGCGGACCGCCGATCGGCGGCAGGGTTTCCCAGGTTCCGACGCAACTTGCCACAGGCACGCCCATCCATTGTCTGCTTAAGACATCCACATACCAAAAAACCTGATCGGGGTCGTTGCTATCCGCTTGGGCAACGCGCACGAGCGCGTTGAAGATGGGGCTGCTATCCCCGTAGCTGGAGAATGCCCAAAATTGCAGGGTTTCGCCGTTCCCGCCGGTGATGGGTAGGCGCAGTCGGCAATGCGCGTCGCACACGAACGTTTGCCCCGCGTACAACCCTTCGATACGGAGGATGCGGTGTTCGGGAAGCGGCTCGATGCCATTCAAGATCAAGATCGGTTCGGCTTCGCAAATACTTGTGGAGGATGTGTAGACGGGGTTGCAATTCTCAAGGGATACCTGCACTGAAGACGATGGGAGTTTGGTGGCTACTTCTTTTTGAGCAGGCTGGCTGTCGATCAACACCAGGTAATTCCCCTTGCATAAATTGACATCGTGCTCAGCGCAGGGTTTCTGGTTGACCCAATCGTCATAATCGTCTGGGAGACAGTCGGAGTACACGTCTGCGATGGTTGGCAAGCCCTCATGGTCGGTCTTGAGTTCGCAGATGAATTTGTTCGATCCCCAGCGAATCATCCACCAAGTGTATTCGGTATATTCGACTTGGACGACGGAGAATCTGTCGGGGCCGGGCGGGTCTGCCGCGGGCGAAGCAGGTTCAATGGGGTTGGAGGTGAACCCGCTTCCCGCAAGGACGATGAGCAGGCTCCACCGTAGGAACCTGAATCGCCACCCGGTCCGAATCCCGTTGTCTTGTTGCATAAATAAAAAGAGCCCGCTTCAATTATAGCGGACTCTGAACTGATTGCCCTATTTCTTTTTGCCTCGTTTAGTTACAGGTTTGGCGGGCTTTTCGGCGGTTTTCTCCAGTTCGGCGAGCATGTCCATATCCTGCTTGAGGTTGCGCTGGCGGAGGAACAGACTCGTCACGTAGATTGCGAGGATGATGAATGTGGTCGCGTACCCGGCGATCATGTAGCCGGAGGTATCGGGGGTGATTTCCTGGAAGAACATGGTGACTCCTTTGATTAAGGGCAAGGTGAACGTTGGCGCGCTGGTTAATAGGCGGCTTTCAATTTTCTTTCTTCGACCTCGTTCTGGTATTCTCCCAGGCGGATGCGGTTCCAGAACAGGTCGATGAAGATAATGGTGAAGGCAAATAGGGCGAAGAAGAATGCGGTGAGCATGTCGCCGGACATGCTAAAGTTGCCTTCCGCTTCCGCGTTTGCGCCGGCGATGACCACCGGGTGGATGGTGCGGAACAGGCGGATGGCGAAGAAAGTGATCGGGGCGCTCAGCCCGCCGATGAGGGCGTAGACTGCGCCGAAGCGGGCGCGTTTGTCGGGGTCGTCGATGCCCTGGCGGAGCATGAAGTAGGCGATGTAGATTAGCTCGGCGATTGCGGCGGTGGTGAGGCGCGGATCCCACGTCCACCAGGTGTTCCAGGCGGGGCGCGCCCAGATGGAGCCGAGGATGATGGTAATGAGGAAAAATACCACGCTCACTTCCACGGCGGCAACCTGGATGCGGTCCCACTTTAGATTTTTCGTGATGAGGTAGATCACGCTCAACACGGCGGTGAACACAAAGCCGATCAGCGCGACCCATGCCGTGCCCACGTGGAAGTAAAACACGCGTTGCACGTCGCCCATCACTTTCTCGGTCGGCGCAACGACAATGGCGAGGTAGGCGGCGGCGAGGAGGAGGAGCATCGAGACGAGATCAAGAATTTTTAGTGCGAGAGGTTTTTGATTCATGTAATTCCTTTCAATGGAGACTGGAGACTTCACTTTCCACTTTCTGCTCTCTGGTTTTACTCTTCCACAATACTATCGAACAACATAAATGAAGCGGCGATGAAGATCACGTCGTAGGTGATGAGCAGATTGATCGGGAACGCAATGTCGGCGATTGTTAAGTTGTCCAGGATTCCGCCGCTGGCTCTCACCGCCGCCAGCAGAACCGCAAACACCACCGGGAACAACAGGATGGGAAGCAGGATGTCGCGCGCGCGCGTCTGCACCGACATGGTGGCAAGCAAAGTTCCAATGGAGGTGTACCCGACCGAGCCAAGCAGGATGACGAGCAGTAGACCCGGCTGGAACAGATTGGTATTGTATAACACGCTGTACACTGGCAGGACAATCGCCTCGACGATGAGCATAAAGGCGAGGTTGCTGAAAAATTTTCCGAAGTAAATTGCCGAGCGGTCCACCGGCGCCAGCAGGAGACCATCCAGACAGCCGCGATCCTTTTCGAGCGCCATCGAGCGGTTCAAGCCGAGAGTGCCGGCAAAGGCAAAGGTTGCCCAGAGCACGCCTGCCGTCACCGATTGGCGTGTCTTGATGTCCAGTTCAAGGGCAAAGTTGAAGATGAGGATGACCAGCAGGGAAAATACAAGCATTGCCGAGATCAATTCCCACGAGCGGAATTCGGCGCGCAGGTCCTTCCACACGATCGCGCCGATGGCTTTGAAAAAACCGCCCGCGTTCTGACCATGGTCGTTTGACCATTGACCAGATTGATCTGCCGCCCGCCGTCTATCGTCCATCGTCTTTTGCCTTTTCATCTCATCCCGCCAATGCCTGCTTATAAAACTCAAGTAAATTGGTTTTCTTTACCTGCCTGCGAGTTGCGGAAGCGGCAATCACCCCGCGTGAAAGGATATCGAAGCGCGTGGCGAGTTCCTCCGCGCGGGCGAGATCGTGCGAGGTCATCACCACGGTGCGTCCCTGCGCGGCGACGGTTTTCAAGACAACATCCAACATGGAGGAGGCGTCCTGATCCAACCCGGTGTATGGTTCATCGAACAGCACGATCTCCGGGTCGTGTAGAACCGCGCGCCCGATGGCGAGACGTTGTTGCATCCCACGCGAATAGGCGCGGACGAGGTCGCGGCGGCGGTTTTCCAGCCCGACCATTTCCAACACTTCGGTAATTCTTTCCTGGGAATTGGCAATGCCATACATGCGAGCATAAAAGCGGAGATTTTCCTCCGCCGTGAGATCGCCATACAACAACGGAAGATGCGACACCACCCCCAGCCTCGCGCGGACCTGTGACGCTTCGCCGGGAAGTTTGAAACCGGCGATATTTACCTCGCCAAGCGTTGGGCGCGAAAGCGAGGCAAGGATTCGCAGAAAGGTCGTCTTCCCCGCGCCGTTCGGACCGAGCAACGCAACGAACTCACCCGGCTGGACAGCAAAATCCATGCCGCGCAGAACGGTCTTTAAGCCAAAGCGTTTGACGAGTTTATTGACGGTGATCATAAAAGTAGATGAGTAGAGGATTAGCGGCGCTATGACGTGTCTATTCTCTATTCCCTGCTCTCAGTTTTTCCTTCAACTCCGCGCGTCTTTTCTGATATGCCTTCTCCTCGATCCTTTTCTTTCCGTGCTGATCGTCGAGCGCGATGATGGCATCCATCACCTCTTCGGCAGACTCGAATTCATTCTCGTCATCTTCTGTGGCATGCGCCTTTCGCGCGTCCCGTCGATACATCCAAAAGCCAGCGACCAGTAATGCGGCTCCCAGCGCGCCCGCTCCGATCAAAATGCCGGTATTGTTTGATGACGAAGCGGCAGGCGCGTCTGATGGTTCACCGCTCAACGTGAAGGCAAGCGACTCGCCCGCCGCGATGGCGTCCGATTCGTAAATCTGATACGTGAAGTTTTGGATCGTTTGAATGCCCAGGTCTGTCAACTGCATATTCTCCACTTGCGCGCCGACAGGGACGAATACATTCACAGACGCCACCGGCAGGTCGAACAGCATCGAGAAATTCAACACATCCGTTTTTGCCAGCGAGGAAAACGCAACCAGCCCATATGCCGCATCGCTGGGCGGGATGGCAAACCCGTTGGCGGTGGAGAGGTACGCGGCGCTATCTTGAGTCGGCTCGAAGCCGAAACCGGATGCGCCCTCGGGAAATTTGATGAAGGGGATTTGCCCCGTTTCATCCTGCGGCACGACAACGATCTCTTCGGTTGGGTTGCGGAACGAGTACAGCGCGTACACGGCTATCGAATCGGCGCCGTATTCGAAGATCACCTGCGCATCGTCCATCACCAAGCCCGAGGTGTCTTCGGTGAGGGCGCGCACGGTCAACGGCGGGATGCTCACCAGTTGCGCGCCTGCCTCCACAATACTAAATTCAGACTGTAATTCCACGCCCTCGTAGGTTAATTCGGCGAGGAAGATTCTGCCCGCGGGAATTTCGACATTATCAAACGCATACGCGCCGTCTGGTTCAACCTTGCCTTCGATGGAAAAAGTTTCAACGGGTCCCGCGTTCGGATCGTTCGCATCGTGATCGTATGCGCGCAAGGTGACAACTAGATCAGCCGGAAGGGCTGCCCCGCTTTTGTTATCGATGACCCCGGTGACGGTCCCAAAGCCGGGTTGCAGTGTGACAGTCGCTTCGCCCGTCGTGGCGGTTTGACTCGTCGCAGCCGGCGTTGCCTCAGGGGCGGCTGAGACAGGCGTCCCCTGGGGTTGAACGAGAGGTTGAGGCGTGGCGATGGGCGACGTATCGAAGGAGAGAGTCCGCAAGTATGCGGCGACCGCCCACAGTTCATCCTCACTTAAAGCGGAGCCGAATGCCGGCAGTCCGTCGCCCCCCTGAGTAACGAGACGAGCGAGTTCCACTTCGGTGAGCGACGACATCTTCTGCTGGTCTTTGAAGTTGTCCAACGAACAATCGGCGCAATTCGCTTCGAAAAGTTGCCTGCCTGTTTCGATCTGTTCCGCGCTGGTGTGCAGGGTCATCACGTAAGCGACCGCGTCCCAGCGCTCCTGATTGGCGAGGCTGTTGAAGGGCGGCATGAAGCGCTCGATGTTTCCGCGCGTGACCATGGTGTAATACTGCGCCGGGGAGGCGGGGCGGGCGATCTCTGCCAGCCCAAACGCGCGGACCGTGACGCCGAGTTGGATGCCCTGCTTGCCATCGCCGAGACCGGTGTCGCCGTGACAGGGCGCGCATTTTTCAACGTAGATGATCCTGCCATTTTCCACACTCGGCGGTTGGGGTGGGTACAGCACGAGGGTCGGCAACGGGGTCGGCGCCACGTACCCCGGCGGCGGCGTGATATCTTCTGCCAACGTCATATTGCAGGCGGAGAGCAGGATGGCGAATGTTGCAATCAATGTGACGCGAAACTTCATGAGGGTTTTGCCTTATTGGAGTTGCTCGTAATTCGTATCTTGTATTTTATATCTCTAGGACTTTCGCTTTTACTGCTCTAAGAGACTGTTTCTTCAGTCTGTGTCATCTTCTTTTGTACACGGATACTTCGACACGGTGAGCGAAAGACTCACTTCAACGCTTTGCCGCACGATGCGCAGAATTTATCGTCTGACACGACCGGCTTGCCGCACTTTGGGCAGAAGCCGTCGAAACTTTTCTTGCGCGAGGCTCGCCGTTGCGAGATCAGATTTTCAAGTTCGGCGTCTGTGATCTCTTTTTTGGCAGATGGCTTCTTTTCGTTATTGCGCCGCAAGTCGGTTTCGTCAATCGACAACAAATCCATCTTGCGCAAGATATCCGCGCCTTTTTGCAGGAGGCTCGTCCGCTGGGCGGGGTAATCCTCCTCGGGAATCTTGCCGAGTTTGTAATCGAAATCCAACTCTTGCAGTGAATCGAGCGCGCGCTCGCGCTCCGCCAGCAACGCGGAAAGTTCGCGCTCCTCTTCGGTCACTCGCCGCCCATACCCGCGCGCGAACGGCGCGTACAAATACGCCCCAACGAAAAAGAACACAGCCAGTGTCAGGAAGATTGCCATAATATCCATTCGCCCTCTACTTCAACAAAAGATCGATTTGCTCCCGAATTTGATCCACGCCGGAAAAAGGACCGATCTGCACGTAGCGCAACACGCCTTCCCGGTCCACGAAGTACGTTTCCGGCACGCCTTTGATTCGGAAATATTGAGAAATTTTTGTCGCCAGGTCTGCGCCGTTCGCGTAGGTGATGCCAAACTTTTTCAGATACACGCGCGCGTCCGCTTCGGTGTCCACGTAGTCGACGCCGAGGAAGACCACCTCGCCGGTCGGCGCGTATTCCGTCCACGCTTGTTGCAGGTCGGCGGCTTCCTGCTCGCACGGTTTGCACCACGACGCCCAAAAGTTCAACACCACAACCTTGCCGCGCAGGTCGCTAAATTTGATCTCTGTCTTGCCGCTCAACTCGTAGCCGCTGTAAAACGTCAGCGCAAAATCGTCGATCACTTCGCCGGGTTGCACAGTGCCTTGTTGTCGGCGGCTCAGCCCCAGCGCCACCAGAACCAGCAAGCCTGCCAGAAACACCCAGACGACAATCTGAATCCACAGCGGCACAGCGCGGCGGGGAGGGTTTGTCTCGGTCATCTATTTTCTCTTCTTCAACTCGTCTTCGAGTTTATTGAAATATTCATCTTGATGGACTTGCTTCGCCTCGCCCGCAGGGATGGCTGACTCTGCCGCCTTCGGCTTTTTCCACATCTGCAACGCGCGCAGGAGCAACGCCGTCCCCAAGAAGATCGCCGTCACCGGAATCAGGTACGACGCAATTTTATTTGGCGGGTCACCCGAAGCGCGCGCGCCGTAGGTGTCTATGAAATACTGAATGATCTCGTCTTCGGTCTTGCCCTCGATCAACATCTGGCGGATCTGCTCCCGCCACTGACGGCACGCCTCGGTGGGGCACACATCCAGCGGCGTATTCTCGCACACCGGGCAAAACAACTTCTTGGCGATCGCATTCACTTCATCGTCAGTGGGGGCGGGTCCCTGGGCGGAGGCGAATGAATACATGGAGATAGAAAGAACCAAGGCAAGGAGAATCGTAAATAGTAATTTGTAATTAGTATTTTTTTGTGTTGCCATCAAAATCTTCCGTTCCGTTTTTAGTTCGTTCTTTCGCTCTTCAATCTCCAGTCTCAAATCTCCGATCATTCTCTAATTCTCACTTACCAATTACCGCTCCTGCCTCAATCTGCCGCGCTCGCCTGCCGCGCGCGCTTGCCAGCTCTCACAGCGACGCGCTCCGGGTCTTTATCGGGCCACGCCGCAATGATGATGCCTATGAGGAAGAGCAGGCTGCCCATCCACAGCCAGTTCACCAGCGGGTTGACGTAGATCTTGAACGTCGCGCCGGTGGCGGAGGCAGGCTCCCAGTTGACGAGCAAAATGTACAGGTCATCCTTCATCGTGGCGCGTTGACCGGGAATCGTCATGGATTGTTGCGAGTCCCAATAGTAATCGATGCGCGGGTGAAGGTCGCCGAGGTACTCATTGCCGCGATAAATGCTCAGCGTCGCGCGCGTCACTTCGCGCCCATCGGGACCGGTGAAGCGGGCGATATCTTTGTACACCACATCGTACCCGCCGATGCTTTGTTGCTGACCGACCTCGAGCGTCCCCTGCGTTTCCATTTGGAAGAGTTCGATGCCGAGGATGCCGATCGCCATCAGCATCATGCTGATGTGGACGATGTACCCGCCATAGCGGCGGCGATCGCGGGCGGTGAGGTTCCAAAAGGCGGTGAGAATATTTTCACTGTGGATCTTCATCCTTGCCCTTGAACCGCGCCAATATTCATACAATGTGATCAGGATGACGAATGCCACAAGGAAGAAGCCGATCAAGGCATAGACATTGTGAGTATACGTTGCGAAAATCGCCACAGTGACCAGAACCGCCGCAATCGTCGGGAGCCACATTGCCCGCCCGAGGGTTTTCAGCGTCGAATGACCCCACGCGGAAAGCGGCGCAATACCCATCAGGAACATCAACCCCGCGAAAAGAGGCCCGTTCGCGCGCTCGTAAAACGCGGGTCCTACCGTCACTTTTGAGCCGGTAAATAATTCGGAGGTCAATGGGTAGATCACGCCCCAGAAACAAACCACGAGGATGCTCATGAACAACAAGTTGTTGAACAGGAACAACGACTCGCGCGAAAGCAGTGAATTCATCTCGGTTTCCGATTTCAACTCGCCCCAGCGATAGATCACAAGGGCAACGGAAACGATCAGCGTCATGGCGATGTACACGAAGAACAACGGCCCGATGGCGCTCTGCGCGAAGGCATGCACCGAGGACAACACGCCCGAGCGCGTGAGGAACGTGCCGAAGATGACCAGGTCGTACGTGAGGATGATCAACAGCATGTTCCAGTGTTTCAACATGCCGCGCTTTTCCTGGATCATCACCGAATGCAGGAACGCCGTTCCCGTGAGCCAGGGCATGAAGGCGGCGATCTCCACCGGGTCCCAGCCCCAGTAACCGCCCCAGCCAAGCACATCGTATGCCCAGCGCCCGCCGAGTACCAAGCCGAAGGTGAGGAATAGCCACGCCCACAGACTCCAGCGGCGAGTGAGGCGGATCCAGCGGTCGTCGGTTCGCCCCGTGATCAACGCGGCGATGGCGAACGCAAACGGAATGACGTAGGAAACGAATCCCAGGTAGAGAAGCGGCGGGTGGATGATCATGCCGGGGTGTCGAAGAAGCGGGTTGAGCCCCCGCCCATCTTCCGGGGTGAAGGGGATGCTGTTCGCTGGCGGGAAGAAATGCGCTTCAACTCCCGTTTCGGTTTGATAAAACACCCGGAAAGGATTCTCAAAGAAGGCAGTCATGCCCACAAAGAAGGCGAGCGTGACGCACGAAACGAAGATGACCCAGGGGAGAAATTCCCGGTCGCGGTCCCATTTGCGCAGGGTGACCAGCGAGGCAAACGCCGACATGAGCCACGACCAGAAAAGCAGCGAGCCTGCCTGCCCGCCCCACCAAGCCGTGACCTTGAGGTATGTGGGCATCGAGCGACTCGTGACTTCGTACACGAACTTCACTTCGTAATGGTCGTTGACGAGCAGGTATATTAGTAGAAGCGAGGTGAGGGTGAGCAGTGGGAAGGTGAGCAACATTGCCCGTCGCGCGCTTTCTGCCATCGATGCGGCGCGTTGGGGCGTTTCCAATTTTTCAAGTTCATCTGCAAACCGTTTGGCGCGAAGCGAGGGAAGACTGCGGAGCAAGCGAGCCAACCCCTTGGGGTTCGACGCCGCCGCGGTAACCGCGCTGTAAACAGTGACAATAAATGTGATGAGCAGGATTCCAAGCCCAAGGTTGGCGATCATTGAATCTCCTCAATACAAACCGCGCAAGTCGATGAGACCTGTGCGGTTCTTCTTTATCTACCCAGCCTGTTCCGGCACGGCTTCTTCGTAGCGGGTGGGGCATTTGAGCAGTAGTTCTTCGGCGTGGAAAACTCCATCCGCGCCCACAGACCCGGTGACAATTGCCTGCGCTTCGTTGCGGAGCAGGTCGGGTTTGACGCCCACGTACACCACGGTCATGCGCGAACGCGAGGGATCGATGGTCGCCTGGTGCAGGGCTTCGGCAAGCCCGCCTTCATCTTTTAAGGTGGCATCCTCTGCGGGGACGTGCGCCACCTCGAAGGTGAGAGTCAATGTGGAAGGGTCGTACTGGATTGTGTCGCCGATCACCGCGCCCGAAACGCGCAAGTTCTTGTCGACGATCGCGGGACCCTCCGCTTTGAGTTCGTCCACCGTCATGAAGTATTGCGAAGCGTCTTTGGTGGCGTTGGCGATCAGAAATACCACCGCGCCGAGGATCAGCAGTCCGCCGATGACAAATTTATTGAGTTTCATGTTCATGCTCCATGTAGAAAATTAGGGCTTCAATTCCTATTGCTTGTGTCCGATTTCATTGTACATGGAGACATTAACATCGACTGAGAAAGAGGCTGACGAAAGTCATGCGTTTTGTCTGCGTTAAGAGAGATTTCTTGATTCGCTGTCGTCCGTTTTTTGTACGCGGATACTTCGAGAGGCTCAGTACAAGTTTCAGGAAACCACGGAAGGTATCGAACTGCGCGACACGCGCCTCAATCGTCATCCTCGTCTTTCGCAATGCCGAAGATCTTCTCGATCTTCCCCATCACTTTTGGATTCAGCTTTGCCGCCACCTTTTCCGCGCCAAAATTCTCATGCAACTGCTCCACGCGGCTCGCGCCCAAAATGATCGTGCTCACATTGGGGTTCTTCAAACACCAGGCGATCGAGAGTTGCGACATGGTGCAACCCAGTTCCCGGGCGATCGGTTGCAAGGCGCGGACCTTGGCGAGTCGTTCCTTATCTTTCATTCCTTTTTGAAGGAATTGATACCCTTTGAGATTGGCGCGGCTGTCTTTTGGAATCCCTTTCAAGTATTTGCCCGTCAACATCCCCGAAGCCAGCGGACTCCAGATCGTCGTGCCGTAGCCGTAATCCTGAAACAGCCGAGCATATTCCTTTTCAAAACGCTCGCGCGCGAACAGGTTGTATTCAGGCTGTTCGGTGATCGGCTTGTGCAGGTGATGCTTCTCCGCGATGTGAAGAGCGGCGACGATTTCATCCGGTCGCCATTCCGAGGTGCCCCAATACATCGCCTTGCCCCACTCGATGATGTTGTGCATCGCCCACACGGTTTCTTCGATGGGCGTAGTTTTGTCGGCGCGGTGGCAATAGATCACATCCACATAATCAAGTTGCAGGCGTGAAAGCGAGCCGTTGATGCCCTCGATCAATCGTTTGCGGTTCAATGTATTGCGCTCGTTGATATTATTGTGGATGCCCCAAAAGAACTTGGTCGTCACAAGATAACTACTGCGTCGCCAATTCAAGCGCTTCAATGCCGCGCCCATTACCTCTTCCGACTTGCCGTGCGCGTACGTTTCCGCGTTATCGAAAAAGTTCACGCCCGCGTCGTACGCCGCCGCCATCAACTCCACCGCCGCGTCCACGTCCACCTGATTTTTGAACGTGACCCACGACCCAAACGAAAGCTCGCTCACGCGAATCCCCGTGCGACCCAAATGACGATAGTTCATTGTTTTCTCCATGACGTAGGGGCGACCCGCCCAGCGAAGGCGCAATACCTTGCTCGTTTCTGACGGGTCGCCCCTACAAGTGATATTGAACAATTATAATCCCCTCATGCGCAAAGCCTTGCTTTTCACCCCTGCGACCCTGCTCAGGGCAAGCCTTCATCCTTTATCCTTCATTCTTTTGCTGGGAACTGCATGCGCCCCTAAACAAACGGATTCGACCCCACCGTCGATTCCCCTCGCCCCATTTTTGACCTCTACCTCAGCCCCGCTTCAGACGCCCGCCGGCTTGGTTCCGCTCACCACGCCGCTCCCCAGCCCGACGCCTTTCACGTACACCGTTCAACCCGGTGACACGCTGAGCGAGATCGCCGAAAAGTTCAATGTTTCGCTCGACGATTTGCAAGCCGCGAATCCCGAGATCAGCGCGAATTCCATGTCGGTGGGGCAGGCGATCAATATCCCGAGCAACCCTGAAAATCCATCTGGTGAAGCGACACCCACGCCCGCGCCGTTCATCGTCTCGCAGATCGAATGTTACCCGACCATCGATAAAGGCATGTGGTGTTTTATCCTCGCCCGCAATGATTCCTTTGAGATGTTGGAGAATATCAGCGCGCAAGTGACTCTGGTGGATTCAAGTAACGCGCTCATTGCGACTCAAACCGCATGGCTCGCGTTGAATATTTTGCCGCCGAACGCATCGGCGCCGATGGCGGTCTTCTTCCCGCCTGATGTCCCGTTCGATGCCCAGCCTCAAGCGCAAGTGTTGACCGCGATCCGCTTGCAGGCAAACGATGCGCGTTATCTGCCGGCAACGATCAACAACGCGCTGGTGCAGATAAATGCGGAGGGGCACAGCGCGCAGGTGAGCGGCTTGGTCTTGTCGCAGAGTCAGGCGGCTATGGCGAATCAAGTGTGGGTGGTTGCAATTGCCTACGATGGCGCGGGACGCGTGGTTGGCGTCCGCCGTTGGGAATCCAGCATGGGCATCTCGCCCGCTGGGAGCCTGCCGTTCCATTTTTTGGTGTCAAGTGTGGGAGGGCGGATCGCGCGAGTTGAGTTTGTGGTGGAAACCAGGCCATAGACGATGGACGCTAGACCAGTGCTTCTCGCCCATCGTCCATAATCTATGGTCTATGGTCTATCGTCTATTTCCCATCCAGCCACATATAGCGTTCGATGGGAATGTCGATCGGGGTGTACACGTAGCCCTTCACGTACGGTTTCACCAATTGATACGAGAGATAATGCGCGGTGAATAACGCGGCGGCATCGTCCACAATGATCTGTTCGGCTTGCTGGTAGAGGGCGATGCGGGTTGGCGCGTCGCGTTCGGTGCGCGCTTGTTCGAGGAGGGCGTCCAGTTGCGGGTTGGAATATCCGCCGCCGTTCTGTTGCGAGCCGGTGTGGAAGAGCACATCGGCGAAGTTTTCAGGGTCGGGGTAATCGGCGCACCATCCGCCGCTGAAAAGTTGACCGTGATTGCCGGCATAGACCTGTTCGGTGAAGAAGTTCGGTTCGAGGTTTTCCACGGTGATTGTGACGCCGAGGTTTTGTTCCCACATCTCAGCCAGCGCGGCAACATCGGAATTGATATACGTGCCGATGCCGCCGTCTGTGTAGACGATGGGGGGCAAGCCATCGGGCCCGCCATAGTTGGATTCAGCCAGCAGTTGACGCGCGCGCTCAGGGTCGTAGGGCAATGGCTCGAGCGTAAGGCTGTAGCCCGGCAAGGCGGGCGGATAGAGTCCTTTTGCCGGCAGGGCGCGTTGACTCATTACCACGTCTATAAATTTCTGGCGGTCGAACGCCATGGTGAACGCCTGCCGGACTTTGGGGTCGTCGAACGGTGGGCGCGTCGAATCGAAGTTCACGAAGCCGGTGCAAAGCGAAACGCCGGTCAACAGTTCGTTGTGAAGCGGTTCGGTGGGGTCGGTGAACCGTTCGATGGAATAGACACCGGCAATATCCACTTCCCCGGTTTCATACAAGCGCTGGTCGTCGCCGGAATAGAGTTGGAAGACAACGTAGGGAATACTTGGCGCGCCGAGGTAAAAATCTCGATTCGCTTCATAGACCATCACCTCGAACCTGCGCCATTCGGTGAGGCGGTACGGTCCCGTGCCGTTTGGAGCGCGATACCATTCCTCGCCGCTTTCCACATTTTCTTTATCGAGGATGAAGGCGGTGGCGTAGGTGAGTTTCAATAGAAAGTAGGGCTTGGGCGCGTCGATGGTCACTTGCAGGGTGTGGTCATCGAGCGCGACCAAGCCTGAAATGGATTCTGCCTGCCCGGCATTCATCTCGCGCAGTCCAACGATATCGCCCAAATAAGTGAGCGCGGTGTCAGACGCGATCGCGGGGCTGGCGGCGCGTTGCCACGAGTAGATCACATCCTGCGCGGTGACGGCGCGTCCGTTGTGGAATTTGGCGTTCTGCCGCAAGTGGAAGGTGTACACCACGCCGTCAGCGCTGATCTCCCATGATTCGGCGAGGTCGGGCGTGAGATTCAGATTCGGGTCGAACGAGACCAGCCCGCTAAACACGAGTTTATCCCCGGAGTTGTGCGTGGTAGCCGGGTCATAACTGCGCGGGTTAGTCGATTCGCCTCCCGCCAGCACCAACGCCTGATCGAGCGGAACATCCACCTGCAATGCCGACGCGCGACGCGGCGAGGCGACGGTGACCAGCGACAATAGGATGATCGTAAAAAGGACGGAAGCGAACTTCCGTAGTGTGAACTTAGCCATTGTTTCCTCCTCCTTGTTGATGATTGCCTCTGCGGGCGATGAACCCCAGAACGACCACGCCGATCAGGAGGAGAAATACGCAACACATGCCGAGCAACGATAATGTCAACCAGAGCGGAGGTCCGCTTTGCTGAGGCGCTTCTTCGGTTGGTTGCCCTGAGTCGAACGAGGAGGTGGGAACCGCTGTCGGTGTGGTGACTTGCGAGAATTGCGAGCCTGAAACGGGGACGATCGTTGGCACGAACGTGGCAGTGGGTTGGGCGGTCGGCTGGGCAGAGATCGCGCGCGGCGCAGTGCCGATGCCCGCTCGCCAGGCGTCTTCCAGCCCTTCCACGTTGAAGCCGTATACGTTGCTCAATGCTTCGTCGATGGTCACGCCATCGCGCAGGGAGGTGAGAAGCGCGGTCATCTTCTCCTGTCCGTACGTCTCGATGAGAAATTTCACCACGCTGAACGACTGGCTATATGAAAGATACGCTTTGTCCGACACTTCGGAGAATCCCGCGCTCAACGAACGGATACTGAGCAAGGTGTCGTTTTGAATCGCGTCATCTAATTGTTGTTGCGAGGACGAGTCGAGTTCGCCTTCGCTGTAGACTGCCAACCCCTCGTTCAACCACGTGGGCACATCGCCGAGGCACGAAAACGTGAGATGCCCCACCAGCACGTGCGTCAATTCATGGACGATGGAATTGCGTCCCCAATCCAGGTCGGCCTGCGAAATACCCAGAATGACAATGTCCTGATCGGGGAACGCCTGCCCGCCAGTCCACGAGGGTTCGTACAGAATTGCATCCCGCAGGTCGTTGGTATCCGCAAAGATGTAAATATCGATCGGGGCTTCGGTGGTGAGACCGGATTCGGTTTTGTTGAATTCCAAGCCAGACTCTGCCGCGTTGAGCAGATCGCGCGCGAAGGAGTCGTCGCCTCGATACCAGTGGAAGTTGATCAGCCCGTCGGTGAGCGTTTTCCACTGGTGGACATCGTCGAGCCAGACTGCGGTCTTCCTCTCGCTTACGGTTTCCACGCCATTGGAATCGATCACGCGCCATCGCCACCAGAGTTTTGCGCCGGGCGGCAATGATCCGCTTTGGCGCATTTCCCACACCCACTCCGCATCCACGCGGGCGCCGGGGGTGAACTGCGGGAAGGCTTTGGCGATCACGTCTCCGCAGGTTTGTTGTTCGTTGCCATACTCCAGCACGATGGATCGGATCTCCGCGTTGCTGGTGATCGTGGCGCTGAACGTGGCTGAGATGGGGAAGTCGAACGTGACGCGGTCGTTCGTCACATCGGCGGGGGAGGAGGCGAATGCCGAAGTTGGGAGAAGCAGGCTGACCGTGATGAGAAGAAGCGAGAGTGTTTTTATCCGCATGGGTTACCTCAAGGTTTTAAACTTGCGCGAGTGTAACATGGAAGAGACCCGTCGTTCAACCGCCTAAGAAACTGTTTCTTTACTTCTTCTTTTCGACACGGACGCCACGGATTTCACTGATTTTCACGGAAAAGAGCTTTAAAAAGTTGTCTTTTTCCGTATGCTCCGTGAGATCCGTGTACAAACGAACCAGGCTTCAGACTTAAGAAACACTCTCTAACAGTCCGCCGGTTGGTTTGATGTTTCGTTGGGAGATAAGAAGGGATGGAGAAGCCGTGACGCCCCGCCGTGTGACAATTTTCTTGACACAATATCTTTGCGCCTGTAAAATCCGTTTGCTCTGCCGGGCAGACGCCCGGAAAAAATTTGTTCGGGAGGAATCACCCCCTATGTACGCTATGCAAGGACTTACTTCGCTGGAGGAAATTGCCATCTGGGCTGTGTTTGGCGTAGCCATTCTCGGCTTGCTATATGCGATTTTTCTCCGATCCCAGATCCTGCGTGAAGATAAAGGCACGGAGAAGATGCAGGAAGTCTGGAATGCGATCAAAGATGGAGCGGACGCCTATTTGAAAAGGCAGTTGCGCTCCATTTTGCCGTTAATCGGCGTTTTGACGGTCGCGCTCTTTTTCTCCGTTTATATTGTTCCGCCTTCCCCCGAAGCGCTCGAACGTTTTGAAGGCGTGCCGGCAGAAACCGTCCGTTTGTGGATCGGTCTGGCGCGCGCGTTTGCCTTCGTAATGGGCGCGGGCTTCTCGCTTACGGTCGGTCAGATCGGCATGCGCATGGCAGTGGAAGGCAACGTGCGCGTGGCATCCGCGTCGAAGCGCTCGTTCGGCGACGCGCTCCGTATTGCGTACCGCGCTGGCACGATCACCGGTATGCTTACCGACGGGCTGGGTCTGTTGGGCGGCACGTTGATCTTTATCGTGCTCGGCATCGCCGCGCCGGATGCGCTGCTGGGCTTCGGCTTCGGCGGCACGCTCCTCGCGCTGTTCATGCGTGTGGGCGGCGGCATCTTTACCAAAGCGGCTGACGTGGGCGCAGATTTGGTCGGCAAGGTCGAGGCAGGCATCCCTGAGGATGATCCGAGGAATCCCGCTGTGGTGGCTGACCTCGTCGGCGATAACGTCGGCGATTGCGCCGGCATGGCGGCGGACATCTTCGAATCCTACGAAGTGACGATTGTCGCCGGTTTGATTCTTGGCCTCGCCCTTTGGCATACGACCGGGCGTCTTGAGTGGATCATCTTCCCGCTGATGGTGCGCGGTATCGGCGTGCTATCTTCGATCATCGGCACGTACTTTGTGCGCGCCGGCAAGACCGGGAAAGCTGTTGACGCGATGAGAGCGATCTTTAGCGGCTTCCTGACCTCCGCGATCATTTCTGCCGTTCTGTTCTTCGTCGCCGGTTTCTTATATATGAGAAATACGATGGTTGAATTTGGCGGCTGGTGGAGAATGCCGGCGGCTGTAGGCGTTGGCGTGTTACTCGCGATCGTAATTGACCGCCTAACCGAATATTTCACCGGCACGCATGCCCAACCTGTGAACGATATTAAGAAATCTGCCGATACAGGTCCTGCCACGTTGATCTTGAACGGCATATCGGTTGGCTTTGAATCATCCGTGTGGTCGGTGCTGGTGATCGCTTTGACCATCGTCGCCTCGATCTTTATCTTCGGCACGATCCCCGACGTGACCGCCGCAGAACGCGCCACCTTCATTTTGTACGGCGTCGCGATGACCGGCATCGGCATGCTGACCCTCACCGGTAACAATGTGGCGATGGACTCGTTTGGTCCCATTTCGGATAACGCCAACGGCATCGGCGAAATGGCGTGGCATGGCAAGACCGATAAAGCGACGAATGACGCCAAGCAGATCATGGCTGACCTTGATGCGGTGGGTAACACAACCAAGGCGATTACCAAAGGTGTCGCCATCGGTTCCGCTGTGATTGCGGCTGTTTCGCTCTTTGGCTCGTTCCTCGTGGATGTCTCGCGCGCGCAGACTGCGTTGGGCGTTCCGCTCGAAGCGCAGATTCAATCCATCGGCATCCGCGCGGATGTGCCGCAAGTGTTTGTGGGTATGTTGATCGGCGGCGCGTTGCCGTGGTTGTTCTCTTCATTTGCGATTCAAGCAGTGGCTCGCGCGGCTTCGTTGATCGTGTTGGAAGTCCGCCGCCAGTTCAAGTTGGGCGTGCTGGAAGGCAAAGTTAAGCCCGATTACAAACAGGCTGTGGAAATTTCCACGACTGCCGCGCAAAAGGAGTTGATCTCCCTTGCGTTGCTCGGCATTGTCACGCCGATCGTTGTCGGTTTGACCCTGCAAGTGGAAGCGCTCGGCGGTTTTCTGGCGGGCATCATTGTCTCCGGTCAATTGCTGGCGGTGTTCCTCAATAACTCCGGCGGGGCATGGGATAACGCCAAGAAACTCATCGAAGACGAACCGAAGGACCCTGCCAAGAATACGGGTAAAGGCTCCGAGCGCCACAAGGCTGGCGTGGTGGGCGACACGGTCGGCGATCCATTCAAGGATACGGCTGGTCCCGCGCTCAACCCGATGATCAAAGTGGTGAACCTCGTGGCGGTGATCGTCGCTCCGATCGTGGTGCAATATTCAGGCGGCGGGTCGATTGGCGTGTGGGTGGTTGCCGCTGTGCTGGTCGGCGTGCTCGCCTGGGCTGTCATGCGTTCGAAGGCGCCGGCGGAAGAGATGACGAAGTAACGCCTGTAACGATTTCAGCAATTGATAACGCCCTCGTGTTCAACGGGGGCGTTATTTTTCGCTGGGCGTTTATAATTTTGAGGGAACCCTGATGCAAATATGCGAATTCGATATCTTCTCCCTTCATGCTTGTTAATCCTCGCGAATATGTTGTTCTCACTTCATGCGGAACAACATCTGTTTCCTCCGTATCACTTGTTGAGACCTCTGCTTACTTTCTGGCTGGTTTTAGGAATTTTAGCCATGATCGTGAAGCGATTTGTCGCGGATTGGATGAAAGTGGAGGAAAGTTTGGTCGTAATTGTCTTGTTGTTTGCTTTATCCCCTATATTTTTCTGGGTCACAGTCCGCTTATTGGCGCTCGTTTATGTGAGTTGGCAAATTTATAGTCGTCTGCCGGCATTGAGGTCTCGAAAGACTTCGCGTTTACCTCTTCTCCTGATCGGCAACGCGCTTCTTGTGGTTTACTCGATTGGATTAAATCTTTCCGAATATAGAAATGTGACTTGGTCGAGCTATTTTTCCTCTTTGCGCAACCTTAGAAATTCAAATGCGAGCCTTCCTCTCAACGCCAACGGGTTAAAGCCTGATATTTATTACATTATTTTGGATGGTTATGTTCGTTCTGACGTGTTGAAAGACCTTTATGATTATGACAATTCCGAATTTGTCAATAATTTAGAAATGGAAGGTTTTTTTGTAGCGCAACAGTCCCACTCCAATTATGCCAAAACGATCCTTTCGGTACCTTCGACTCTGAACATGGATTATGTGGATACTTTTGCGCCCGGGCTTGACGACTCCAAATTCTGGTGGCTGATGGAGCCATTCATTGACCACAGCGAGGTGAGAACACTTCTTAAATCCCAAGGGTATCAGACTGTTTCTTTCAGCACAAATTGGAGTTTGACGGATATGAACTCGGCGGACATCCATCTGGCGGCATTTCCTGTAGAGTTGACCGACTTTGAACAATATCTTCTTCAAACAACTCCGCTGCGATTGTCTCAACCGTTTTTGCAGGATAGCGCTTCCGTCTTTACGTCGGAGACTCAACGCAGGACCATTCTTCATACTTTGGGCGCGTTGGACGACTTCGTCTCTGATCCGGACCCTGTGTTTGTTTTTGCCCATATCCTGCTGCCGCACCCTCCTTTTGTCTTAGACGCCGAGGGCAAGCCAGTTCAATCTGCGACTGATTTTAGCTTTAAGGATGCCGAAGATTTCGAGGGTTCGTCGGAGGAATATAGGAAAGGGTATAAGGGACAAGTGGAGTTCCTGAATTCGCGCTTACAGGAAATCCTTACGACAATTCTTCAACAATCGAACACTCCTCCGATCATTATCATTCAAGCGGATCACGGATCGGGATTGTTGGCTTATTTTGCCTCGGTGGAAAAAACCTGTATCCGAGAACGATTATCCCCGTTTGCCGCATACTACTTCCCGGGTGTGAGCGCGGCGGAAATTCCCGATAATCTAACGCCAGTGAATCTCTTTCGGTTTGTATTCAATGAATACTTCGGGGGTAATTTTTCGCTTCTCGAAAACCGATATTTCTACTTCGCCGACCCTCTTTATATTTACCGCGACGTTGATGTTGGTTCACGCCTCGATGAAACTTGTACTTTGCCCTAGCCTGCTCAGAAATGCTATGGAAACTCCACAATAAGAATTTCGTTCGATTCATACACTACAGATCTACCTTCATTAGTTGCCCATGATGGAATGCCTGCGAGATAAAGAGGCGGTTCTAGGGTTTCTCGAAAGACGATCAAGTAATCGAATTTTTCCTTACTTCCTAGTCCCAAGTTGCGAAGGCAAGCTAGGGTCTCGAAGTCAAATCGGCACATTTGCACGTCGCTCAGCCACATGGAGTGTTCGGTGAAATCAATATCCTCGTCCCATTCCAATCCCTGCAATGTTGTCAGGCTGACCCGTCCCGTAAGTACTGGAAACCATTCGTTGTTGAAGTCTTCGAGAGGTTTAACGTTCCCGCTAAGCAAGACAAACCGGCTTTCCGGGGGCGTGTGATTTTTGATCCAAGCGTAGGTGAGTTGGGTTTCCGGGCGAACTCGGTTCTCGCTCAATTCCGAGTCGAAAATTTGCATCCCTACGATCAAGCAGAAAGCAAGAATCGCCGCGAAGAATTTTTGGGATGTCGCGCTTAACAGCAGCGCTGGATTATCGTTCTCAACGGTGATTTGGCTGCCCTTGAAAGAGGGCAAAAGGACTCTGATTACAGCACGAGCGGCGAGCATAGGAATAATGAGTATGCCTACGTTGGGAGCGTTTCGAGGTTCGATTAGGAACGGAAGCGCAAAAAGGATAGGCAGCGTGAACTCGCGCTTTGATAAAAGATAAAGGATGCCAACCCATGCGAAGACTGCGATCAGGGGAATGAACGTTTCCTGAGTATAGGCTATAAAAAAAGCGTAGAAATATGCGAAATCGTGAAACCCAGATTGCGACGCCGAGAGGAACGGCGTAATCCCATGACGGATAAGCATAGCCGCCCACCACGGCGAGGCGATCAGTAATGTGCCTGCGCCGACAAGCGCGGTCTGAATTAATCCGCGACGATTCCGCGCGTAAAGAATTGCAAAGGTTAATGCAATGCCGATCGTGTGAATTGTCGCTTCGGGATGCGTCACGACTACGAGAGAACAAAATATCACCGACCCTATGGTGGATTTGCGCTCGCCTGTTGTGTACATTTTATGAAGGTTGAGCGCGGCGAGGATGAGGAACAACTGCCCAAAACTTCGCGTGATCCCGCCGCCCATGATGAGCCACATGATCGAACGCGGCAACAGTGCGTAAATTAACGCGGCAAGGCCCGCTTCCAATTTCGAGTTTAGAAGCGCTTTTGCCAAGGTGTAAACCGCCGGGATCGTACCGATCAAAACAATTGCGGGGATCCAACGCAGGGTTGTAAATATGTCAACGTCGAGGACAGTGCTGACCGTTGCGGCTACATAAAACCCTAGCGGTGGGTAAACAAAGGGGATCTCCAAGCCGTTGTACTCAACGAATTGTGGGATTCTGAAACCATTGTTCTGAAGCGCTTCGATCATGGAATAAAAGAGCCCGCCGTCGTTGATAGGGAATCCCGCTTGCAGTGGAGGAAAGATCCGAAACCACCCCCCGAGAATGATGCTGACCAGTAGCAGTAATATCCCTACATCGTCAGAGGATAAAGCGCGTTTATTCATTTATTGCTCAGTAAACTTCTTCTGCCACTCGAACAACTTATTCAGCGCTTCGATGGGGGAAAGGCTGTTCACGTCCATGTCTTTCAATTCATCGAGCAACGGACTCGACTCGGGAAACAGCGCGGCTTGTTGCGCCGCGTGCGGATTGATCTTCACCGCGCGACCCGAAGTTTTTTCGAGTTCTGCCATGATCTCGTTCGCGCGTTGGATGACGGGCGCGGGCAAGCCTGCCAATTGCGCCACGTGAATTCCATACGACCGATCCGCGCCGCCGGGGATGATCTTGTGCAGGAAAACCACCGTGTTATCCGCTTCGCTGACCGCCACGTTGTAATTCCGCACGCCGGGTAACAACTCGGCGAGTTGAGTCAGTTCGTGATAATGCGTGGCGAATAAAGTTTTCGCGCGCAATTGCGGATGATTATGAATGTATTCGATCATGCCCCACGCAATCGAAAGCCCGTCATACGTGGACGTGCCGCGCCCGATCTCATCGAGGATCAGTAATGAACGCGACGTGGCGTGATGCAAAATGTTTGCCGCCTCCACCATCTCGACCATGAACGTGGATTGCCCCGCGTGAATTTCATCCTGCGCGCCGATGCGCGTGAAGATGCGATCCACGAGTCCGATCTCCGCCGACGCGGCTGGCACGAACGATCCCATCTGCGCCATCAAAACGATCAGCGCGGTCTGCCGCAGATACGTGGACTTGCCCGACATATTCGGTCCCGTGATGACTCGCACCACCTCGCCTTTTTCAAACATGACATCGTTCGGGATGTAACGCTCGCCTTTCAACAGATGCTCGACGACAGGATGCCTGCCCTCGTGGATTTCCAACCCGCTTCCTTCGCGGACGTGGGGCTTGGCATACCCACCCAGCGCCGCCGCCTCCCCAAGCGCGGACAAAACATCCACTTCGGCAATGGCGCGCGCGGTTGACAAAAGTTGATGCGCAGACTTTGCGAGTTCGGCGCATACCTCGCGGAACAATCGCGTTTCGATTTCTTTGATGCGTTCTTCCGCGTTCAACACCAGCGTTTCATATTCTTTCATCTCCGGTGTGATGAATCGCTCCGCATTGACCAGCGTCTGCTTGCGGATGTAATTTTCTGGCGCGCGTTCTGCCGCGCCGCGCGAGATTTCGATGTAATAGCCGAAGACTTTGTTATAGCCAACTTTGAGAGTCTTGATCCCCGTCTTCTCGCGTTCAACGGATTCAAGGTTTGCGATCCAATCGCGCGCATGTTTCGATGCGTCAATCACCGAATCCAACTCCTGCGAATACCCCGCGCGGATCACCCCCGTGTTTTGCAACGTAGACGGCGGATCATCGTCAATCGCGTTTTCCAACAAGGATAATTGCTCACGCAACAGATCAATTCTCGGTAGCGTCGCATCTTTCCACTTTCCACTTTCCTCAAGGGTCTCAACGATTTTCGGCAAAGCGATTATCGTCCCTCTCATCGCCACAAGATCGCGCGGCTGAGCCTGCCCAGCGATGACGCGATTGACGAGCCGTTCGAGGTCCGCAATCGGCTTCAATGCGGCGCGAACCTCCGCGCGGACCATGCCCTGCTGAAAGAAATATTCCACGCCGAGTTGACGATGTTGAATCTTCGTCACATCGAGCAACGGCTGACTGACCCATTGATGAATGAGTCGCTTGCCCATCGGCGTGATCGTGAGATCAAGCGTGCCGAGCAGGGAACCTTTCCGTTCACCGCGCAAGGTTTCATCCAGTTCGAGGTTGCGCCGCGTGGAGGCGTCGAGGGTCATAAAATCGGAAAGATGATATGTCCGCAACGACGTGAGTAAATTCAACGCGTCGGGTTGAGTCTCTTTGAGATATTGCACGAGCGCGCCTGCCGCGCGGACAGAGAGGCTGTTCGGCTTCAAACCGAATCCGTCCAGCGTGGATGATTTGAAATGAGCGAGCAGAGTCTCGTTGCACTTGCCCGGTTCAAATTTCCATGATGCCCATGAAGTGAGATGTCCAATGATCTCATTTGGCAGGATTTGATTATCAGGATGTAAAATTTCGGCAGGATGTAAACGCGTCAACTCCGCGCGAAGAGATTCGACGGGAAGTTCGGTGACGGCGAATTCTCCAGTGGTGACGTCGGTGTAGGAAACTGCGGCAGATTGCCCGTCCAACAGAACCGAGGCGAGGTAGTTGTTCGCGTCGCCCGGTAGGAGTCCCGGTTCGGTCACAGTCCCCGGTGTGACGACGCGTACCACTTTGCGCGCGAAGAGTCCTTTTACAGGGGCGTCGCCGACTTGTTCGCAAATCGCAACGTGATAACCCTTTTCGATCAATCGCGCCAAATAATTTTCAACCGCATGATAGGGGATGCCCGCCAGCGGCACGCGCGCGCCGTTGCCGATGGGTCGTGACGTGAGGACGATGTCGAGTTCGCGCGCGGTGATCTCGGCGTCCTCGTCGAAGGTTTCGTAAAAATCGCCGAGGCGAAAAAATAAAATCGCGTTCGGGTGTTCGCGTTTGATCTCAAGATACTGTTGGCGGATGGGCGTGACATCGTCGTTGGGCATGGCGTGATTTTACTATGAGGTTGTATAATTTCCCGTCATTGCGAGGCGATGAATTTCCGCCGAAGCAATCTACGATATTTTGAGACTGCTTCGCAACTTGCGCTCGCAACTTGCGCTCGCAGCGACATGGAGATGTAATGTATAAACTAGTTTTAGTTCGTCACGGACAAAGCGTATGGAATCTCGAAAACCGCTTCACAGGTTGGACGGACGTTGGGCTGACCGAGCAGGGCAGGGCGGAGGCTCACGAAGCGGGTCGCCTGCTCAAAGCGGAAGGATTCGTTTTCGATGTCGCATACACGTCTGTGTTGCGCCGCGCGATTCAAACCTTGTGGACGATTTTGCAGGAATCGAATCTCGAATGGATTCCCACGACAAAAGCGTGGCAACTCAACGAACGGCATTACGGCGCGTTGCAGGGATTGAACAAATCCGAGATGGCGGAAAAATACGGCGAAGCGCAAGTGAAGATTTGGAGACGCAGTTACGATGTGCCTCCGCCCGCATTGGAAATGACGGATGAGCGTCATCCGAAATTCGATCCGCGCTACGCTTCGTTGACGCCTGAACAGTTGCCCGCCACCGAGTCGCTTAAGCTCACGCTGGATCGCGTTTTGCCATATTGGCATTCGACGTTGAGTCCCGCGATTCAATCGAGCAAGCGCGTGATCGTTGCCGCGCATGGCAACAGCATCCGCGCGATGGTGAAGTATCTGGATAATATTTCGGATGGCGAGATCACCGAAGTGAACATTCCAACGGGCGTTCCGCTTGTGTATGAGTTGGACAAAGACTTGAAGCCAATGAAACATTATTATCTCGGCGACCCTGAGGAGGCGGCGAAGAAAGCCGCGGCGGTGGCTGGGCAGGGGAAGGCGAAGTAATTTTTTGCCACAGAGAGCACAAAGAAAAGAAATTTTGTGTAGGGGCGGAGCAATGCTCCGCCCCTACATTGTATTAAAATCAAACCATGCCTCTCCCGCCCGAATTTTTATACGAACTGCATAAACATTTCACTGGCGATATTCGCACCGACATTGCGTCGCGGATTTTGTACAGCACAGATGCGAGCATGTACCAGATCGAACCGTTGGGGGTAGCAGTTCCGAAAAACCAAGACGATTTGCAATCGGCAGTGGAGTTAGCCGCGAAATATAAAACCCCCATTTTGCCGCGCGGATCGGGTTCCTCGCTGGGCGGGCAAGCCATTGGCGAGGCGTTGATTTTAGATTGCTCGCGTTATCTCACTTCCATTCTTGAAATTAATCCTGAAGAACATTATGCGATTGTGGAACCTGGCGTTATTCTTTCCGATTTGAATCGCGCGGTTGCAAAACATGGGCTGATGTTTGGTCCAGACCCCGCTTCGGCGGAACGCGCCACGATGGGCGGCGTGATTGGCAATAATGCAACAGGCGCGCATTCTATTTTGTATGGTATGAGCGCGGACCATTTGCTGGAAGCGGAGGTTGTGCTGAGTGATGGATCGTTGGAGAAGTGGGGAATGGTAGATAGTGAGCAGTTATCAGTTATCAGTGAACAGTTATCAGTTATCAGTAAGCAGTTATCGGTGGGCAGAAGGCAGTTGGAAATTGTTTCGGTTGTGAATGACATTCGAGAGAAGTATTCTGGAGCGATAAAGCTGAATTATCCAAAGTCATGGCGGAACTCGGCGGGGTATCGGTTGAATCATCTTTTACCTTTTTCTCCATCAAAACCTCCTCAATGGCAAGGCGATTATCCAAACCTTCAACCTTCAACTTTAAACCTTGCACCCTTATTGGCTGGCAGTGAAGGCACGCTCGCCGTTATCCGCAAGATGAAAGTGAATTTGGTCAAGAAGCCCAAGCATACGATTTTGGGAGTCTTGCAATACCCAACCATCGAGCAAGCCTGTGACGATGTGCCGCGCTTGCTGGAGATGAATCCCAGCGCGGTTGAGTTGATTCCGAAGATGATTCTTGAATTGGCAAGAAGCGTGCCTGCGGCGGCGAGTCAGATGGGTTGGATGGTTGGCAACCCTGAAGCGGTGTTGGTGATTGAATTTAGCGGTGAGCAAGTATCGGCGTTGAAAGATGCGGTTTATCAAATTGGGGATGTGTTGACGATTGCAGAATCAAATGAAGAGCAGAAACGAATCTGGAATATCCGCAAATTGGGTTTGGGGATATTGGATTCGCGTCCGCAAGCCGCCAGACCGATTGCGTTCATTGAAGATTGTGCTATCCCTGTTGAAAAACTTGGTGAGTTTGTGCGCGAGGCGCAGAAGATTTTGCAAGCGCATAATACATACGCGGGTATTTATGCGCACGCTTCGGGTGGATGTTTGCACATCCGCCCCGTATTGGATTTGATGCGCGGCGAGGGGGTGAAATCCATGCGAAGTATTGTGGAGCAAGTTTTTGCGTTGACGATGAATCTCGGCGGCTCGATGAGCAGTGAACATGGCGACGGCATTGTGTCTGGCGAATTTATTGAGCGGACATACGGAAAAGAAATCACCGACGCGATGAGAAAGTTGAAACACGCCGCCGACCCCGATAACATTTTGAACCCGAAGAAAATGTTCGATGCGCCGCGGATGGATTCGAATTTACGATATGGCGAAAACTATCAAGTGAAGGTTTGGGATTCCGCTTTGCATTTCGATCACGAACGCGGACTCGCGGGTGCGATTGAGCAGTGTAATGGGCAAGGCGTGTGCAGAAAATCAACAGGCGTGATGTGTCCGTCGTTTCAGGCGAGTGGAGATGAAGGGTTGAGTACGCGGGGGAGGGCGAATTTATTGAGGGTGATGATTGGCAGAGGAGGGGCGAAACGAGAATTAGAGAATTCGGTCTTCGAGACGCTGGATTTATGCCTTGCTTGCAAGGGTTGTACCTCGGAATGTCCCAGCGGGGTGGATATGCCGAGACTCAAATATGAATTTATGAATCATTATTACAAGTCGCATCGCCGACCGTTGCATGATTATTTGTTCGCTTATTTCCATGTGGCGGCGAAGTGGATGAGTCCGATTGCGCCGTTGGCGAATAGGTTGATGACGATGAAATGGTCGAGGGCGCTCATTGCCAACATTTTCGGGTTGGCAAAAGAAAGGTCGTTGCCGCTATTCCGTAGGTCGCGTTTGCAGCGCGGCAAAAAGCATTTGCCACAGAGCACACAGAGAGCGCAGAGTCTTTTGAGGGAAGGGCGCGAGAAAAAGGTTGTTTTGTTTTTATCCGATGTGTTTTCGGAATATTTGGAGCCAGAGGTAAAAGAAGCGGCGATTGAGGTTTTGAATCATTTCGGATATGAGGTGAAAGTTTTATCTATGATTGGGGCGGGGGCTTCGTTTCTTTCAAAGGGATTCATCGAACAGGCGCGGACTCACGCGAGTCAAGTTTTGGACGAGATAAAAAGCCTGGGAGCCGAGTCAGGCATCCCCGTGGTGGGATGCGAGCCTCCCGAAGTGTATTGCTTGAAGCATGAATATGCCGCGCTGTTGCCAAATCGAAAAGCGGAGATTGAATCCGTTTCAAAGAATGTGTTTTTAGTGGATGAGTTTATCCTGCGCGTAGCCAGACTGGATAGTCTGGATGATAATAGTCTAGGTAGTAATAATGTAAATGTGAATTTGAATAAAGAAGAAGCGGCGGATGGAAATTTTGATAATTTATTAAACATGGGATTGCTTCGCCGACAAAAAGCAAATTCGTCGGCTCGCAATGACATGGTGTTCTTTCATCCGCATTGCCACCAGCGCGCGGAGGGGGAAGCGGCGACGGTGGAGTTGCTCAAACTATTCGGCTACGATGTGGAGTTGAGCGAGGCGGGTTGTTGCGGCATGGCGGGGACGTTTGGGTTTGATGAGGAACATTATGCGCTTTCGATGGAGATATTCGATGGAGCAGTGAGGAGAGGAATAGAGAGTAGAGGAGTAGAGAATAGTGAGTGGAATATGGAAAGTGGAAAATCGTCAATCGAAAATCGTAAATCGGAAATCGTCTCGACAGGCGCGGCGTGTCGAATGCAGATTCAGCATGGGGCGGGGGTCGAGGCGCGGCATCCGATTGTGTTGATAAGGTCGAAAGTTGAAGGTCTAAGGTCGAAGGTTGAAAGCTAGGGAATCTATGACCTTGCAGCGAGGCGGTTCTAAGCAAAATTTGTTGTAAAATCAAGCCATCCTCTTTGAAGGGGAAGACCATATGACCTCATCGGAAGCCTTTTCGAGAATATTGATTGACAAAGAACTTGAATACGCCAAATGGGATTTGCTGGACGACAAGCAGGTAACATTTGAGTATCACAACGCGAGCGGACGCGCCGATTACTTGCTAAAAGATAAGAACGGGGGCGTTCTGTGTGTGTTGGAAGCAAAAAGGGAAGACATTGATCCATACGATGCCAAAGAGCAGGCGCGCGGTTATGCTGAAAATCTGAAAGCGCCCTTTGTGATTCTTTCCAATGGCAAAGTTCATTACTTCTGGAATTATGAAAGGCGGGATGAAAAAGATGCGGGACGGATCGAACGGTTGCCCTCCCGCGAAGACATGGAGCGGCAACGGCTTAAGAATTTACAACCGCCGCGTCCCTTGTTGACTGCTAAAGTGGATGCGAAGTATCTCAGCCGATTTCGAGACGACATCACATTACGCTGGTATCAAATTCGGGCATTGGAAGCGATTGCAGAAGGATTTGATAACGAGAAGCGGCGCAAGTTTTTGCTTGAAATGGCGACAGGCACAGGCAAGACATTATTGTGCGCGGCGTTGATCCGCCGTTTTCTTGAAACACGGAATGCCGAACGAGTCTTATTCATCGTTGACCGCATCGAACTGGCAAAGCAGACGATGGAAGATTTCAATGCGGTGTTGCGCGAATACAGCCCTGTGATCTACAAGAATGCCCGCAGGACTGGCGAATTGCCTGGTTCGAGCGTAGTCGTTGCAACCATTCAATCCTTGATGGTGGACAGGCGTTATCGAAAAGAGTTCACGCCGTTTTATTTCGATCTGGTGGTTAATGATGAAGCCCACCGTTCGATTTATGGGGATGCGCGTGAAGTGGTGCAATTCTTTCAAGGCACGCGCATCGGATTAACTGCTACGCCAAAAGCGTATCTAAAAAATATTGATGTAAACAAACTTGGCGAAGAAAATCCGAAGGCGCTCGAAGCGCGTTTTCTGCGCGACACCTATCATTATTTCGGTTGCGAGCCTGGGAACCCCACTTATCGCTACGACATCATAGACGCGGTGAAAGATCCCGAAGGACCGTTCTTGTGCAGACCGAAGATCATTGATATTCGGTCAGACATCACAACGCAATCGTTGGAAGATATGGGCTGGGCGGTGACAATCAGCGAGGAAGAAGAGAATTACAAGGTGCAGGATCTGGAGCGCAAGGTGTTCACGCCTGCCCGCAACGAATTGATGTGTGAGGCGTTCCTGGAGAATGCTCAAAAGTCACCCGATGGGAAACTTGGTAAATCCATTATTTTTGCAGTGAACCAGACTCATGCTACGGCGTTGACCAAGATACTCAATGGCATTCAACCTGAAAGCGCGGTGACCATCACTTCACGCATCAAGGATGCTTCGGGAATTGCGAAGGATTTTCGAGACGACAAACGCAAGGAACGCATCGCTGTTTCAGTGGACATGCTTTCCACGGGATACAACTGCCGCGACCTGTTGAACGTAGTCTTGATGCGACCTGTCTTTTCGCCGACGGAATATATTCAGATCAAAGGACGCGGCACGCGGCGTTACACCTTCAAGGAAGGCAACACGGAATATGAGAAGGAATATTTCTTCCTGTTGGATTTCTGCGGCGTAGCGGAATACTTTGAAGAGAAATACGATTACAGTGTGCCGTTGGAACTGCCGAGGGAAGGAAAAAGCATCCGAAGCGGAGACAGTTCAAAGGTCGGAGAGGGAGGCGGGAAGTATGAGAGCGGGAAGGATGGGAAGGATGCGCGTCCCGAAATCCCCGTGTGGCGCGGCGTGGATACGGTCGTCTCCAAAGAGATTTATGTAGTTGGACCCGATGGCGAGAAAGTGGATGTGATGACCTTCCGCGGCGCGTTCGAGCGTGACTTGAAAAACTTTGCCAAGGCAACGCCTGAGTTTGCGGAGGCGGTCGAAAGCGAAGACGACGATAGTGTTGAAACAATTTTGAACGAGCAATTCTTCCATAAGCCCGAATGGTATTATTCGCCCGATAAACTCGTGAAGAGTTATGGCGTGCCTGCGCCGACGCAGAGTTTTATTTATCACGCGTTGGGCGTGAAGCCATTGCCAAGCAAAGATCAAGTGGTGGACGATACCGTCGATTCATTGGCGGCGCGATTTAATTTGCGGTACAGCGAGCAGAAGTGGTTGCAGGCGTTGGCGCGTTTGGTCGTGGATGACCCCGAAGCGCGGCAAAAGTTTCTTGAAGATGATCCTGAAATTTTTACCCGAACTCAATTCAGGCAGTTGGGTGATGTGAAAGCATTGCGAGGCTTTACATCGCGCGAGCAGGTCTTTGAAGCATTGCGAAATTCTTCGATCTTGAGGCAGTCGCTTTCGGGCGGGTTGATGGCTTGACCCCACCCCTAGCCCCTCCCCTGATGAAGATCACATCAGGGGAGGGGAACGAAGTTCCCCGTTCTCCCCTCTCCTAAAAGCGATCTTCTTTTAGGAGAGGGGTCGGGGGAGAGGATAAAACTACCCCACCCGCCTTCGGCGCCCTCCCCTAATCCGCTGTGAAAATTTTTGTTGAACATGTTATATCTGGTTGCGGATTAGGGGAGGGACGGGGTGGGGCAGAGAAAGGAAAATATGTCGCCAAAATCAAAAGGAAAAACCACCTGGAAATACGTAGTTGCCGCGCGTGAATTAAGGCAGGAAGAGACCGAAGCGGAAAAGAAATTATGGGAAGCCTTGCGTGGTAAACGATTGAATGGGTTAAAATTTCGGCGGCAACATCCCTACGAAAGAACGATTCTTGATTTCTTTTGCGTGGAGCATCAATTGGTTGTGGAACTGGATGGAAGCGTTCACGATGAACCAGACCAATTTGCATCGGATGAAGAACGCACAAATTTTTTAAACGAACGCGGCTTGAAGGTCGTTCGATTCAAGAACGATGAAATAATGAAGAATTTACCAAGTGTATTGCGAAGAATCATAGAAACAACCAAACCCCACCCCTAACCCCTCCCCTGACGCACGGCGTCAGGGGAGGGGAATCTCATCCTCTGTTCCCCTCTCCCGAACGCGCTCTTCGTTCGGGAGAGGGGCTAGGGGTGAGGGAGAACTATGCAACCCTCCAACTTTCACAACTCTGGCTTGCGCCAAAAAGTAGACCAATTGATGGACATCCTCTGGTCGGGTGGCGTCAACAACCCGATGGATTCCATCGAGCAGTTGTCGTATTTGATCTTCCTGCGTTTGATGTCGGAACGGGATGAAGAATTTGCGGCGTTGAGCAAAAAGTATCAGCGGATCTTTAAAGGCGAGTGGACAAAATATCAGTGGGGCAACTTTGTCACGTTGACGGGCGACCAGCTTTTCGACGCGGCAAGAAGCGCCATCGAAAAACTGCATGAATTGCCTGGCATGTCTGAGACGGGCAAACTCCTGTTCAACCGCGCCACGCTCAAAATCTACGACCGCCCCACATTGCGCGCCGTCATTCAGGTCATCAATGACATGGATTTGAGCGAACACGAAGGCGTGGACTTGAAGGGCGATATGTACGAGTACCTGCTCAGCAAGTTAAGCGCTTCAGGCACGAACGGACAGTTCCGCACGCCGCGCCATATCATTGACCTGATCGTGGCGCTCGTGGACCCGCAACCTGATGAGACCATCGCCGACCCCGCCTGCGGCACGGCTGGCTTTCTCGTTTCGGCGTTCAATCACATCAAGCGGCAGAACACCAGCAAAGCGGAATTGAAACTCGGCAGGCTGACGGGCGATCAACTGTCTTCGATGCAATGGAAGCACATCGAGAACAAAGCCTTCACGGGTTACGATAACGACGCCAACATGGTCAAGATCGCCATCCTGAATTTGTATTTGCACAAACTCGAAAAGGCAAATATTCAATTTCATAATCCCATCACAACGGGCATCGGCAATCCGTATCCCGGTAAAACATTTGACGTGATCCTTGCCAACCCTCCTTTTGCGGGGAAGATTCAAACCGAAAGTATTCTGACGGATTTGAACCTGAACACGCGCGCGACGGAATTGCTTTTTGTGAAATGGTTTCTGGATCATCTCAACGCTTCAAACGGACGGGCAGGCTTGATCGTCCC
>CASGHD010000038.1 GCA_949319575.1 uncultured Anaerolineales bacterium | reverse complement strand
TTAGTTTTAGATGAAGCCACCAGCCATCTTGATTCCGAATCCGAATCGTTGATTCAAGAAGCCCTCAAGCGCGTGATGGCTGGAAGAACTTCAATCGTGATCGCTCATCGCCTCTCCACAATTCTCGCGGCTGATTTGATTTTGGTGATGGATCGAGGAAAGATTGTCGAGAAAGGAACTCACGAGGAGTTGCTCGCATTGAGTGGATTGTATGCTCAGTTGTATGAAGCGCAGTTTAGGGCAGAGAGGGTATAATTCCAAATGTAGCGTTTGAAAAGAGCAAGGAGAAAGATATGACCAAATTAGAGTTGGCTTTCGCTGAGATCGAAAAACTCCCTCCCACCGAACAAAATGAGTTCGTAGCGTGGATTCTCGAAGAATTACATTCCGAACAGCGCTGGGCAGAATTATTCGCCAAGTCCAGTGATATGTTGTCGAGTCTCGCGGATGAAGCGTTGACAGAGCATAAGGCAGGGAGAACCAAAAAACTAAACCCCGAAACTTTATGATTTCCCACATCTCCGACAGGTTTCGGAAAACCTTTGCAGAATTGCCTGCCGACGTTCAAAAACAAGCGCGGCAGGCATATCGTCTTTTTATCGAGAACCCTCATCACCCAAGTTTGCGTTTCAAACCCATTCACCCGAAGCGCCCCCCAACAAGGATATGGAGATTGCTTCGTCGGACGAAGTCATCCTTGTAATGATGGAGCCTTTTGTTTCGACGGTCGGCGCTCCCCGTTTTCGCAGGTTACAAGAGTGCATATTTAATCATGCTATAATCCAAACGCGATGAAACTCTTCACAATCGGTCACGGTAATCACGCGATTGAGAAATTTATCCGCCTGCTCGAAGACATGGGCGTGATGACGTTAGTGGATGTGCGTACCGCGCCTGCAAGCCGATACAACCCGCAATTCAATAAAGAAACGCTTGCCGCATCATTAGATGCAAGGTATATCCAATACGTCTTTGCGGGCAAATACCTCGGCGGCAGACCGGCGGATCCTTTATGTTATAAGAGCCGTGTTTTGCCCGCCGATGGCGCGGATTATTTGCATGAAGTGGATTATCCTGAAGTAATGAAGAGGGAATGGTTTGTTAAGGGTATCGCACGCTTACTGGAAATCGCCGACGAGCAAACAACGGGAATCATGTGCAGTGAAGAAAACCCTGCGCAGTGCCATCGCCATCATCTCATTGCCAAATACATTATGCGCGAGTATCCCGAAGTCAAGGTTATTCACGTTCGCGGCAACGGCGACGCTTTTGGGGCTGCTTCCATCCTTATGTCGGTTGAGGAGACGCCCGTCGAGCAACTTTCCCTGCTTTAGCCAATGAAACTTTACACCATCGGCTTCACCAAAAAGAGCGCCGAAGATTTCTTTTGCCGCATCCGAACCCATGATGTCAAACGCGTGGTTGACATTCGGCTTCATCCTGACGGGCAGCTCTCAGGGTTTGCGCGAAAAACGGACTTGCCTTTCTTCTTAAACGAACTTGCTAACGGTTGCGGATACATTTATTTACCTAATCTCGCTCCCACCGCAGAAATTCTCAAATCCTATCGAGCGAATAATGACTGGGAAATGTACGTTGAACGTTTTGAGGCTTTAATGGGTGAGCGCGACATACCCGCCGCGCTCCAGCCGAACGATTTTGACGAAGCATGTCTCTTGTGTAGCGAAGACGAACCGGACAGGTGTCACCGCCGACTCCTTGCTGAGCGCCTTGCGAAGAGTTGGGAGAATGTAGAGATCATCCACATTTAGTTGCCTGGCACAGGAGGGCTAAAATGAAAAAAGACATCGCTATTACTGACCTGACAAGGATGCAACAGGGCAGGGTCTGCATTGCAGGTTATGACCGCGAGGGGAACTGTATCCGCCCCGTGCTTCCTCATCCGGGAATCTCGCAAAATAGCATCTTGCGGCAAAACAAAGCCATTATCTTTCCAAATGCGGTTGTTGAATTCGATTTTATTCAACACATCCCAAAGCCGCCGCATACTGAAGACCACATTTACGATCCTGCTTCGCCGCACTTTGTCAAGGTTCTAACAGAAAAACAAAAGCGAACTGTGCTCCTTCGTTCGCTTTTTAACAGCGTTGCGGAAATCTTCGAGCAGCCCTTGTTGCACGATACAGGTTTCTCTGTTATGGATGGCATAGGGACTCGATCCGCTGGCACAGTCCAACCCGCCGCAATTCACCAAGTTCACTATGAAGCGGACGAGGGAAAATGGGATTACCGTATCGGTTTCTACGACGCTGACGACAAATACTTCCGCCTCAAAATTACCGATCTCACCTGGCATTACTATTGCAACTCGAAGCGCGGCGAGAAACATGAACCCCGCGACATCGCCAAAGAGTTAACCCAAATGCTAAAACAAAAAGAAGTTTATCTCCGTGTCGGCTTGTCGCGCGGTTGGGCAAAGTTTCCTGACCGATGTTTCCTGCAAGTGAACGGTATTCACACCTTTCCAGATTACCTGCAAGGAAAAACGTTCGCTGACTTAATCTCCTGAAATTTGCGAGATCCGAAGCGGGCTAACGGTGGCGCTACAAGCGCTTGCCACTCGCTTCGTTCGGGCACATACCTCCCACAGGGGAAGGGAAGTCTGCGCGGCGGATTTGAGGGAAAACAACAAACTAAGCGCCGCCTTTCCTCTGCTCCCACAATTGAAGCGTGATCTGAATTTGCCCCAAATGACTTGTGGCGTGCTCGAGCGCATGGAGCAATGCCCATGCCACGGTGAGTTTATTTCCGTTGCTGGGGTTGATGCGTGTTGCCTCCAAATCTTGAAGGTTCATTTTATCTAGCACAGTGCGCGCATATTCCAAATTGTCTGCAAGTCTCTTTTTCAAAATATCCACCCCCACATCACGGACTCGAAACTCCGCGTCGCGGTCTCGATTGGACGACTCCTGCATCGCCACATCACCGATCCAGAATCGGACTGAACCTGTCGTATGAAATACCAGCACGCTGATGGAATTCATATCCTGCCCAGGCGCCCAATCCAGCGCGGCGGAAGGGAGTCCCTCAATGGCTTGGAGAATGCTGTTGTGACAATCTTCCAAAAGGTTCATGTAATCAGCAAAAAATTGTTGCATGGTTCGCCTCGTTTGGGGAAATCAAAAACGCTGACTCATTATAGCATCCCGCTACAGCAGGCTTGACAAACTTACTACTTAGTAAGTAAAATGTCCGCCTAATGGTCAAGATCGAAAACTCCAAACGGACAATCCTGAATCTCGCTGAATCCTTGTTGCAGGATAAAGGTTTCAACGGATTCAGTTATGCCGATATTGCGTCCGAACTCGGTGTGAAGAATGCCGCGATCCATTATCACTTTGCGAGCAAGGAAACGTTGGGGATCGCGGTCATTCAACGGTATCGTGAACGTTTCAAGTTGTGGATCAACAACGCGCGCGTGAAAGACTTATCATCCGAAGAAAAATTGGACTGGTTCTTCAGCATCTATTCCGATTTCCGCGCGGATAATGGCAAGGTCTGTCTGGTTGGTTCATTGGAAGTCGAGTTCAATTCCATCCCTGAGGGGTTGCGGAAGGAAGTTGAAAGCCTGAATAGAGAAATGCTTGTATGGCTTGAGGCAACTCTCAGTGAAGGAAGAGAGGCGGGCGCGTTCCGTTTCAACGGTTCGCCAGCCAGCAAAGCCGCGCTGATCTACTCCAGCGTGCAAGGCGCGTTACAAATGGCGCGCGCGTTGGGAACGAAGAAATTCCGTGATGTAGTTGAACAGAATAAGCAGGATGTGTTAGCCGCGTAAAATTTTTTGTCGTCATAACTTACTAGATGGTAAGTTTCTAGTAAACGTCCCGCAGGTTTTATTGAAATATGTAAAGCCTTCACCCAACCTGCGGGACCGTGCGTAAATTCAAAGGAGAAAACAAATGTCTGTCTTAACACCTGCAAGTGAATCGCAAGCCATGGTCAAGAAAGTGTATAAGGTTTTTTTCACGCCAAACAAATATGAGATCAAACCGTCAGATGAGGAGATTTTGAAGAGCGGAAACAATTTCAAGGTCAAGTATGACGCGCTTGAGCTGGCTGTTACCACGTGGGGCGATGAGTCGCATCCAAAGGTTTTGCTCATGCACGGATGGGGCGGCGCGCGCGCTCAAATGACGGGATTTGTGAATCCATTGTTGCAGGCTGGTTATTTTGTCGTTGCGTACGACCAGCCCGCGCACGGCGAATCGGATGGGAAGCAAACCAATATTTTGGAAATTTCACCGACGATGGATGTGATGTTAAACCGCTTTGGAAAGCTTGATGCGATTCTGGCGCACTCGTTTGGGACATTGATCACATCCTACGCATTGGTGAAAAGAAATTTCCCGCCCCCCTCCAAATTGGTTTATTTCGGCGCTTTTAATCGTCTATTGGATGTGTTGCCGCGTTTTCAAGCAATCGCAAAACTACCCGATGAGTTGCTCGACGGCTTGCGCGATATGTTTTTTGAAAATTTTGGCAAAGACCTTTTGGATTCAATCGTCAATGAAGATTACGTGAGAGAAATTAACATTCCCTCTTTGATGTTCCATGACCGCTCCGATGAAGTGACGCCTGTGGAAGACAGCCGCGCCATTGCCAACGCATGGACTCATGCTCAATATGTTGAAACGAATGGCTTGGGTCATCGCGGCGCGTTGCAGTCGAAGGACATCCACGAGCAGGTTGTCAAGTTCTTGAAGAGTTGATTTATTGTAACTGCTCAGCCTCGGAACATGTCGCTGCGAGGCGCTCTTGGTTTTGCCGAAGCAGTCTCCCAATGCCGGGAGATTGTGTCGCCACGGCGCCACGCGACGCTTCGTCGGGACCCTGAAAAAACATCGGGGCAGGCGAGCAAGAGCCCTCCTCGCAACGACATGTCTGAGCAGTTACGATTTATTTGATAATACTCCTCGCCCCGATTTGCTTCTTGAAAAGCGATCTAAACCCCGGCAAAAATGCTGTGTTCAAAAAGAAATGGGTGAGTGCGATCTCCAAATTATTTCTTGGCACGAACGAGCCAGCCAAACCGCGCGCGTCTTTTTGTCTGTGTTCGATCTCTGGTTTGAGTCTTTGTTGGTAAGCAGGGAAGGCAATCTTGTAGTCGCCGTCCGCTTTGTGCAATTCGTCCGCCAGCAGATACGCGCCTGCCATGCCCATGGATGCGCCTTGTCCCGCGAGTAGCGTCAGGCACTGGCAGGCATCTCCCACCAACGCGACGCGTCCCTTGTGCCATTCATTCAGTTGAATCTGCGCGACGGCATCGAAGAAGAGATCATCCGTGCGCTTTGTGGCTTCCAGCAATTGAGGCATGATCCAACCTGCGCTTCCAAATACATTCGTCAGCACATCTATTTGCGCTGAGCGTCCATGTACATTTAACTTCTCGGATCGGAACGCAAAGAATGTGGCTAATTGATTTCCGCCAATGGAGAAGATCGTAGCCTGCACGTTGGGCTCGAAATGCCCATAAAAGGTATCTTCGTTTCCCAAAAAATTATCAATCACACTACAAGCCACATAAAACCCCAGGAAGCGATTGAACTGACTTTCGGCGCCCCATAACTGTTTGCGCACGTTGGAATGGATTCCGTCCGCACCGATCACGAGATCATACTGCTGGCTCTCTCCATTGGAAAACTCAACGACCACGCCATCAGGTTGGTTATCTATCCGCGTGATGCTGGTATTGAATCGAAAAGGGACATCACCTTTTACAGAGTCATAAATGACGGACTCCAAATCTCCGCGCAGAATGGGGAAATACTTGTGATCTAACAGTTCCCTCATTTTTTCCACATCGAGCGTGGCGTGTGGTTTTGCATTGCGATCCACAAAGATCAATTTCTTCACCGGATATTGGTTTGATCTCTCTTGCAATTTTTCGACCAAGCCCATTTTCTGAATAACATCAAAGCCTGAGCCGTAAAAATCAATCATATACCCGCGATCATGAAAGTCTGGCCGCTTTTCAATAATGGTCGGAGAAAACCCCCATTTTTGCAACCAGTATGCCAAAGTCAAACCTGCGATGCCAGCGCCGCTGATGAGGATGTTTCTATTTTTCATGGTTGCTTATCTTCATCCATACTTCGGCGTATCGCCGATAATTTCCCACCCTCGTTGTAAAGCAACCTGTTTCAAATTTTTATCGGGATACACCGCCACAGGATGATCCGCATGTTCGAGCAAGGGGATGTCTTGTTCGGTGTCGCCGTAGGC
>CASGHD010000037.1 GCA_949319575.1 uncultured Anaerolineales bacterium | reverse complement strand
ACAGATGCCATAAGGTCAACATCGTATTTTTGACTGCTTGAGTCTTTTACTGACATTTGTAACAGGGTTGAAACTGAAATAGCCGTTGCGCTCAAGTTTTCGATTGTTACATCAACAATAAGAAACTTGAATCCTTCATTTGGTTTATTGAAGTCATCGCCTGCGGGATACAAGACTTCATTTACAGTTATATTGGTTGTTCCCATTGCGATAACATCACCGACATTGTAAGTCTGTTGTGTTGTTTCACCAGCAAGTTCGGCGGGCGGCTCAACTTTTACAGGCTCTGCGCCTAAATCAACAAAAACTTTGCCAGTGCCGAAAACGCTGTCGTCAAAGACAAATTGTAGACCTTGTGCGTTTTCTGCAATTTGGAAACCAACTTTTCCCCGAACTTTTTCACCTGCGGCAAGTTCACCATCAACACTACCGCCGCCGATTGCAGTGGAAGCCATAAAATCCACATCGTACTTCTGACCAGTATCATCTTTCATGCTCATTTGCAACAATGTAGAAACCGACATTGCTGATTGACTCTTGTTCACAATAAGCAATTCAACCGCCACAAATTTTTTGCCCGCTTCTGGTGCGCTAAAATCGCTGGCTGGTACATTTTCCCAACCCAAAACAACCAACACATTATCACCAATGGAAACAACATCACCAACTTTGAAATTTTGCTGTACAACTGGGGCGGGGGCTTGTGTGGGCTGTTCTGGTTGTGACCCTGAATCTACTGGTGGGGCAGAAGTAGCCACAAGGTTTGGACTTGTGCTACTCCCACAAGCCAGAGACACCAGCAATAAAACTGCCAGTGCGACAAAAGGTACTGTATTGCGCTTTCTGTTCATTGTGTAATCCTCCATGTGATTGAATTGCTTTTAACGCTCATCCTTGCGGAGCGTGCCAACGGTTTGCGTTACCCGCGCTGGGGCGGGCGGCGGAACGCCGTCCGATTGGAAAAATGATAAGGCGTAGGAAAATGCTTGAAAATGCCGCCGAATCCCCAGCGTCGGGTGCACGCTTTGTTGGCTGGCGTTCTTATTAAAGCGAACTACCGTATTGAAAAACCAGATACAACAGGAACAAGAAACCATAATGGTACAACACAGAGAAGACCACCTCCTAAAGTGCCTAATGCAATTCCGAGCATAACAATTATGGCAATCCACCAACCAATCAACAGCCCTATGCCTAATCCCGTGTTCCCCATAATGAAATGACCGATACCCAAGAAACCAAACCATCCGCCAAAGATTTCGGCGAGTACGGCAACTGTTTTATTATTATTACTAGGAGTTTGTGACATTTTATTCCTTCCTTTCAGTGTATTAGAGAGAGTTTGAATATTGTTTATTGTTGCTTACTTAAATCCAACGTATATAAGTATTTTATTCTTTCAAGAGTTTTTCGTTTTTCATTGATTTTCTCGTTTTCGCTTATATGCCTCCAAATGGTAATTCCAATCGCAAATATCGGGACTGCAAACAAAAAGATACTTAATAACGTGCCAACGGCTTCGCTATTGTCCATGCCTACTAATGCCATAAACACAACCACTAAGGAAAGGCAATATAAAATCCCTGCGCTTAGTAAAAATGAAAACAAAGTTTTTCCAAATGCTTCAAAAATAGTTTTTGGTTTGTATTGATTCAACAATTCGTCAATTTGCATAATTTTCGTGTGAATTTCTGCAATTGATAATACAACTTTTGAATTGTACACAACGCTTACGTTGCCAAAGTTTACGCCAACTAAAACAGAATTATTGCCAGAGTTTTGAGAAATATTCATATTGGGCTACTTTTCAATCTTTACGTCCATATTCCCATTGTTGATACCAGTCGTTACTGAGTAATCTCCAGAAGTTTGGGTAACGGAAACTTTCAGGTCTTGAGATATATTGCACAATTGATATAAACGAAGAGCGGCTTCTTTAATTTTTTGGTCATTGTGTAAATTAAGAGTTTCAAGTTCTTCTTGCAGTACTTTTTTACGTCCATCAGAAGATGGTTTTTCTTCAACATTTCTTATAGCATTTTCGACACTCTCTTTATCTTTCCCTTTAACCTTTTTTAAGATGAGTTTTTTTATTGATTCGTATGCGTCTTTAATGGCACTTTCGCTTAATTTACTTACGGCTGTTGTTAATGCAAGTAATACTATGTTTTCCATTTTTTACTCCTATTATAGTGAAGCCAGCCAACGGTTGGTATTACTTGCCGCCGTTTTAGCGGACGAACACCAACCAACAAATACCAAAGCCAGCGAGAAACGCCAGCAGGACAACGCCAAAGGCGGTCAAGTGCATACTGTGTTGGGCGGCTTTCCAACCAGCCTGAAAGCCCTCTGCGGTGTACCCTTTGCTCGTCATCTTCTTTTCTACTGGATCAACCGAGTACCACTTTTCAAATTCTTTCCAAACCTTTTCCATGTTTACCTTCTCTCTGTTGAGCAGTCCGCCCAACTATGTCTTAATCCTGCTTTTCGCCGCATAAGACGCCGTTTGGGTGGTTATACGGCAAATTCTTTGTATAATAGCCTATGTACAGATTATAAACCTGCAATCTCAAAAGGGTCAACAAAATGAACCAACCTGCTTCTGCCCCCAAAGCGATACCATCCCCGAAGGGGAAAAAACTGCTCGAACAGTATAGTGACGCCTTGCGGCTCAAACAATACTCTGCCCGCACAGAAAAGACCTACATTCTCTGGGTCAAATCCTATATTCTTTTTCACAACAAGCGCCATCCGAAAGAAATGGGAATCCCTGAAATTCGTCAATTTATCACCCACCTTGTTGCTGAAAAAAAGATCGCTTCCTCTACTCAAAATCAGGCGCTCAGCGCTGTTCTATTCTTATATCGTCATGTTCTTCACATCGAGTTGGACGAGACCAGCCTGATGGAGTTGCGCCCGCAAAAGGCAAAATCCATGCCAGTTGTGCTTTCCAAAGAGGAAGCGCGGGCGGTCATTCTCAAAATGACAGGCGTTCCGCAACTGATCACCCAAGTCATGTATGGAGGCGGGCTTCGTATCATGGAAACTCTGCGATTGCGAGTCAAAGACCTTGATTTCGCCAATCGTCAGATCGTTGTTCGTGACGGAAAAGGCGAAAATGACCGTTTTACAATTCTGCCCGAAAGCCTGATTCAACCCCTACAGGCCCACTTGCAAAACGTAAAACACATCCATGAAGTGGATGTGTCAAAAGGGTTTGGATCGGTTTACCTGCCATTTGCGCTCGAAAGAAAATACCCGAACGCAGATCGAGAATGGATTTGGCAATATGTTTTCCCTGCAACCTCCCTCTACACCGACTCAAAGACTCGAGTTACCCGCCGCCATCACCTGCATGAAACCGTCATACAGAAATCCATCAAACAGGCTGCGCGGCTTGCAAAAATTGACAAACACGTCACCCCTCACACCTTTCGTCATTCCTTCGCAACCCACCTCCTGCAAAACAACTACGACATCCGCACCATTCAAGAACTCCTCGGACACAAAGACGTAAAAACCACCATGATCTACACCCACGTCCTCCAACGCGGCGGCCTCGCCGTCAAATCTCCACTGGATGGATAACATACATAAATCTCGTAAGCGGTGGTTGAGTAGCCGCGCCTTTGTTCTTCGCGGCGTATCGAAACCACACCGCGGCAGCCTCGCCGTCAAATCCCCCCTCGACACTTAATCGCCAATCTCCAGCCTCAAATTCTCAAATTCTCTAATTCTCAAATTCTCAAATTCTCTAATTCTCAAATTCTCTAATTCTCAAATTCTCTAATTCTCAAATTCTCAAATTCTCAAATTCTCAAATTCTCAAATTCTCTAATTCTCAAATTCTCAAATTCTCCAATTCTCCAATTCTCCAATTCCTATTTACCCCAATCTCTAATCTCCAGTCTCTAGTCTCCAATCTCCCCTAAACAAAAAAAAACGGACGAAGTTGCCTCCATCCGTTTTCCATTCTTCAATTCTCCACTCCCCACTTTCCACTTTCTACCTTCTATCTTCTTCCACCGCGATCCCCGCCGCGACCTCGATCTCCACCGCGATCTCCGCCGGGTCTACCACCGCCACTCCTGCGCGGACCGTCCTTCTCGCGCGCTTCTTCGGCAGTCCAACCTTCCAACACAGCCTGACGCGAGAGCCGGATCTTTCCTTGCCCGTCAATGTCGGTCACCATCACGGTGATCTCTTCGCCCATGCTGACCACATCTTCCACTTTATTCACGCGCTCCGAAGCGAGTTGTGAGATGTGGACGAGACCGTCCATGCCGGGCAGAATTTCGACGAACGCGCCGAAGTCCGCGATGCGAACCACCTTGCCGGTGTAGATGTTTCCAATGACTGCTTCTTCGCCGAGTCCAGCGATGCGTTCCTGTGCGATCTTCGCGCCCACGCTGTCGCTAGAGGCGATATACACTGTGCCGTCTTCTTCGATGTCAATCTTTACGCCGGTCTCTTCTTGCAGCGCGCGGATGTTCTTGCCGCCCGGTCCGATCAACGCGCCGATCTTGTCAACGGGGATCTTCACGGTGATGATGCGCGGCGCGTGTTCTTTGATATCGGGTCGTGATTCGGGCAACACTGCCAGCATCTTTTCCAATATGGACGCCCGCGCTACTTTCGCCTGTTCGAGCGCTTCTTTCATCATCTGCGCGCTCAAGCCGCTGATCTTGATGTCCATTTGCAGGGCGGTGATGCCCGCCGGCGTTCCCGCCACTTTGAAGTCCATGTCGCCGAGGTGATCTTCGGTGCCTTGAATGTCTGTCAGAATTTTGTAACGACCGGAGCCGGTCAAATCTGTGATCAATCCCATCGCCACGCCGGAGACCGGGGCTTTGATCGGCACGCCGGCGTCCATCAGCGCGAGCGTCGAGCCGCAGACGGATCCCATCGAGGTCGAGCCGTTGGATGATAAAGCTTCTGACACGACTCGCAGCGTGTACGGGAACGATTCTTCCGCCGGGATGACTGGTTCAAGCGCGCGTTCTGCCAACGCCCCGTGACCGACTTCGCGCCTGCTTTGCCCGCCCATGCGCTTGACCTCGCCCGTCGAATACGGCGGGAAGTTGTAATGATGGATGTAGCGTTTGTTTTTGATCGGGCTGAGGTTATCGAGTTCTTGCGCCTCGCCCAATGTGGCGAGAGTTGCCACCGACAAAATTTGAGTCTCGCCGCGTGTGAACAAGCCAGAGCCGTGCGCGCGCGGGGATATCGCCACCTCGCACCAAATGGGGCGGATGTCTGTCGGCGTTCGCCCGTCGGGACGTTTGCCCATGCTGAGGATGCGTTCGCGCACCACGTCCATTTCCGCTTGTTCAAACGATTCGCGGAACATGTTGACCGGCATGTAATTCGCCGGGTTGCCGCCTTCAGGGACGACGCATAATTCGGTCTCGGCTTCGGTCTTGATGGCTTTCATGCCGGAATAAAATTCGTTCTTGCTCAACGGTTTGTCGAGCAATGCGTTCATCGCTCCGCTCACGCGGTCGAACACTTTTTTCTTGATCTCGTCGCTAGGCACGAACAACGTCACTTCGCGTTTCGGTTTGCCAAGCTCCTCGCGCATTTTCAATTGCAGTTCGATCAGCGGCTGAATGGATTTGTGCCCGAGTTCGAGCGCGGCAACCATCACATCTTCGGGGACTTCGTTCGCGCCACATTCGACCATGAGGATGGCGTCTTTTGTGCCGGCGATTCGCAAGTCAAGATCCGACGTTTCGATTTCGGGATAGGTCGGGTTGATGACGAATTCGCCGTTGACGCGTCCCACGCGCACCGCGCCGACGGGTCCGCCCCAGGGGATGTCTGAGATCACAATGGCGGCTGACGCGGCGTTGATGGCAAGCACGTCGAGCGGGTTCACGCCATCGGATGACAGCGAGAACATCGCTACCTGCACTTCGTTCCGCATCCCATCCTGAAACAGCGGGCGGAGAGGACGATCGGTTAGACGGGCGACGAGAATCGCATCCGTGCCGGGTCTGCCCTCCCGTCGGAAAAACGAACCGGGGATTCGTCCGCCAGCGTATAGTCTCTCCTCGTATTCCACGGTCAGCGGGAAGAAATCTATGCCTTCGCGCACGTCGCCCATGGTCGCCGCCGCGAACACGATAGACTCCGGCGTGCCGAACGTCACCGCGCCGCCCGCCTGCCCAGCCAGTTTGCCGGTCTCGAACGTGACGGTGTGCTTCCCAAGCGTGGTTGAATATTTCTTTGATTCGGGTTTCATTGTTAATTGTCTCCTGTGTAGGACAAGGTTAACCTTGCCTTACAATTTTCCGCCTCGAGTCAGGGACTGAAGAGTGTGAACAACCGGAACGCGGACTTCAGTCTGCCCTTAGTTATTCGCGCTTTTCAATTCCTGACGGCGGATTATTAATAAGACCTCACAGGTCTTGCAGACCTGTGAGGTCTAGTCTAACTACTTGTGGCGCAGTTTCAAACTTTCGGTGATTCCCAGATAGCGCGGGTAATCAACCTGTCGCAAGTACGACAACATGCGGCGGCGTTGCCCCACGAGTTTGAGCAGACCCCGGCGGCACGACTGATCGCTCTTGTTGGCGCGCAGGTGATCGGTCAACTGCTGGATGCGCCCGGTCATGATCGCGATCTGCACCTCGGGGGAGCCGGTATCGGTATCATGACGGTGATAATCCGTGATCAGTTTGGTCTTCGCTTCTTTCTGTAATGGCATGACGTTTGCTTCCTTTCTTTAGATTTTGCAGGTCTCCATGTGAGAAGCCCGCCAAAGGCGAACCGCTTACAGGACCAGTCACGAGCCGAGATTATACCAGAATTTCTGCTTGCCACTTGCGGGCGGGTGTGCTAGACTCGGCGCATCTTCAATTGAAAGGAGGCGTGTGACGATGTATTTCCGATTTAACTCAATTTTCAGCGCGCCTTCTTTCGGTTCAATTTCTTAACCGTTCTTTTGGTTTCCATGAACCGCAGGCGCGCACATCCCGCCCTGCGGTTTTGTGTTTAACTGGGCGGAAAATCGTTGTTCTTAACTGACGTTACGCAGTCTAGCCACGGAGACGCGGACCCGCAGAGAAAAAATAAAGAGATTTTCTCAGTGTCTCTGTGACTCTGCGGCAAAATGCGTAAGGCGAGATATTAAGACACATCAAAAATAGGAGAATATTGTGTCCTCTGTTGTTTCAATTTCACAGTTAGCCAAGTATTACCAAGTGTCCGAGCGCGAAGGCGGTCTCAAAGCCTCCATCGCCAGTTTGTTCAATCGAAAATATAAGAACGTCAAAGCCGTGGACGGGATCACGTTCAATATCGAGGCTGGGGAAGTGGTTGGCTTCCTCGGGCCGAACGGCGCGGGCAAGACCACCACGCTCAAAATGTTGAGCGGACTATTGCATCCCACTTCTGGCAGCGTGGATGTGTTGGGGTACGAGCCTCGTCACCGTTCGCATGATTATCTAAGGCAGATCACGCTCGTGATGGGCAACCGCAACCAACTGACCTGGGACCTGCCCGCCCTCGATTCATTCGACCTCCAACGCGCTGTCTACGGCATTCCAATGGATCAGTTCAAAGCCACACGCGATGAATTCATCGAACTGCTGGAGTTGAAAGACCTGGTCACCAAACCCGTCCGCAATCTTTCACTTGGCGAGCGGATGAAAATGGAGATCGTCGCCGCGTTGCTTCACCGACCGAAAGTGTTGTTCCTTGACGAGCCAACGTTGGGCTTGGATGTGACGATGCAGAGGCGCATCCGCGCGTTCATTGCGGAATACAACAAGCGTTACAACGCAACCGTCCTGCTGACCAGCCATTACATGGCAGACGTGGAAGCGTTGTGCAAACGCGTGATCGTCATCCACCACGGGCGAATTTTGTTCGATGGCGATTTGAGCAAACTCGTCAATCAATTCTCGTCATACAAGACATTGAGTCTCTCGCTTCAAAACCCCGATGTGGATTTGTCGAAGTATGGAGAAGTGGTCAGCAAGGAAGATGGACGTGTCACCTTGCGCGTGCCGAAAGCGCAGACGTCGCAAGTCACTGCGAAACTACTTTCCGAACTTCAAGTGGACGACCTCACCGTGGAAGACGCGCCCGTGGACGATGTGATTGACCAGGTCTTCTCGCAAAAGGAGGACGCATGAGACGGTACATTGATTTCTATCTTTCCTCGATGCGTATTTCCATCCTCAGTCAAATTCAATATCGCGTTGCCAATTACTTTTATATGATCGGCATGATCACGGAGCCTGTCATCTATTTGGTGGTGTGGTCAACGATCGCGAATCAACAAGGTGGCATCGTCGGCGGGTATACCGCAGGAACCTTTGCCGCGTATTACATCGTGTGGACTCTCGTCCGCAATATGAACATCGTCTTCACGCCGTTTGGCTGGGAATGGCGCATCCGCGAAGGCAACCTCTCGATGGAGTTGATGCGCCCGATGCACCCGATTCACAACGACATCGCGTATTTTTCAGGTTGGAAGTTTGTGGTGATCCTGCTCTGGCTTCCGCTGGCTGTATTCCTCACCTGGGTTTTCAAGCCAACCTTTGACATCACGTGGATGGAGGCGTTGGTATTCTTCATCGCCATCTGGGGCGCGTACCTCATCCGCACGATGCTGCTCTCCCTGCTCGGTATGATCACATTTTGGACGACCCGCGTCAGCGCGATCTTCGAGCTGTACTTCGGCTTCGAGTTGATTCTCTCTGGTCGCCTCGTGCCGATGACGCTCATGCCTCAATGGGTGCAGAACCTCTCCAACTATTTACCTTTCAAGTGGACGTTCTTCTTTCCCATCGAGACTCTCGTCGGGGCGATGTCTACGCAAGAATTGTGGGCGGGTGTTGGGATGCAAGTCTTGTGGATCACGATCGGCGCTTCTTTCCTCAGTTTGGTCTGGCGCGCCGCCATCAAGCAATTCTCCGCTGTGGGCGGATGAAATGAGTTCGCGCGCAGTTGAACTGCGCGCGAAACAGAAAAAATAGATATGAACCTATTCAATAACCATCATGTCGTTGCGAGGAGGTCTGAGCGGAGCGAAGCGCAGTCGAAGACCGACGAAGCAATCTCCTGTTGGTGGAGCAGACTGCTTCGCCAAAGTGCAAAGGCGGCTCGCAGCGACATGATTTTGGGAGTATCTCAATGAACACAATCAAACTTGCATGGACGTACATGCGCATCGGTATGCTGAATGAACTGCAATACCGCGCCAACTTTTTTATCCAACTCTTTCAATCTGCTGTCGCGGTTGGGACTGGCTTGATCGGTCTTTCACTCGTCTTTGGGCAGGTGGATAATTTGGCTGGTTGGTCGCGCGGCGAATTACTCGCGGTGATGGGAGTCCACATCCTTATGGGCGGCGTGATCCGTTCGGCGATCCAACCAAACATGGAACGACTGATGAACGATGTGCTGAATGGAACGTTGGACTTTGCCCTCACCAAGCCCGCCGACGCGCAGACTCTCGTCAGCGTGCGCGAATTTCGCTTCTGGCAACTCACGGATGTTGTCGTCGGGTTGGTGATTCTCGTCGTCGCAGTGACCCAGCTTCAGGCGAAGATGGAGGCGTTGCAGATCGTCGCATTTGTCGCGGCGTTGCTGATGGGCGCGGTCTTGTTGTATTGCGTCTGGTTGATGGTCACGTCCATTGCGTTTTGGGTGATCCGCGTGGGCGACATCGTTGATCTCTTTCAAGGGTTGTATGCGGCGGGGCGCTGGCCCGTGAGTGTGTACCCCGATTGGCTCCGCACAGGACTCACGTTTCTTGTCCCCGTTGCTTTCGCAGTGACTGTGCCTGCTGAAGCGATGACGAATCGCCTCACGGGTGAAACGATGTTGTTCGCGTTGGGTCTGACGTTGTTGTTCGTGATTTTGGCGCGCGTTGTTTGGCTGATTGGGTTGAGGAGTTATTCAGGCGCGTCGGCATGAAACGTAAACCTTGCGAAGGCTTCGAGCCTTCGCAAGGTTTTTATACCTCTGTTTGAATCGCGCTACCTGATTCGTAGCGTTTCAACCCCAACTTGAAAATATAAATTGATAATAATAAAAAGACCAGCGCGCCCGCTGTCATTTGAAGCGCGCTTTGCCACGAGAACTCGCGCACAAACTCGGTGGGAATCGTGCCGATCAATGCGGCGGGAATCAAGGTGAGTAAAACGAGTTTGGTTGTGGCGTCAAACAGCGCGCTGGGATAGAGCGAGAAGGTGAGCAACGCGCTCAACGCGAATTGACTGAGCGCGACGGTGTTGCCCAGCCAAAACGACAGGCTTTGCACGATGACGAGAAAACCGATGAAGATGCACACGCCCGCAAAAACGCCGAGCAGGAATCGAAGCGTGCCGTCGGGCGTGAAATAGCCTGAGAGCATGAAACTGCCGATCCCATAAATGAGGTCGCCCATGCCGCTCCCGATACTTTTAGAAGCAAGCACATGCAAGAGCACAGGACGCGGCAATGAAAGATAGTAATCGAGTCGTCCGCCCACGATGACTTCAGCGAGAGAAATGAAGTTGCCGAAGAAGAACGCTCCGATCCCCCAGGCGGAGGCAGTGATACCGAACAGCAGCATCATGGCGTTGATGTCCCAGCCGCGCACCTCGGTGAATTTGTCGAAATACAAAACCCAAAAGATGAAATAAACGCCGTTGTTGATCATCATAAAGATGACCTGCGTGAAGAACGCCGCGCGGAATTCCATCGCCGCTTGAATGTTGGCTTTCCAGAGGGCGACGAGAAATTTTAGTTGTTTCATCTTATCCGCCGTTCACGGTGAGATATTTCTCACTGCGCCGATATACAAATGCTACCAGAAGCACAAAAACAGCAATCCAAATGACCTGTCCTCCAAGCATTTGCCAGAATAATTCAACATCGGGTTTGACGAACAATCGCGCGGGGGCGTACATCATGTAGGGAAAGGGGAGCGCGTAGGATATTTTCTGCAACCACTCCGGGAACATATCCAGCGGGAACAAAAAACCGCCGAGAATGAAAACAAGTTTCTGGTAGATCAATTCGAACGAATTGGTTTCCTCCACAACGAACGCGGCGAGACCGATCAACGCCATGAAGCAAAAGTGCAAGATCCACGCGCCGATCAATGTGACGAACGCCATGAGCCAGCCCAAAGGTATGGGAGGCGCGCCTGCGAGAATCCACGCGACGATGGAACCGACGATCAGGTTGAGAGTCATCCTTACAATGCCGTCGCCTAACCCTGCTGAGAAATGATACAGGAGGAAGTTGTACGGCTTGTTCAGAATATACGCGACTTCTCCGTTCTTGACCTGCTCCGAGATCGTTCGGTTGATACGCGGTCTGCCGAGTTCGAGTGTTTCCGCCATCATAAAATACCAGACCATGTTAGGAAAGGTCAGCCCATTGATAATATTCGTGTTGGAGATCGCAAACGTTGTTCTCCACAACCCCGCAAAGATGAAAATGAACGTGGCGATGCTGATAGACCTGCCGAGGAAATCTCCAGGGTAGGCGAGGTTGTTGATGACTTGCATAGTGAGGATGGAGAAGTATTTTTTCATGGCGTAGGGTCACGGAGCGCGGACTTAAGTCCGCTTCTTGCGCGGTGCGGACTTAAGTCCGCATTCCGGGTCTGTTGTCTTGGTAAATCTTCGCGATCACTTCCTCCAGCGGCGGGTCGGAAACGGTGATGTCTACCAACTCGCCCGCTTGCGAGAGATTCGACATGACCGCGTCCACAGGTGTTTTGGTTGTGTCGAATCGTAATTTCACGCCATAACTTCCCACTTTCAAAATCTCAACACCGTCAATCGAAAAATTCGGAGACACTTCTTCCGCATACCGAACCTCCACCATTTTGCGGGTGAGAAATTTTCTTTTTAGATTCGAGACCTTGTCTTCATAGACGATCTGTCCGTGATTGATGATGATCACACGGCGACATAACGCTTCGAGATCGCCCGCGTCGTGGGAGGTGAGCAAGACGCCGACCTTTTCCTCCTGTGACATGGTGCGGATCGCGTCGCGGATGTGTTGTTTGGCGACCACGTCCAAGCCGATGGATGGTTCGTCGAGCAGGAGCAGTTTGGGGCGGTGAAGAAGCGAGGCGGCGACTTCACAGCGCATCCGTTGTCCCAGCGAAAGTTTGCGGACGGG
>CASGHD010000036.1 GCA_949319575.1 uncultured Anaerolineales bacterium | reverse complement strand
CCGTTGCAAGAAGCCGTGCAAGATGCGGGCGATACAAACTTCTCAGGTCTTGCAAAAAAGATCGAGGAGATTTGCAAGCAGATCGAAGTCCCCGTCATTGCAAAAGAAGTTGGCTGGGGAATCTCTGAACGGACAGCAAAGTTATTAGCCGAGTGCGGAGTATCCGCAATTGACGTTGCAGGCGCAGGCGGCACGAGTTGGTCACAAGTGGAAATGCACCGCGCGCCCGACGAATTCACCCGTCAACTTGCGGCGACATTTGTCGGCTGGGGAATCCCAACTGCGGATTCAATACTAAACGCTAAGCGCGCCGTCCCCGGAACGCTTATCTTCGCCAGCGGCGGCATCAAAGACGGACTCGACATCGCCAAGTGCATCGCCCTCGGCGCGACATTGGGAGGCATGGCTGGTCAATTCCTCAAAGCCGCGGCAGTTTCGACCGAGAAAGCTGTTGAGATGATGAAGTTGACGAAGAGGCAGATTGAAGTGACGATGTTCGCGGCGGGAGCAAAAGTCTTAGAAGAATTGAAAAAAGATAAGTTAGTGGTTGTATAATTGAGATAGAGGTATCGCATGACTATTCAAACTACGCCAAACACAAAATATGCCAGAGGAGTCCGCTGGCTGGCTGAACTCTACGAAAAAAAGCAAGTCAGCAATTTGACCGCGCAAACCCTAAATAAAGCGGTCGAGTATGAGCTCAGTCAATCGCAATCGCAACTAACCGAAATTGAAAAAGTATTAGCGGACTACGAGAAGCAATTCAAAATATCAACTGCTGAATTCTTCAAACGCTATCAAGCGGGACAAACGGATGACAGCGCAGAATCAGTCGAGTGGGCGTCGCTTGCTCAAATGGCAACTAGCATCCGCAAACGACTTGAATTGCTTAGCGAATCTTCAGAATGAACCCGATCGAATATGTAGAGTCGGTCAAAGAACGCCTTTCGAGCGAATCTGACCAATGGCGATATTCTTGATTTTTCCGAATTCGTTCAATGGTTGGACGATTTGGAACTAATCAGTTATCGGTATCAATGGATGGATAAAGATAAAAACCTCGTTCGCCGCTGGGATAATGCAAAACATTTCTCTGATCTCAAAAACTTCCCGCATCATATTCACGTCAACGATAAAGATGTGACCTCAGGCAAGCCCATCAACATCTTTGAAGTGTTGGATGAGATAGCGGCAGCCATCAGCAAGTAATTTCATCGGGCTATGTTGCAATTTCACGTAACTACTCAGCATCGGAACATGTCGCTGCGAGGCGCTCTTGGTTCTGCCGAGGCAGTCTCCCAAGGCCGGGAGATTGCTTCGTCGGGAAGAGCAAGAGCCCTCCTCGCAACGACATGTCTGAGCAGTTACAATTTCACACAACCCACTCAGACGGACTCGACACCGCCAAGCGCGTCGCCCTGGGCGGAGAAAATTGGAAAATGCAAAATTGGTTGAACGGTAAAGTTGTATAATTGCAAAAGAGGTATGTTATGACCCTAGACCTAAAACTCGACTTGCCAGAAAATGTTTTCAAGGAAGCGAAAAAAGCAGGCTTGCTCCAACCTGCTGAAATCGAGCGCCTCTTGCGCGAAGAACTGCGCCGTCGCCGCGTGGATGAATTATTCGCCGCCGCTGATAAACTCGCCGGGCTCGAACTTCCTCCCCTGACCGAAGAAGAACTTGAAGCCGAAATCGCCGCCGCGCGCGAAGCCCGCGCCAAATGAAAGTTGTCGCCGACACCAACACTGTCATTTCTGGGTTGTTGTGGCGCGGTGCGCCTCGAGAATTACTTGAATTGGCGCGCTCAGGCAAAATTACTCTTTACACCAGCCCCGACCTGCTTGCCGAATTAGCCGATGTACTCGAACGAGATAAATTTGCTTCCAGATTGAAAGCCGCACAAACAACAGCCAGAGAGTTGGTTTTGGGGTATGGAGAACTTGCCACGCTTGTTCATCCCACATCAACCCCATCCGTCATCAAGGATGATCCTGACGATGACATGATTTTAGCCTGCGCTATCGCCGCGAACGCAGAGGTTATCGTCTCTGGTGATTCGCACGTAAAAAGCCTGAAATCCTATCAAGGCATTTCAATCTTGACCGCAAGCGAATTACTTGAGAAGTTGAAATAGCATGACGAGTCGCACCAAACTCTCAGTGCCTCAAAATCTGTGACAAAAATAACTTCGTTCTATCTTCCTTCGGGGAATTGAAAATCTGCTCCGGACTTCCCTGCTCTACAATTTCACCGTTATCGAAAAAGAACATACGATCTGCGACGGCGCGGGCAAAACCCATTTCGTGCGTCACGGCAAGAATCGTCATGCCTGATTTCGCCAGTTCTGTCATCACGTCCAGCACTTCTTTGATCATCTCAGGGTCAAGCGCGGATGTCGGCTCATCGAATAACATGATCTTCGGTTGCATCGCCAGCGAGCGCGCGATTGCCACGCGCTGTTGCTGTCCGCCCGAAAGTTGACCGGGGAATTTCTTCGCCTGTTCGGGGATGCCCACGCGCTCCAGCAATTGCATGGCAACCTCCTCCGCCTTCTGTTTCGTCCACTTGCGGACTTGTATCGGCGCAAGGATGATATTTTGCATCACCGTCAAATGCGGGAACAAGTTGAACTGCTGGAACACCATGCCGGTCTCGCTTCGAATTTGTTCGATGTTGCGCACATCGTGGCTCATCTCGATGCCGTCCACGACGATCCGTCCGCGTTGGTGATCTTCAAGGCGGTTGAGCATCCGAATGAACGTGGATTTCCCCGAACCCGACGGCCCGAAGATGACGATCACCTCGCCTTTCTTCACGTCCATGCTGATGCCCTTCAACGCATGGAAATTCCCATACCACTTATGCACAGCCTGCACTTTGATGATCGGTTCGTCTGCCATAGCTCTTATCCTGATTATCGAATTCCAACACCGAGTCGCGCTTCCAACTGCTGACTCAAATACGACATCCCGTAACTCAACACCCAAAAGATCAACGAAATGAAAACATACACTTCGCGCTGTAAACCCAAAAACTCCGGTTGGGCAAGCACCGTCTTTCCCATACCCAACAGGTCGAGCAAGCCGACAATCGCCACCAGCGACGTATCTTTGAATACCGCAATGAACTGCCCCACCAAAATCGGAATGATCAAACGCAATGCCTGCGGCAGAATAATAAAAATCATAGTCTGCGCGCCGCTCAGACCCAATGCCTCCGCCGCCTCGTATTGACCCTTCGGGATGGCTTGCAATCCGCCGCGCACATTTTCGGCTAAGTAAGCCGCGCTGAACAACGTAATGGCAACCATCGCGCGAATCACGCGATCCACCGTCCAGCCATCCGGCAGAAAAAGAGGAAGCATCAACGACATCATAAAAAGGATGGATATCAGCGGAACGCCGCGCACCAGTTCGATATATCCCACGCTGAACCAGCGAATGATCGGCAATTCGGAACGGCGTCCCAATGCCAGCAATACGCCGATAGGAAAAGAAAACATAATGCCGACCACGGTCAGCAAAAACGTCAGCAACAATCCGCCCCAGAGATTCGTTCGCACATCCGGCAGGAATCCCGTTTCGGATTCTGAAAGTCCGCGCGTGAGCAAGATGATGATGGGCAGCGAGATGACCCACCCCGCGATCACGCTTCTTTTCAGGACCTCGGGGCTGGTTCGCCCGATTCCCCAGCCCGCCAACCCCGTGACGGTTAATATAACCAGCCACTTTCGCGGTTCATCGCCGAATGGAAATACAAAGGCAAGCACAACAGGGAGCAGTAAAAGCGCGATTGCATAGCGCGAGCCTCGCCCCCAGATTGCCAGGGAATTCCCCGAAAGGAAAACCAAAAGAGCCAGCCAGACCCACAACCTCCAAGCCTGTTCGAGCGGATATTGACCGATCATCAGCAAGCGCATATTGACGACGATCACTTTCCATTCGGCTACAGTGAACACCCACGTCAGCAGACCGCTCAACGCCCAGTACGCGATCCACGCGCCGAGGATGGTTAATATCGCGTCGTACCATGACCCGAATAAATTCTTGCGCGCCCAACGCAGGATGTTGGAACGTTCGCTCATCGGCGGGAGGACAGGTTCGACGCTTGCCATCTTAACGCTCCACCAATTTGATCCGCTGGTTGTACCAGTTCATCAACACAGAAGTCAGCAGACTGATGAGGAGATACGTGAGCATCACCAGTGAGATCATTTCCACCGCGCGCCCCGTTTGATTTTGAATTGTGTTCGAAACGTAGAAAACATCAGGGTAGCCCACCGCAATGGCAAGCGATGAATTTTTCACCAGATTTAGATATTGACTCGTCAGCGGCGGGATGATGACGCGCAGCGCCTGCGGGAAAACGATCAGGCGCAACGTTTGAAAGCCGTTCAAGCCCAACGCGCGCGAGGCTTCCACCTGCCCTTTCGATACAGATTGAATGCCCGCGCGCACCACTTCGCCGATGAAAGCGGCGGTATACAACACAAGCCCCGATGTGAGCGCCATGAATTCAGGGGTGAGGATTTTCCCGCCTGCGAGATTTAATCCTTTGACGAAAGCCAGATCCAATGTGAGAGGTTTTACAGGGAGGATAAACCAGCCCACCAACGCCACCAACACAAACGCGAGGAATGACCATAGCAAAGTCAATGGAGCGCGGCCCGTGCGTTGACTGTAAGCGCGAAACGCGAGGAAAACGATCACGGCGAGAATCAAGCCGAGGAGCAGAATCAGGCGGAACGTCGGGAAAGAAGCGGTTGGAATCCCCCAGGGAATGCCCACGCCGCGATTCGTCAAAATGATATCACCGGGCCACAGGATGGCATCCTTCACGCGCGGAAGTTTGAGAAAAACGCCGAGGTACCAAAAGATCAAGAATACCAACAATGAAAGATTGCGAAAGAGTTCAAGGTAAAAAGTTGCGAGGCGGTTGATGATGAAGTTTGTGGAAAGGCGGGCAATGCCGAGGATCGCGCCGAGAATGGTGGCGAAGATAATTCCAACAACGCCGACTTTTAACGTGTTCAGTAACCCGGCAAGAAACGCCTGCCAATATGCGGAGTTGCGGTCGTAGGGAATGGATGTTTCTGCAAGGTCAAAGCCGGAGATGTTACCGAGAAATGAATAGCTTAACGAGATGCCCTGTTTGGCAAGCCCGGTTCTCATGTTCTGGTAGATGAGCGCGCCCACAAACAAAACAAGTAAGGCAAAAATAATTTGCCCTAGTATTTTGAGAACGCGCTCATCGCGCCAAAATGGAATTGTTGCCGTTTGCTTAAGCTCGCGTTGCATGAAGAGTCATCCAAATGAAAACGGAGGGCGGGGAGCAACTCCCCGCCCTCGTTGTATGCTGATTGATCTAACGGAACGGCGGTGAGTAGAGCAAGCCGCCATCGGTGTACAGGCTGTTATAGCCGCGCGGAATGTACGTCGGAGTATCGGGACCGAGGTTGCGGTTGTAGATCTCCTCGTAATTGCCGACGAGCTTGATGATGTTGTACGCCCAGTCGTTGGTGAGCCCGAGTTTCAAACCCAGGTCGCCTTCCACGCCAAGCATACGGCGGACTTCAGGCGCGGTGGCGTTGGCGCGAATGTCATCCACATTGGCGGAGGTGATGCCGAATTCTTCACCGGAGAACATCGTGAAGACCGTCCATTGCGCGATGTCGAACCATTGATCGTCGCCGTGGCGAACCATCGGACCAAGCGGTTCTTTCGACATGGTCACATCGAGAATCTCGTGAGCAGACGGGTCCGTCAGCACAGAGCGGCGTGAGACCAAACCGGATTTATCGGTGGTGACCGCGTCACAGCGTCCTTCGGAGTATGCGGCAAACGTAGAGTCGGCATCTTCGAAAACAGCCGGCGTATATGCAACGCCCAACGACGCCATCACATCGGCGAGGTTAAGTTCGGTAGTTGTGCCGGTCTGGACACAGATCGTGCCGCCCGCCAAATCTTGAAGTGTTTTGATACCGCTGTCTTTGGGAACCATCATGCCCTGACCATCATAGAAGGTGGTATGCACGAAGTTGCCGCCCAACTCAGTATCGCGCACAAGCGACCAGGTGGTGTTGCGGCTGAGGATATCAATTTCGCCGGACTGCAAAGCAGTGAAGCGTTCGGCAGCGGTCACAGGGCGGAATTCGACTTTGGTGGCGTCGCCAAAAATGGCGGCGGCAAGCGCGCGGCAGTAATCAACATCAATCCCCGCAAAACTACCATCGGCCCCAACATAACCAAAGCCCGGAACTTGCGAGTTGACGCCGCATACCAAATTACCGCGCTCCATGACGGTTTTCAAAGTTACGCCATAGCCAGTAGGAGCGACAACAACCGGCGCGGATGAGGTCACTTCAACGACTACGGTTTCCTTCACGGTCACAGTGTCAACAGACGGAGCGGGAACCGCAGTGCCACATGCGGCTAAAGCAAGACTTGCCATCACAAGAATGGCAACGGCAGAGAACATTTTACGCATGACAGATCCTCCTTAGGGGATTATTGGTTGACTAACATTTCGATCGCACGATCTTACGATACGAACTTCTTCTCTTGTTACACCTCCTCTCCTCCTTTGGGGTTGTATACAACGGTGTCATTATAAGGGAACGAGGAGTCAATGTCAACAAAGGTACAATAAACAGGATTTTCAGTATAATCCGTCATCCAACATTGTCATGTCAACAAAGGTCAACTATGAATATCAAACGAATTCTTCAACGCATTCCGATGTTCGCTTCCAAAGAGGATTTTGAGATCACGGAACTAACAGGCGGTATCACCAACAAGAATTACAAGATCACCGCAGACGGGGAATCATTCGTCTTACGGATGGGCGGCAACGAGACGAAACATCTCGGCATTGACCGCGCGGTGGAATATGAATGCTCCCGCCTCGCTTCGCAAATTGGAGTTGCCCCAGACCCTGTCGCTTTTATCGCCCCTGAGGGCTTTATCCTTGCGCGTTTCATTTCAGGCAAAGGGATGTCGGCTGAGGAGATTGGTAAGAAGGAAAACATCGAACGAGTACTTGAATCCATGAAAGCCTATCACGCGCTTGAAAAATTTCCTGGCTTCTTCTCTCCGTTTCGAGTTGCGGAAGAATACGCCAAGACCGCGCAAAGTTTCAATGTACAATTGCCCGCGAAAATGGACTGGTATCTTGAAAAATCGAGCGAAATCGAAAAAGCGATGTACGCGCGCGAGCCGCTGCAACTCCGACCCTGTCACAACGACTTACTCAACGGCAACTTCATTGACGACGGCGCTCGCATCCGCATTTTGGATTGGGAGTACGCGGGCATGGGAGATATATTCTTTGATCTCGGCAACTTCGCTGTTCAGCATGAGTTCACAGTGGAGCAAGATGACATCTTGCTCAACGCATATTTCGGCGACCCCACCGATTCCCAACGAGCGCATCTCAAGTTGATGAAGATCATGTCCGATTTGAGAGAGGCGATGTGGGCGCAGGTGCAGATCGGTGTCTCGCAATTGGATTTTGATTACAAGGGATATGGGCAGAAGTATTTTGAGAGGTTTGAGGCAAGTACGAGTGGAAGTGATTATCAGAAGTGGTTGAGGGAAGTGTAAAACGTGAGGCGTGGAGCGAATTGGGCGTGAGGCGACTCCAATTCAATGTGCCGACAACTCATCAGTTTAAAAAAAGGAGAAAAATGACAACCGCTAAATCTCGCCGTGACTTGCGCGTGTATCAACTTGCTTTCAAATCTGCGACACAGATACATGAAATCACAAAGAAATTTCCAGCGGAAGAGAAATATAGCCTCACCGATCAAATACGCCGATCTTCGCGTTCAGTCTGTGCGAATATCGCCGAAGCGTGGCGGAGAAGAAAGTACCCGAAAAACTTTGTCAGCAAATTAACAGACTCGGATACCGAAGCAACCGAGACCATCGTTTGGCTGGATTTTGCATTACACTTTAACTACCTCACTCCCGCGGTTCATAAAGAACTCGAAGATCATTACGATCACATCAACAGCCAACTTACCATTATGATGTCCGACCCAGGCAAATGGACTCCACGCGACAAAGAGTAGTTCATCGCCACACGCTCCACGCCTCACGAAAAATCGCCTCACGAATTTATCCTCAAACACTAATCAAGGGTCAACACACTTATGAAACTACCACAACACGCGCAAGCCATCATCATCGGAGGCGGAGTCGGCGGGGCGAGTATTGCTTATCATCTGACTCAGATGGGATGGAAGGATATTGTCGTCATCGAACGGCACGAACTGACCAGCGGCTCGACATTTCATTCGGCGGGATTAGTTGGTCAACTTCGTACATCATCAAGCCTCACCAAGATGATGCGGTACAGCACAGACTTATATCGCAGACTCAAAAATGAAACGGGCGTTGACCCGGGCTGGAACGAGGTGGGCAGTTTGCGAATTGCTTCATCCGATGCGCGGCTGGAGGAATTGAAACGCGTGGTGGGATATTCCAAAGCGTTTGGGATGCCTCTTGAAATTATTTCACCGAAAGAATGCCAGGATTTATTTCCGCTGATGTCGCTGGAGGATGTCAAAGGTGGAGTCCACCTCCCCACCGATGGGCAGATTGACCCGACAGGATTGACGAACGCGCTCGCGGCAGGAGCGAAGAGTCGCGGGGCGAAGTTTATGTTCAACACGCGCGTTACGGGAATCACTGTCAGCGGGAATGAAGTTCGAGGTGTTGTAACAGATCGAGGCGAAGTAAGAAGCGAGGTTGTCATCAACGCGGCGGGATTGTGGGGTAACGATATCGCGTCCATGGTCGGCATTACACTGCCCATCATCCCGATGGCGCATTTGTATCTCATCACCAAGCCCGTCAAGAATCAACCGCAGACAATGCCCACGATGCGCGATCCCGATAATCTTATTTATTTTCGCGGCAGTGACAGCGGCATGGTCGCGGGCGGATACGAACGCCAGCCCGCGCCGTGGGGACTCGATGGCGTGCCGCAAGATTGGAATTTCAAATTGCTCGAACCTGATTGGGACCGCTTCACGCCGTTGATGGAAAATATTATCAAGCGCGTGCCTGCGATGGAAAGTGTCGAGATCGCGCAACTCTTAAATGGACCCGAAGGCTTCACACCCGATTCGGAATATTTGTTGGGTCCAACATCCGTGCGCGGCTTTTGGGTGGCGTGCGCGTTTTGCGCGCATGGCATCGCGGGCGCGGGCGGCATCGGCAAAGCGATGGCTGAGTGGATCATTGACGGTCATCCCGAATGGGATATGTGGAAGCTCGATGCGCGGCGTTTCGGAAATCAATACGCGAGTCAATCGTTCACGTTGGCGCGCACGATTGAAACATACGGAAAATATTACGACATTCACATGCCGTATGAAGAACGCGAGTCTGCGCGACCATTGCGCGTTTCGCCCGCGTATCATCGCTTGCAGGATTTGGGCGCGGTCTTCGGTGAAAAAGGCGGATGGGAACGCCCGAACTGGTACGCCCCGAATGAACATGACTCACGCGCCGCGTCTCTCCCTGACCTTTCGGGCTGGGCGCGTGACAATTGGTCGTCCGCCATCGCCGCAGAGACTCGCGCCACGCGTGAAGCGGCAGGATTGTTCGATGAAACGTCATTTTCAAAAATCGAAATCCAAGGACCAGGCGCGTGTGACTTCCTGCAAAAATTATGCGCCAACGATATTGATAAACCAGTTGGCACGGTGACATACACGCAAATGCTCAACGCGCGCGGCGGCATCGAATGTGACTTCACCGTTTCGCGGCTCGCATCTGACAGATTTATGATCGTCACAGGGACAGCCTTCGGCACGCACGACATGACTCACTTGCGAAGATACATGCCGCTCGATGGAACTGTCTTTGTCAATGACATCACCTCTGCAAGAACGTGCTTCGGCTTGTGGGGACCCCGCGCTCGCGATATTTTGCAATCGGTGACGCGAGACAATGTTTCTAATGAGGCGTTCCCGTATATGACGGCAAAACAGATCACGATTGGGAATATCCCAACTCTTGCATTGCGCGTCACGTATGTCGGCGAACTCGGCTGGGAGTTTTACGCGCCATCCGAATATGGCGAGCAACTATGGGACACGCTATGGAGCGCAGGCAAACCGCACGGCATGGTCGCGGCGGGATACAAGGCAATCGAGTCCATGCGGCTTGAAAAAGGTTATCGCTACTGGAGCGCGGACATCACGCCTGATTACACTCCTTATGAAGCGGGCTTGGGTTTTGCTGTTGCATTGAACAAATCAGTTGACTTCATGGGGAAACAAGCGTTGGTAAAACAGAAAGCGGAAGGGGCAAAGCAGAAACTTTGTTGTATTGTGCTTGATGATCCGAATACGATTGTGTTTGGAAGTGAGCCGATCCGCTACGATGGCAAAGTCGTTGGCTGGGTCACTTCAGGCGGATTTGGGTATTCGATCAATAAATCAATTGCATACACCTACCTCCCCATTGAACTCGCAAAGGCAGGAACTCGCGTTACTGTGGAATGTTTTGGGGTTGAGATTCAGGCTGAGGTTCAGAAGGAGCCGTTGTTTGATCCGAGGGGCGAGAGGATAAAATCGTAACGCGACATTCATGTCGCAACACGCGAGATAAATCTCGCGTTACGTGAACTTATGCACAACATCAAAGCCATCATCTTCGATTTCGGAAACGTCTTGCTTGAATGGAATCCGTGGCATGTGTATCGTCGTCACTTTGATAATGAAGAGGCGATGAAAGCGTTTTTTCACGAAGTGGATTTTGCGGCATGGAACGCACAACAAGATAAAGGACGGACATTTAATGAAGGTGTGGCTGACCATTCGCAGAAGTTTCCGCAGTACGCGCATTTGTTTCAGGCGTATCACGATCATTGGAGGGATTCGATTGGTGATGCGTTCATAGGCACGGTCAAAATTTTGAAGCGACTCAAACGCGTGGACTATCCGCTCTTTGGGTTGAGCAATTGGTCAGCAGAGACATTTCCGTTCGCGCGCGAAAAGTATGACTTTTTCGATCTATTCGATGACATGGTTATTTCAGCACATGTCGGTTTTGTTAAACCCGAGCCAGAAATTTACAACCTTGTGCTTGAGAAAATTGGCAAGCCCGCGCGCGAATGCTTATTCATTGACGACTCGCTGGCGAATATCGAACAAGCAAAACAGATGGGATTTGTTACAATCCATTTCACATCGCCCGAACAATTGGAAGATGAATTAACTCACATGGGAATTTTCTAACGCATGGACACAAAAGAACTTCTCTCTGCTGTTGAAACGGAATTGCAAAAACAAGTCTCGCGGTTGGATTCGCCGCGCACGAAGCCATTCCACGAGATGCTCACTTATCACATGGGCTGGACGGGTGACGGCGCGGGTCCCGAAGCGACGGGGAAACGGATTCGTCCGTTGTTGGTTTTATTGTGTGCTTCGGCTTGCGGGGCGGACTGGAAGTCCGCGCTCCCGGCGGCTGCGGCGATTGAGTTAGTGCACAATTTCTCTTTAGTGCATGATGATATTCAGGATAATTCTCCAAAGAGAAGAGGCAGAGATACGGCATGGGTCAAGTGGGGCGCGCCGATGGCGATCAATGTGGGTGATGCGTTGTTCGTGATGTCAAGTCAGGCGATCCTTGATTTGAAGAATAGTTATTCTGCCGATGTGGTTGTAAAAGCGGCGGAGATTTTGCACAACACGTGCCTTGATCTCACGCGCGGGCAATATCTTGATATGTCTTATGAAGAAAGAAACGATCTAGGCGTTGAAGATTATTGGCACATGATCTCAGGCAAGACATCCGCGCTCATCGCCGCGTGTTGTCACATCGGCGCGTTGCTGGGCGGCGCGGATGATGAGAAGCAGGAAGTGTATCGTTCGTTTGGACATTATCTCGGGTTGGCATTTCAAGTGCAGGACGATATTTTGGGAATCTGGGGCGATGAAAATGTAACGGGCAAATCAACTGCGAGCGATCTCGTTGAAGGAAAGAATTCTCTTCCCATTTTGGCGGGGTTGGATAAAAAGGGAAAATTTGCAGAACGATGGATGCAGGGACCGATTCAGCCTGAGGAAGTTGGCGAAGTTTCGCGTCTGCTTGCGAGCGAGGGCGGATTACTCGCCGCGCAAGAGGCGGCAAAACAAATGACCGATCTCGCGTTGATGAATCTGCGCGAGGCGGATCCGCAGGGCGAGGCGGGCGACGCGTTGTTCGAGTTGACGAATCGCTTGCTAGGTCGAACACAGTAGCCCCGTCGAGGCGAAGCGGGGTTTATATCCGCATTGACACAAAAGATTCGCATGGCTATAATTTTGAAATTCAAGCGGGTGTAGTTCAGTGGTAGAACGCTTGCTTCCCAAGCAAGATATCGTGGGTTCGAGTCCCATCACCCGCTCAAAATGTCGAGGCAAAAACCCTCGACATTTTTGTTGGGGAATTTGCAAGGTTGCTGTCATGTCATCCCCCAAAGGTAGTATGTAAAATTCAGGCTGGAGGTACACCATTGATGAGCGAGCCAGGCAAGAGTTTGATCCTTTACGTGGAAGATAACCCTGAAAATCGAATGCTTGTGAGGCGGGTTCTGCTAGCGGAGAAGTATTCACTGATCGAAGCCAGCAGCGCCCAGGAAACGTTTGAGATACTGAAGAGCAGGCGCCCCGACCTCATCTTGATGGACATCAACATGCCCGATATGGATGGCTATACCCTGACAGCGCAGATCAAAGCCATGCAAGGGTTTGAGAAGGTCCCGATCCTTGCCATTACCGCCAATGTGATGCGAGGCGACCGCGAAAAAACCATCGAGGCTGGCTGTGATGGTTACATTCAAAAGCCGATCGATATCGACCAATTGGTTCGAGAAATAGAAAAGTTCCTTGCGAGGAGAGCACATGCCTGAAAATGTTTTAGACACCCAACCGATCAGGAAGCCGACGATCCCGAAAGATGCGACCGTCTTGGTTGTTGAAGATAATGTTGCAAACTTTGTGTTGATCGCCAGAATGTTGGGGTATCTGGGGATTCACTGCGAATGGAAAACGTCTGGGTATGAGGTGGTCGAGTATGCTGACACATTATCCCGGCTGGATTTGATCCTCATGGATATCCGCCTCCCGTACGAAGATGGGTATGGCGCTTTGAAAAAGATCCGCGCGTCTGAAAAATTACGCTCGATCCCCATCATCGCAGTGACCGCTGAGGCAAGCACAGATCAGATGAACAAGGCAAAAGATTCTGGCTTTGACGGTTTCCTCGGCAAGCCCCTCGACCCCGATAAGTTCCCCGATCAAATCCGTCGAATTTTAAACGGGGAGTCGGTCTGGGAGTTCAGTTAGAAAAGCATAGATTTGCAATGAGCCAAAGCATACCCGAAGGAAACGCGTTCTTTTTCACGGCTTATTTTGTTGCCAATGCCGATCGCCTGCAACTCGCCCAGTTTTTAGACCCTCAAGCGCGAGAACCACAGGCGACGATTCCGCGCGGGCACGAATTGTCGGCGCGCGATATTGAGGGTCACCTCACGCGAGGTTTTGTAAGGGTGGACGGGGGAAGCGCAAGGTCCCTGCCCGAATCGTTGACTCAATTCAATATGCTTCACTATATCCGCCAATTCGAGTGCGAGTCTGCGGTGTTTATCCCGGTCATGCAGGGCGCGGACATGCGCGGATTAGTGATGATCGGCGCGCGCGCGGGCCAGGTTATCGGCGACGAGGTGATCAACTCATTCCAGCGCACGATTCAACTGACGACGAAAGTTGTCGCAAAACCCACAACGCCATCCCAGCCTGTGGAGCGCGAGCGGCGCTCCCTGGAAACAAGAGCGTTGAACATACTCGCCGCCAACACGGCAACCATCAGCGATCTGAAAACCCTGTATTCGTCCATCCACGATCAATTCAGAAGCGTCATTGGAGATCATGGGTTTGTGATTGCGCTCTATGATGAGTCGACCAACTCGATCAGTATCCCCTACCTATATGAAGAGGGGCAATTCTCTTCACTCGATACATTCCCGCTCGGCGAAGGGCTTACCTCCATCCTCATCCGCACACGCGAGCCTTTGATGGTGGTTTCGGATACCGAAAAACGGATCATTGCCATGGGAGCAAAAATATCCGGCAAGCCTCCGCGCTCGTGGATGGGAGTGCCTTTGTTGGTGCGCGGAGAAGCCATCGGCGCGCTCATTGTGCAAGATTTGGAGAAAGAGTTCAGTTTCGACGAGGAAGACTTGCGATTTGCCATTGCGGTTGCCAGCCAGATTTCCGGCGCGATCTATAATGTTCGGTTGTTACATGACAGCCAGCAAGTTGTATTGCAGTTCGAGACTGCCGCAGAAATTGCGCGCGATATCAGCAGTTCGCTGGATTTAGACGAGTTATTACAAAAAGCGGTGGACTTGATTCGCGCCCGGTTTGATTTTTATCATGCCTCGGTCTTCTTAAAAGACATGCCGGGCGAATTTGTTGTAATTCGCGGCTCCACTGGAGACGCGGGCGCGCAATTGAAACGGACGAGTCACAAGCTTGGCGTTGGCTCCAAATCCATCGTTGGCTTCGTGGCAGGCAAAGGCGAGTCTCTTGTTGTCAACGATACCACGCGGGATGCCACTTATTACCCCAACCCTGTTTTGCCGGATACCCGCGCGGAAGCCGCAATCCCCTTGAAGGTGGCGGATCGCATCCTCGGCGTTCTCGACGTGCAAAGCGATCGCGCCTATGCTTTTACCAGCGACAACCTTCGCATCCTGCAAATCCTCGCCGACCAGTTGGCGATCGCGGTGATCAACACTGAACTGTTCTCGGAAACGCAGGAGCATCTCGCCCAACACCGCCTGCTTCACCACATCACCACCACGGCGGCATCGGGAACCACGCTGGACGAAGCGCTATCTTCCGCGGTGAACGGCTTGCAGGTGACCCTGGGCGGCGATCGCGTTACCATCCTGTTGCTCAATAAAGAGAAGAATACCCTGGAGGTCAAAGCCGCGGTTGGGTATGCCGATGAAATCTTCAAACAATCCATCACACTCGGAAGCGGCATCACCGGTTGGTCGGCATTGCACCGCAAGCCGTTGCGCGTCGCCAATGCGCGCCAGGATTCGCGATACATCGAAGGCAGTCCGAACACACAATCGGAATTGGCAATTCCCCTGCTCTACCGCGGCGAACTTCTTGGCGTGTTGAACGTGGAGAGCGAGCAAGTCGGCGCGTACACAGAGAACGACGAAGAACTGCTCGGCACCCTGGGCGGAAGCCTTGCGGCGATCATTGCCAACGCGCGCCTTCTCGAACAAATTCGCTCGCAGGCAGAGCGTGAACGGATCATCTTCGAGATTTCCGACAAAATTCGGCGCACCACCGATATGCAAGCCATCCTCGCAACGACTGCCAGCGAACTCACGCGCGCCGTTGGCGCCACCAGCGCGCGCATCAAGCTTGCGGTCGTTGCCGACGACAAGAAAAATCAGGAAAGTCAGCCAGCATGAGTCCTTACATTACCTTCGAACGGCTCTTTGCCCGACTGGGCGGACGGCATCTGATACTTGTCATCGGACTCGTGCAAGTGATCGCTTTTTTTGGCGCGGTCCCCGGCATCGTTTCGATACGCGTCAATACCGCAAGCGCCGGGTTGCCATTGGGGTTCCTTTCCATCCTCGCCCCGGCATTGATCGTAGTTACCTTTCTGACGTTGCTACTCGTGGGCATGAGACTGACAACCGCGGCCAGAAAAAGATTGGATGAAATATCCAGTAAGCAGTCATCGATCATGCCGCCAAAAGACGAGATTACTGCCTGGCGAGAGATGACGAGCCTGACGGTTCGTTATGGCATTGCTTCGGTTGTGATCGCTTTTGTCCTTAACGTAATCCCAACCACCGCGGCAATCTTGATTTCAGAGAACACATCGCGCGCTGCCGCCCCCGGGCCGGGGAATACGCTCTTTGCCCTGCTGGGTGGGATTGCCGCAGTGTTAGGGTATGCGGTGCTTGCCACTTTTCTTCTGGGTCGCTTCACTCTGCCTTTTCGGTTGTTGCTCGCGCCTGAAAATTTCGAAGACCAGGTGAAAGGTCGGGCGGGAGTGTTGGTGCTGTCTAAATTCCTCATCCTGGTGTTTGCCGTCATTATCATTAGCATTCTCATTCTTGCTCCCATCGGCTACCAACAAGTAACCCGGGTTCTCTTCACAGACGCAACCCCGATGGAGATTTTTCAGGACCTTCAGACCAACACGATTGCTTTCAGCGTGCTTGTGCTCGCCTTGGGGATCGCAATCGCCTACTTTGCCTCGCGCTCGATCTCGGACCCGGTCACGGACCTGCTAAAGACATTCGACCTCATTGAACGAGGCGATCTATCCGCCAGAGCGCCGATCAGCGCAACCGACGAATTAGGGATTGTAACTATTCACTTTAATCGCATGGTGGCGAGACTCGAATCCCTGCAAAGTTACCTCGAACAACAAGTAACCGAACGCACAAAACAATTATCAGCCACCAATGAGATCGGGCGCGTCGCCGCCTCGAGCCTGGACCCCGCAGAAATGCTCTCGAGCATTGTCAACTTGTTCACCGAAAAATTCGGATATTACTTTGTGGGCGTATATCTACTCGATTCCAGTGATAAGTGGGCTGAGCTAAAAGAAGCCAGCGGCGAGGCTGGTAAATTGCTAATCAAAAGCCGGCACCGGGCGGATGTTTCCGGTAGCAACCTTGTCGGGCTCGCCATCCGCGATCGCGCCGCAAAATCATACCCGCACACCACAGGTGAAAAGTATCGCGCCAACCTGCCTGTTCTCCCCTACACCCGTTCCGAACTTGCCCTGCCGCTCATTGCCAGCGACCGGGTCATCGGCGCGCTCAACCTTCACTCTGTTCGCGAAACCGATTTTGGCGCAGAGGCGATCAACACTTTGCAAAACATGGCGAATCAAGTTGCCATTGCCCTCGAGAATGCCCGCTTATTTCAGGGCGCGCAACAAAATATCCGGGAATTACGCGCGATCCAGAAACAATATCTGTTCACCGGCTGGAGCGGCATCGCCAGCCATCCAGAGGAGCTGGAATATGGCGTCGGCGACGAGTCCGAAGAGAAAGCCCGTCAGATGGAAATTCCCATAAGCCTACGCGACCAAATTCTGGGACAGATCCGGCTCGAAAGCCCGGATGAATGGACCGCGGAGGATGAATCCCTGGTCAGCGCGGTGGCGACTCAAGCCGCAGTAGCCCTCGAAAACGCCCGCCTCGTAAGCGAGTCGCGACAGATCGCGTTGCGCGAGCGCATGTTATCAGAGATCAACTCGAAGATTTGGGCATCCACAACGGTGGAAGGCGTGATGCAAACCGTAGTCAAGGAATTGGGCAGGCGGTATGACGCCTCCCGAGCCACGATCGAACTCACGCTCGACGAGGCAGAATAGCCATGGATGCGCGACGCTACCCCACATTATTTTCCCGCCTCGCAATTGCGCTTACCCTCCTGGCGGCGCTCTCCACAGCGGTTGTGACGTATTTCCTCTTCATAAATTTCAAGACGGAGCAGCGGGAGAACCTGCGTCAACGCCTCAAAAACATCGTCACGCTTGCCAGTTACCAACAAAACGGGGACGTGTTTGAACGGGTGACCGCCCAGGACGATGAATTCTTCCAACAGATTCATGCTGTCAATTTGAAGATCAAACAATCAGACCCCGACTTGGCTTTCGTTTACACGATGAGAAAATCCGGAGACGTGATCGCATTCGTGGTCGATGCCGGCGCGCCTGGCGAGGCGGACATTTCCGCGTATGGCGATATTTACCTGGAGCCCAGCGATACTCTCGTCGCCAGCTTCGACACCATGTCTGGCGCGGTAGTGGAACAGGAAATTTACACCGACGAATTCGGGTCATTCCTATCTGCCTATACGCCGATCTACACATCCGACAGGAGAGTGGTTGGCGTGCTCGGGGTGGATATTTCGGCAACGACTATCGTCCAAAACGAAGTAATATTTCGCAACAAGTTGATCATTGTCAACATCATCGCCTACATAGCCATTATTTTTACAGGGTTTTTGATCGCCAATTACCTTGCCAAGCCGATCATTGAATTAAAGGATGCCGCAAACCGCATCAGCAAGGGTGATTTTTCCAACAAGATTTACAACATTCCACATACCCGGGAACTAGCCGAACTTGCGACAAACTTCAACGCGATGACAGAGAACTTGAACGGGTTGATTACTGATCTTGAACGACGCGTGGCAGAACGAACCGAGGTGATCACCCGTAAAACCGATCAACTCCGCGCGGCATCGTATATCGCGCGACAAGCCTCCGAATTACAGGATTTGCCGCGCTTGCTGAGCACTTTTGTTCATCTTGTCTCCGATCAATTCGGGTACTATCACACAGGCGTCTACCTGGTCAACGACTCCGGGGACGAGTTCACTCTTCGTTCCGCCTCCTCGGAAGGCGGAATGCGCATGATGAAGCAGGAACACTCAATAAGACCCGGCATGCAAGGCGCTGTCAACCATGTCACACAAACAAAAAAACCAAAAATAATCGCCGACGTAGGCGCGGATGCAACCGTCTTCAATAACCCAGACCTGCCTTTGACGCGCTCGGAGATTGCAGTGCCGCTCCTCATTCGTGGTCGCTTGTTGGGCGTGTTGGATATTCAGTCCGACAAGCCGTCTGCTTTCACAACACAGGATTTGGATGTCTTCGAAACCCTTGCCGATCAATTGGCAGTGGCAATCGACAATGCGCGCTTGTTGGAGGAGTCGCAGGCGGCGCTCACGCAACTGGAGGCAATTACAACATCGCGGACGCACGACGCGTGGGATCAAAAACTGAAGGGGAAGCCAAAAGTTGTAACCTACACTCCGCTTGGCATGCGCGCTGAAAAACCTACGGATAGGGATCCGGGAGAAGGCGTTCAAATTCCGGTGACTTTGCGAGGGCAGCAGATCGGCAAGATCACGCTAGCCAAAAAGGATACCGCGCCATTGAATCAACAAGATCGCGAGATGATCGACGAGGTCGCAACTCAGGCTGGATTGGCGATCGAAAACATTCGACTGCTGGAGGATGCCACTGCGCGAGCAAAACAGGAGCAACTCGTTGGAGGGCTTGCCTTCCGGTTTAGCCAGGCGCTCGACGTAGACTCCCTACTCCAAACTGCCACCCGCGAACTCGGGCAAATCCCCGGGGTGGAAGAGGCAACCATCGTCCTCACGCAACAACCTGAGCAGGATGCGCCTCAGCGCCCAACGGCTACCAGGCATCCAGCCCGAAGGAACGCGTCATGATCCTCGCGCGCAAATTACTCACCCCGACATTGATCCTGCTGGTAGTCTTGCTCGCCGGTCTTTTTGGGTATTTCTATGTAACCCTTCACAATGCGTCGCATGAGGCAGAAGAGGCAAGCATGGTGTCGTTTAACGACGCATTCGAATCTGAGCTTGCCAACCAGCAGCGATTAGCCATTTCGCTGGCGTTACAGTCTGCAAACTCCATCGAAGCGCGGGAAGCCGTTGCCAAACGCGATACACAAACATTGGCAAGCATCTCTGAGGCGGCTTACGCGGAATTAGCCGGCATGTCCAATATTGTTACGTATCAATTTCATCTTCCAGATGGCTCGCTTTTGTATTCGGCAAGCAGCGAAACGAATGCGTCGCCATTTGTCGTCAGCCCGGCGGTGATGGCGGTCAATTCGGACAACCTGCCTGTATCAGGACTAGAAGTGAATGGGAATACTCTCGAAATTGTAGGAGTTGCGCCAATCTTTAATCGAGGCAACTACATAGGTTGTGTTGAAATTGCAGTCGGTCTGGATGAATCATTGCTGGCGCAGATGAAGGAAAAATATGGCGGGGATTGGAGAATTTTAGTGGTCAAAGGACTAACCTCAACCAGAGTCAACACCCCCCCAATCGAAAACTCGAATTTCGTAGTTTTTGCATCCACGCAAGGAAACGAGATCACGGCAAAAACTGAGAACTACCTGCGCGTAGAGGAGGGGGAATCCACGATTATTCACCCCACGGTGAATGGAAATTCATACGCGGTCAGGTCTTCGCCTCTCTATGACTTTTCCGGCAACCTAATTGGCGCGCTGGATATCGTGTACAACCACACGCATCTAACCAATGAACAGAATAATCGTATTGCTGTGGCTGGGCTGGTGACCCTGGGCGTTTTGCTCATGGGCGCGTTCGTTTTGATCACCTCGACCCGGCGAACGCTCTCCCCCATTCAGGCGTTAACTCGCGCCGCCGCCGAGATCACCGAAGGACATTCCGCATCCTATGTGAACGTGGAATCGGAAGGCGACGAGATTGGGGTGCTCATCCGCGCCTTTAACCGAATGACAACCCAATTACGCGGTTCCATCTCCAACCTCGAACAACGCATCGCCGACCGGACCCACGAACTGGAACAACAAGCCGCGCGGTTGCGCGTTGCAACCGAGATCTCACAATTCTCATCCTCAGAGCGCGACTTGAACAAAACTCTCGAACGGGCTGGTCATTTATTGGTGAGCCGCCTGGGGTGTTCGTTTGTAGGGGTTTATTTACTTGAAAAAGACGGCGCGCACGCCATCCTCGTCTCTTCGCCTACCAAAGCGGGCAAAAACCGGGTTCAGCAAAAGTTCAGGCTGGCGGTCAACTACGAGACCGTGGTGGGCTTTGTGGCTAAGACCGGTGAAGCGCGAATCGCCCCCGATGTGCGCTTTAGCGCCACCCAATTTTCAGACACCTTCCTGCCCGAATCTCGCTCAGAAATCGTCCTGGCGTTGAAATCGGAAAATAAAACAATCGGCGTTCTCGATATTCATAACGAAAAAGAAGACGCATTCCATCAAGCCGACCTGTCTGTCATGCAGATCATAGCCGATCAACTCTCGTCTGCCATCGAGCGCTCCAGACTCTCGCAAGAATCCAGTCGATATTTATCCGACCTCGAACAAGCCTACGGAAGAAACACCCGCGAAGGATGGAGAAAATTCATCACCGCCCGTCAACTGCAAAGTCGAGGGTATCGATTCGATAACATCCGTATCGAACCGTCTGAGGAAATCTCCGGGATTGGGCGCAAGGCAATCGAGCAGGGAACCACAGTCGCCGCGCCTGGCAACCCCACAAACCAGGAAATTGCGATACCGATCAAATTCCGTGGCCAAACCATTGGGATTGTTCAAGCCAAGCTTAGGGAAGGGAGCGGTGAAACGATCGTCACAACGCTTGAGCAAGCCATCGACCGCCTGGCATCTTCTCTCGAAAGCGCCCGTTTATACGAGGAAGCGCAGATCAGGGCAAACCGTGAGCAGGCGATTTCCCAGATTGCAAGCTTGATCGGCTCATCAAGTGATTACGAATCGATCTTACGAACCACCGTGCGCGAAATCGGCAACGTTCTCACCGACACGGATGTCATTATTCAATTAGCAAGCGCCTCAGGGAACGACGGACAAGCCTAGAATCTGCGTCGTTTCAATTTTTTATGACCAACCTACCTACTCACCGTTCCATCTCGAACACACTGCGCTACACCATTCTTGGCGCTGGGTTTGGTTTCCTTTTCCCAGTGGTTGCCACAATCCTCCGCGTGGCGACCTTGGATCGGGCTTTTTCCATCGACACGATACGAACAGCGCATGCTACAGAGCCGCTCTTGTGGATCATCGATAGCGCGCCATTGGTTTTAGCTACTTTTGCCGCTATCGCCGGCGTTCGCCAGGACCGTCTCGCCGCCCTAAACCAGGAAGTGAGCCAAAAAAATCTTGACCTCGAACGATCGCGAGCCACCCTCGAACAACGAGTGCAGGAACGCACCCTGGCTCTCGAAAAACAATCGGCAAAATTTCAATTCATGGCCAATGCGGCGCGCCGCATCACCCTGGCGCAGGATGTCGATTCCCTGCTCGACGACATTGTCTTACAAATCGGCGAACAATTTAAAAATAATCGATCCGCAATCTACCTGCTCAACAGCGAACTGAATTCGGAGATCCTGATCCTTGCCGCCACAGACAACCCTCAACAAGATGAGCGCATCCTCGTGGATGCCAACACCATCGCGGGAGCCGCCGCGCTGTTGGGAGAAACGCGCGTCATCTCCGACGTGGCAACGGACAACGCGCAACTCGAAAGGATCAGCCACCTTGAAGCCGGTTCGGAGATCGCCATCCCCTTACAAGTTAGGGAAAAGACTATTGGCGTTCTGCATATTCAAAACCCTAATAAGTTTTCCTTTGGGGAAGAGGAAATCGACGTCTTGACCATGCTTGCCAGCCAGGTTGCCGCTGGAATCAATAACACCAAGCTATACAACGAGGCAAAAACATCTCTCGCGGCATCGCGGGCAACGATCGAGCAGTATGTTCATCTGGAGTGGAAAAACTTTAACAAAGCAGTCGAGCAAACCGGCTTCATTTTCGACGGCAGGCAGGTTTCCCCGCTGAATGGACAGATCAGGTTTACGCGCGAGAAATCGATCATCCAAACAGGCGGTCTTTCGCTGGACAAGAAGTCTGCCAACGTTTCCGTTCCCATCAAATTGCGCGGGTTAACGATCGGAATTTTGGAAGTTCGATCCAAAAAAGGCAAGCGGGAATGGACGGATGATGAATTGTCCCTGCTCGAAGCCGCGGCCGACCGCGCCGCTTTCGCGCTCGAAAACGCGCGTCTTGTGAACGGCGCCCAACGGCGCGCTTCGCGCGAACGGGCAATCGGCGAGATCGCGAATCGGATCGGCGCCATCAGCGACCGCAATACAATCCTACAGACTGCCGTGGAGGAACTTGGCAGGAGAATTGGCAACGCCGAGGTCACCATTGAGCTGGAAAGCAACGTTGAAACGAGCGATGAATAGAAGACGCAATCATGTGGCAAATTGTTATTAATTACCTAACTCCCGTCAAATATCCCGGCGACGACACGAAATCACGCCAGGCATTTTATATTCATGTCATCGCGCTTGTTTTCATGGTCGCGATCTCCATCACCGAAATATCCCTAAAGATCATTGCGCCGCGATTTGAGGTCAACTGGTTCGACGCCGCATTGACCAGTCTTGTTTTATTGATCCTCGGAATTTGGATCCTGTCGCGTCACGGTTACACAAAAGCGGCAGGCGCGCTACTGACCTTGCTCCTCTGGGCCGCAGTGAATGGTTTGGCGGCTAGCGGGTTCGGTATTCGAGACGATGCGTTTCTCGGCAACTTCATCGTTCTGCTTGCGGCGGGCTTGCTAGTGAGTTGGCAGGGCGCGCTCGCGCTCTCCGCGCTCACCGTCGCGACAGGGCTTGGTCTTGCCTATGCGGAAGCGAATGGATTGCTCCAACCCGCTGAGTATTTTACAAGCCCATACACAGCGTTGCTGACGGTTGGGGTGGTTATCGTTATTTTCGCGGGCTTAATGGCATTTATTCTTTCAAGCCTTGAAGGCGCAATCACTCGAACCCAGGCAAACGCAAGGGACCTTGAATCTGTAAACCGCGATCTGCGAGTGGCGCGGACTCGCCTGGAGGAAAACCAGGCAGAGTTAGTTGTGGCGAACGAACAACTCAAGCGGCGCGCGGAACGTATCGGCGGGATCGCCTCAATTGCAAAAACCATCACGGTCGTTCAAGAGATCGATCGCCTGCTCCCCGTTGTGGTGGAAGCGGTGAGTGAAAGGTTCCAGTTCGAGCATGTGGGAATCTATCTGCTCGAGGAATCAGGGCAGTCGGCGGCGCTGAGCGCCTCCAGCAGCGACGAGGGGAGACAAAACCTCCTGGCTGGGAACAGAGTAATGGTCGGATCAGAATCGCTGATTGGGGTTGTCACCGACCGAGGCGAGCCGCGAGTCGGACATCCGACCGGGACTGATCCCCTCAGCTTTGAACACACAGAAGCCCGGTCCTTGCTGGCATTACCGTTGAAGAACAGGGAAATCGTTATTGGCGCGCTCGATATCCAATCTGCCCAGGATGATGCATTTACGCAGGAGGATGTTGCCGCCTTGCAAATTCTGGCAGATCAAATCGCCATTGCCATCCAAAATGCCCGCTCGGCAGAGCGCGCTCGAGGCGCATTACAACAAGCAGAGATCGCCTCACGACAGCTGATCGGCAAAGGCTGGAAGGAAATTGCCGGCTCTGCGGAAACAAAAGGCTACCGCTATGATGGCATTAAGCTGGAAGCCCTGAAGGAAATTACAAAACCTACGCATTCTTCAAGCGGTTTCACTGTTCCGGTTCGTTTGCGCGGTCAAGTCATTGGCAGGATTCGAATCAACCCGGCAGATCAAACGCGTCAACTGACCGAGGATGAAAGCGCAATGGCTGAAGCAACGGCAGAACGGGTTGCGCTTGCGCTGGAAAGTTCCCGCTTGCTCGAAGAAGCGCAGAGCCGCGCCCAGCGCGAAGCATTTCTCGGCGAGTTATCCTCCAAGTTGGGCGCTTCGTATCAATTGGATTCGATCGTCCGCGATACGGTGGAGGAACTTGGGAAATCCCTACGGACAACAACAGTGTCATTCCAACTGGTGAATCCATCCTCCCATCCGCAGGCAGGCACGTTCAGCGATGAAACAAACCAAGGGAACGGCTCAAAGCCGAAGTAGAAGATGAGCGCATCCATGGAATCAAAACCGAAGAATCTGCTCGCCCGTACCTGGGCATTCCTCACGAAACCGCACTCGTCAATCCGAGATGTTGGCGAACAAAAGCGCGCGCAATTGCTCGCCTCGCTCGCGTTGATCCTGCTGTTTGGGTTGACCCTCGGACTCTTGTCCAGCCCAACAACGCCGCAAACCTTTTTGGGTTTTCTCGTTATTGCTCTTGGCTCCTACCTGCTTAGTCGCACGCCGTATCATCGCGTCGGAATCTATTTTTTTACATTTGCCTTCACGTCAGTCGCGTACCTTACGATCTACTTCGGCTCAGCAAGCAGTATCGATGCCGCGGTAAACATCATCCTGCCATTCGCGTTGATCCTTGCCAGCGCGCTCCTCTCGCAATGGGGCTTTGCCACCCTGGTTGTCTTAGCCATCGCCGCCACACTGGGCCTGCCAAGTTACGCTGACCCGAAATACTTAGCCGATTCCAGTTTGAGTATCGTTAGAATCGCGGGGATTACATTCTCTATGGCGGCAGTTCTCTTTGGAATTACGGCTTTTCGCGCCAGTATCGAGCGGGAACGCCTCAAACAGATCGGTGATACGAACCGTGAACTCGAAATACTCACCAACGATCTCGAACAACGTGTAAACGAGCGAACGCAGGAACTGAATCTAGCCACCGCAACGACCTCCCGCCGCGCCGCTCAACTCGAGACTATTGCCGAGTTATCGCAAGCCATTTCCCAAGTGCAAGACCCAAACAAAATTTTTACCGCCGCGGCCCAACTCATCAGCGAACGGTTCGGCTTCTATCATGTTGGCATATTTTTAGTGGATCGCGACCGGGAATACGCCATCTTACAAGCCGCAAACAGCGCGGGCGGACAAAAAATGCTTGCCCGAAGACACCGCCTGATGCTTGGCACCGGTGTGGTCGGTTTTGCGGGCCAGACTGGAAAACCACGCATCGCGCTGGACGTGGGAGCGGATGCGGTTTTCTTCAACAATCCCGATCTCCCAGACACGCGTTCCGAAATCGCGCTCCCAATGATCGCCGGGGACCAGACCACCGGCGTGCTGGATGTGCAAAGCACCATAGCCGGCGCATTCACCGAAGAAGATTACCGGGCGCTGGGAACTCTCGCCAACCAACTTGCGATCGCGATCGACAATGCCCGCCTGTTGACAGAAGCGCGCGCCTCCACCGTGCAAGTGCAGGAAGTGTTCAACAACTTCATCCGCACGGAATGGTCTCGCACCGCGAAAAAGACCGAACAAGCGGGCTTTCGGTACAACGCGGGACGCATCGAACTGCTCGAAGAACCATTGGAAAATTCAGACATCGTTTCAGCGGTCAATTCTGGACACCAGGTTTCACGGCTCGCCAGCGAAACCAACGCAACGAATGCCACAGCAACAATCCCCGTAAAACTGCGTGGGGAAGTCATCGGCGTGTTGCATATTGAAGCCAATGACCCCAGCAGAATATGGAAAGAGGATGAACTCAGTCTTATGGAAGCGGTGGCTGAGCGCGCCGCATTTGCCATGGAAAATGCGCGCCTCTTCCAGGATGCGCGTCGGCGAGCGGCGAAAGAACGCATGATCGCCGACGCAACCTCCAGCATCAGCGGATCGCTCAATGTGGAAAACATCCTGCAAGCAACAGCGGTGGAATTGGAACGCGTGCTCGGCGGCTCGGAAGTCTTGATCAAGTTTAGCGACAGGAATACTTCATGAACTCGGATCTAACTGTCCGCATTATTGTTTTCACAGCGATCGCCATCCTTGTGCTGTTCCTGCTCGACGCCACTCGAAGATTTAAACACTTCAGCGTTCGAGGAAAGATCACGTTGGGCATCCTCGTTACCTGTTTGTTGGCATTGGGGCTGGGCGCCTATACCGCCATTACCAACAGGACAAGAATCAGCAATACGCTGTCATCCAGGCTTGAAACCAGCGTCCAACTCCTGGCTGAAGAACAATTAATCAACCAACTCTCTTTCCAAACGAACGTTATCGATCACTCGTTTGAAGATATAGCCGACGAGACTCTAAAACTTGCGGAATATTGGAGCAACCTTGAAGGGCAAAAAAGCGACCTGGGACTGGGGCAATATTGGGACGCAAGCGCCAATCTGTATCAACTGCCAGAAGGACACTACGGGAACTCCGCCAACGATGTATCGTCCGTATTCGTGCCGGTAAAACATGAATTATCTGAAGACATTCTTGCCAGTTTAAATGTTTCTGCCTATCTGGATTTCTACGCTCCTGAGGTTCTAAAATCAAACCCCTCCATGCTCGCGGTCTACGGCATTGACCACCAAGGCATCACGCGCTACTACCCAAATATCGAGCTGGCAACGCTGCTTCCGCCAGATTTCGACGCCACCCGGCGTCCCTATTACGAAATATCCTCGCCGCTTTTCAACCCGGAACGGAATGCGCGTTGGTCCATCCCGTATATGGATGCAACGGGAGGCGGGCTGGTGGTCACTGTATCCGCGCCCGTGTATTTCAGCGACACATTCTCCGGGGTTGTGGCGGCAGATGTCAAACTTGCCACCATTACGGAACAGATTGGCGCCTTGCGCATTGCCCAGACCGGATTCGCATTCATGCTGGACGATGCGGGGCGCATCATATCCATGCCGCCGAGCGGTTACGAACTATTCGGAATTAACTCGGACGAGATTATCCCGGAAGAATATTTCAAATTCTCGATCCTGGGCAGAGGCCCGGAAGAGATTAAGGAATTTACAAATCGCATGGTGTCCGGCGGCAGTGGTTTAACGAAAATCCCCGTCAACGGTATAGATATGTACCTGGCATACGCGCCCATTGATATCAACGGGTATAGCATCGGGATCATCGTCCCCGCAAAAGAGTTCGAAGGGGCGATCATTGCCGCGCGGAACGAAACAGCGCGCCAAACCCGCGCCGCCACACTGGAAACCTACTTTACACTCGTCATCATTCTCGCCACCGCCCTGGTGATCAGCCTGGCAATCGGCGGGATCATTACCGCGCCCATCCAAAAACTCACGCAAACGGCAAATCAGATCGTTGCCGGCGACTTGAATGCCCAAGCCGACACGTCCGCGCGCGACGAAACCGGCACATTAAGTAAAGCCTTTAATACGATGACGAGCCGCCTCCGCGAAACGCTTGCAAGTCTTGAACGGCGCGTAGCAGACCGCACGTCAGAATTGACCGACGCGAACAAGCGGATTGAGGTTCGCGCAAGGCAATTTGAATCCATTGCGCGCGTCGCCCGAACCATCGGCTCCACGCAGGAGCTTGATATATTACTGCCAAAAATCACCGAGACGATCAGCCGTCAATTTGGGTTGTATCATGTTGGCATCTTCCTGCTCGACTCACAGCAAACTTACGCCGTTCTCAGCGCGTCCAATAGCGAAGGCGGCAGAAAAATGCTTGCCAATGGTCACAAACTGAAAGTTGGCGAAACCGGAATTGTTGGGAATGTCGCCAGCGCTGGGAAAGCCCGCGTGGCGCTCGATACGGGGCAAGACGCCGTGTACTTCAATAACCCGTTCCTGCCTGAAACCCACAGCGAGATCGCACTCCCCCTCCTTGCCGGCAACACGGTGATCGGGGCGTTGGATGTGCAAAGCAAGGAAATCAACGCTTTTAGCAGTGAAGACGTCGATGCCTTATCGATTCTTGCGGACCAGGTAAGTGTCGCGATTCAGAACGCGCGCCAGCATGAGGAAACGCGGAAAGCGCTTGCCGAATCTGAAGCGCTCTCGCGCCAATTATCGGGGACGCAATGGCGGGAATTCACTCAACGTCGAAAGCTGATGGGAATCCGCCACTCCGGGGCGCGCGCAACGTTGCTATACGACAAGGATGGCAAGGAAGAGCCATCGAGCGATTCTGAGGCGCAATCAAAGAGGCGCACCGGCTCAATATCCATGCCGATCACCATGCGCGGCGAACCGATCGGCACGGTGGAAGTGCGCTCCCCGAACAACCAGCGCTGGGATAAGGATGAATTGGATATCGTCTCCGCGATCATCGAGCGCGCCGCGCTGGCGCTCGAGAATGCGCGCTTTTTTGAAGACAGCCAGAAACGCGCCGCCAAAGAACGCGCCATCGGCGAGATCGCCGCGAAGATCAGCGCCCAAAACAAGGTTGACGAGCTATTGAGAACAGCCATCCTGGAATTGCGGCATACCATTCCCGGAGCGGAAGTGTCCATCCAGATCGACGAGGAAGACGAACCGGAATAATCCGGACGCCAGACATGGATTCATGACAGAATGAAAAGCATTCCTAACGCAATTGCCAAATGGTTTTCGGGCCTCACGTATCCGCGGAAATTCAGCGTGATCACCGCGATCTTTCTGCTTCCGATCATCGGGTTTATTCCGCTGATCCAAAACCAGACGGAACGCATCGACCGCTATGGCACCCATGAATTATTCGGAACGCTGTATCTTCGCCCACTATGGAGACTGACAGACGCCATTCAACAACACCAGGCTGTCAGCCTGAGTTACCTAAACGGCGATTCTGAATTCACCGAGGTTCAGGCAGCGCAAAGCCTGGTTGACGCTGAATTTAAAAATTATGAATTTGTCCAAAGCCAGGAAATCCTCTCCGCCGAATTCCGCGCCGAAGAAACCACGATCAAAACGCTTTGGACGGATTTGAAAGGCTCAATAAAAGCCGGCGCGCCAGAGGATGTTCTTAATTCGCACAGCAACCTCCTCGACGAAATCAACCTGCTTGTCACCCGGGTAGGCGATTACTCATACTTGATCCTCGACCCCGACCTTGACACCTACTACACAATGGATGCCGTGCTTTTGAAACTGCCGCAAAATCACGCTTCGCTGGCAGAAGCGCTCACGCGAATACACTCAGTTGCCGGCAGTGGCGCGCTCTCCAGCGACGACCAAATTCAATTGCGAATCCTTTCTGAAAAGCTAAGCAGTAATCTCGCCAGCATGGACAGGAACATCAGCGTCGCCACGCAAAATACTTCCACCCCGGAAATTACAGCCCTGGGCTCCGCGTTCGATGAATATCAATCGGCGGTTGCCCTCGCGATTGACTCGCTCGACAGAATTGGCTCCAACCCCGAACTCTCTGATATCGCCTTTCGGGATGCGAATGAAAAATTAGACGCGGCTCGAAGCGCAAGCCTATCCTTCTACAATAGCGGCACAGGAGGTCTGCAAAAGGGCGTGGCGGCGCGTATCAGCTCGCTGGTTTTACAGTTTTACGTGATTGCCCTCGTGGCGCTTGTCAGCGTAGTCGGCGCGTTCCTCCTCGGGCAAAACATCATGGCTTCCATTAGCAAGCCACTATTCCAACTTGTGGAAACCTCCCAAAAGATCGCCATGGGAGACCTGACCGCCCGCATGACCGCTGAAACCTCCGACGAACTCGGCAAAGTTGCGAAAGCGTTCAATAAAATGGCGGCAGACCTGGAAGCGGATAAAACCGCCATCATCTCTCGTTCGCGCGAGTTGGAAACCGCAAACCTGATCAGCACGCAACGAGCGCAAGACCTGCAATCGATTGGTGAAATCTCAAGAGTAATTACAAGCGAGCACAAACTCGAGATACTCCTGCCCTTGATCACAAAATTGGTAAGCGAAAAATTCAAGTTCTACCACATTGGAATTTTCCTCCTGGACGAACGCGGCGATTACGTCGTGTTGGAAGCGGCGAACAGCGAAGGCGGAAAAAAGATGCTGAAACGAACTCACCGCCTGCACGTGGGGTCGGGCATCGTAGGCTACGTTGCCGCCACAGGCATTCCACGCATCGCCCTCGACGTGGGAGCTGATTCAGTTTTCTTCGACAACCCCGACCTCCCCCAAACGCGCTCAGAAATGGCTGTTCCACTCCGCGTATCAGGGATCACGATCGGCGTGCTGGACGCGCAAAGCGCCGAATCAAACGCATTTAACGATGACGATATCTCCACCTTTGCCACCCTTGCCGACCAGGTCGCCATCGCCATTCAAAACTCGCGGAATTTTGAAACTGCCCAGCGATTGGTCGAACACTCGCAAACAGCGACCGGGCTTGTCATGAGGGAATCCTGGCAGGCGATCAAGTCACAGAGCCAGCTTTCACCTTATCGCGCATCCTCGTCAAATCGTTCCCGCAAGGATGCGCAAGTCACATCCGATGTTCTGGAGAAACTCAAAGCCGACCGAAACCCAGTGGTACTCGAAGGCAAAAAATTTCAACTCGCCGTGCCAATTCAATTATCCAACAATGTCGTTGGGGTTCTAAATATCCAGTTACCTGAAAACCGCGCGCCCGACCAGGATGAGATCGATATTGCCCGAGCCGTAGGCGACCGCCTCTCCCTCGCGCTCGAATCGACAACCCTGCTTGAAGCGGCGCAACGGCGCGCTGAATACGAGCGCAAGACATCGGATATTTCTACAAAGATCGGAGCATCGACCCGCTTCGAATCAATTCTGCGCACAGCCGCAGAGGAACTCAGTCAGGCGCTCGGCGGATCAGAAGTCCTTGTACAGATCCAATCGGCAGATTTGGGAACGAATTCCGAAAGTAGCAATACCACCGGCGTCCGATCTCCCAATATAGAAGACCGGAAAGAGTCATGAAGAATAGAGCCTCAACACCACGCCCCTCGCGCAGTTTGACCACAATACTGGCGCTTAGCTTCCTGGGCTTAAGCGCCTTGGTCCTGATCCTATCCACTGCCACACAGCTCGCGCTCACCGCCCAAGCCCAGCAAAGAGAATTGGAGGAAAGGCAACTGCTGATCGCTGAAAACGCGGGCGCGAGCGTGAGCGACTTTATCGAGAAGAAATTTAGCGCGCTGACTATCGCTACCAGCCTCTCTGCTCCCGTTGAGGCATCGGCTTCGGAACAAGCATCGCTCCTGGATGGACTCCTCGGCTTGGAGCCAGCCTTCAGGCAGATTGCCCTCTTGGACCGACAAGGACAACTGCTCGAATCCACGTCGCGCGTGGCGATCACACTTTCGTCTCAATTTGAAGGACAAATTAAGCAAGGAGCGGCGGCTCTTTCGCAGAGTTCAGATCGATATCTGAGCGAAGTCTATGTGGACGAGGATACGATCGAGCCGTTAATCGCGCTTGCGATACCGATCAAAACGACTTCAGGAAGCATTGAGGGATTTTTAGTTGCTGAAGTCAACTTGAAATTCATTTGGGACCTGGTCGGCTCATTAAGAGTAGGCGACACAGGTTACGCCTACGTGGCAGACAGCCACGGCGATTTGATCGCCTACAGAGACACCAGCGCGGTCCTGCAAGGGTTAAACGTCAGCAATATTGGAAACCTGAGCGAGTTTGTCAAAGACCCAGCCGCAACCTTCAATCGAACCGCCGGCATCCAACAATATGACGGGCTTAATGGGCAGACCGTTGTCGGCGCCTACATTCCCCTGCCGTCGCTTCAATGGGCTGTGGTGATCGAACTCCCCTGGCGCGAGGCATACCAGGATGTTTTTGCTTTGGGAATCCGCTCGCTTGCCCTCTTTCTTGTGATCGCCATTCTGGCTGGTTTGTTCGGATACTTCAGCGCCCGGCGCGCCTCTGCGCCGCTGATCGATCTATCTCGTGTCGCCACTGAAATCGCAAACGGGAACCTGCATGCGCAAGCCAAAGAAACGGGAGCCACAGAACTTGCGCAACTCGCAAGCTCCTTCAATCACATGACCGCTCAACTGCGCGACTCGATCGCGAATCTCGAGCAACGCGTCGTCGACCGCACAAACGCCCTCGCGGCGTCGCATCTCGAAAGCGAGAAGCGGGCAAAGGACCTGCTTGCCATCAGTGAAGTTTCCCGCATCATCAACATCGAAAAAAACATCGACATCCTTCTGCCCCTGATCACCCGCCTGGTCAGCGAGAAATTCGGCTTTTATCACGTCGGCATCTTCTTACTCGACGACGCAAAGCAAACAGCCATCCTGCAAGCCGCAAATAGCGAAGGCGGTCAGCGCATGTTACTTCGCGGCCATGCCCTGACAGTCGGGCATGGCATTGTAGGAAACGTTGCCCTGGAGGGAAAGTCGCGCATCGCCCTCGACGTGGGGGCTGATGCCTCTTTCTTCAACAACCCCGACCTCCCCTCCACCCGTTCCGAGATGGCGCTCCCAATGAAGATCCGCGAACAGGTCATCGGCGTGTTGGATGTGCAAAGCCAAAACCGGGGCGAGTTCACAGAGGACGATCTCAACATCCTTGGCATCCTCGCCAGCCAGGTTTCGGTCGCTATTGAAAACGCCAGGTTATTCGCAAAGACAGAACAAGCCCTGGCTGAAGTGCAGGGTCTTTACAACCAATACCTTCAAAAAGAATGGAAGAACTTGCGCGCGCGCCCCGGAGACCTTGGGTACAAACAAACGCCCACCGGAGGCGCTCCGCTGAAAACCCCGCTTGAATTTCCAGAACTCCAAACCCCCACAAGCGCGGGAAAACTTCAAGTTCGTGAAGCAGGCGGCGCCGGGGAAGAACCGTCCATCTTTGCGCCCATCAACCTGCGCGGGCAGATCATCGGCGCGATGAACATCAAATCGGCGGAAAAGAACAGAAAATGGTCGCAAGACGAGATCAATCTCATTCAGGCAGTGACCGATCGTCTGGCGGTGGCGCTCGAAAATGCCCGCCTGTTCGAGGAAACCACCCGCCGCGCGGAACGGGAACGGCTGGTTTCCGACATCACCGGCAAGATCCGCAGTGTGAACGATCCACAGACGATGATACAAATGGCGGCAGATGAATTGCGCGCCATCCTTGGGGCAAACCGCGTCCAGGTAATCCCCAAATCATCAGACGATAACGGACAGTAAGACTCGCGAGGTAAACACATGGCATACACAACAGCAATTTCAAATGAAAAAGGCGGCGTCGCCAAGACCACTACCACGCTCTCTCTGGGCGCGGCGCTTGCCGAATTAAACCACCGGGTCCTGTTGATCGACCTGGACCCGCAGGCAAACCTAAGCCTGGCGCTCGGGTTGGAAACCGGTGAAGCGGAAACGACATCGGCAAACGTGTTGATCGAAAACACGCCGTTGAGTGTCGCTATTCGAAAGACAGACATTCCCCACCTCGATCTGGTTTCTTCCAATTCACGCATCGAAAGCGCGGAACAATACCTGCCCATGAGGAGCAACTACCTCACCACCCTGCGCTCAGCCATTCAACTCGTCGAATCTTCTTACGATTACATCCTCCTCGATTGCCCGCCAGCCCTGGGAGCCATCACCCTGAACGCCCTTTCAGCGGCGGACCTACTCATCATCCCCACGCAAGCCGAATATTTCTCCGCGTACGCCCTCCGCAACATGATGGGTTCCATCCGGCGGATACGGCAGGAAACCAACCCCAACCTTGCCTATCGTATCCTCGTCACCTTGCTGGATCGGCGCAACCGCACGCACCGCAATATCTTCGAACAACTACAAACAACGTTCGGGCAGGGTGTTTTCACGAGCGTGATCGAGATCGACACCAAACTCAGGGAAAGCCCCATTGCAGGCTTGCCCATCACGCAATACCGCCCCACCAGCCGAGGCTCACAACAATACCGTGTCCTTGCACAGGAGTTAATCGAGTATGTCAAAGAAGAAGCCAGTCGACAAACGGCTTAAGAAGCTATTCACCGGGCTGGAGCCGGAGAAGACGACTTCCAATTCAAAGGAAGTGTCGCGCAAAGCCTCCGCCACGGGGAAAACCCCGCTTCCTCCTCCGAGTACGCCTGAGCCTCCCGCCCCGGCGCTGATCTCGTCCGCGCTATCCGCGCCTGTGCAGACCCGCGCTCATACCAGCGAGCAGGATATTTCCCTCGCGTTCGACACCGGTCATAGCACGTGGTCTACCCTGCAAGTTTTCAACGAAACAGATCGATCGAACTGGGACCCGGAAGAGGAACTTCTCGTTCGGCAGGTTACAGATCAGCTATCGCTCGCTTTGCAAAACGCGCAACTGTTTCAGGAAACACAAGCGCGCGCCGAGGAGTTGGCGGTACTCAACGATGTGGGAAGAGCGCTGACCGGCGCGTTGAGCATCGAACAGATCACAGAAATTACATACGGCGGCATTTCACGCCTGTTCGACGCGAGGAATTTCTACATCGCCTTCTACGAACCGGAAACAAACGAGATCGTATTTCCTCATAACGTAAGCGAATCGGTGTTAGACAGGTCGATCACGCGCATTCCGCTGAGCCGGGGCTTCACGGGGCACATCATTCGCACGCGCGAAAGTATTTTGGTCGGCAACGGAACGGACACCTGGTTGCGAGAACACGGGGAAACCATCATGGGAGAGCCAGCCATGTCGTTTCTCGGCGTGCCGTTGCTCACCGGCGATCACGTGCTTGGCGCCATCGCCATTCAGGATTATCACACCTCCAATAAGTACGACGAGCACGATCTTCGCTTGTTGACCTCGTTCGCCAGCCAGACGGCAATCGCCATTCAAAACGCGAGACTCTTCGAAGAAACTCGCCGGCGCGTGGAGGATACCGCCCGCATCAATCGGCTCGTCACCGAGTTATCGCAAACGCTGGATTTGGAAAAGAACCTGCAAACCATCTCCAACGAAATTGCGGATATCGCCTCCGCTTTACATGTCGGCATCGCGCTGATCGACAAGGAGGCGAACCAACTTGTCGTCATGGCAGACGCGCCGGCAGAAAACGGCAAAGGCGGAATCGGGATTCGTTTGCCCATTCAAGGGAACCCAACGGCCGAACAGGTAATTTCAACTCGAAAGCCTTTGTTCATTAACGATACGCTGAACAACCCCCTGACTGCTCACATCCGCGATGTGATGGCTGAGCGCGGCACGCAAAGCCTGTTCGTCTGGCCTGTGATCGTGGGAAAAGAGTTGATCGGCACTTTGGGTATTGATTTTACCGACCCCAATCACCGCATCTCAGACCACGATCGTAACCTGATCGAAGCCATCCTTACCCAGGCTCAGACCACCGTCCAAAACTCCACCCTTTTCGTAAACACTCAAAAAAATGCGGAGGAATTACGTGTTCTTTTTTCCGCCATGCAGGATGTGGTTCTCGTGATCGACAGAGACACGCGCTACACTCGTATTGCGCCGACCAACCCATCGCGCCTGTTTCGTCCCCCCGAACAATTGCTGGGACAACGCATGGATGAAATTCTGCCCCCGGAAACCCATAGACCTTTCAGGCAGGCCATTCGCCAGGCGTTGGACACGAATAGTGTCGTCCAGATCGAATATCAATTACCCGCCGAAGGTCAAAACTATTGGTTCCTCGCGAACATCTCCAAACTGAACGAGAATGAAGTGTTCTGGGTGGCGCGCGATATTACCGAGCGTAAAAAATCCGAGGAAGCCCTCCAACGCAGAACCACCTATCTGGCGATCTCATCAGAGATTGGAAGAATCGTAACCTCGACGCTCGACCTTAACACCATCTTTAAAAAGACAGTGGAGCGCATTAGCGAGGGTTTCGGCTTTTACTTCACCGGCATATACAGTGTGGAAGAAACCGGCTTCAACGCGACCTTGAAAGGCGCCACGGGCAACGCCGGCGAAAAATTGTTAATAGACCATCATTCCGTGATCGTTGGCTCACAATCCGTCATCGGCGTCGTGGCAGAGACGGGTAAATCCAAATTGGTTGACGATGTGGCGGCAGAGTCGCTTTTTCACCCCAGCCCCTACCTCCCCGAAACGCGCTCCGAACTGGCGATTCCGCTCAGGATCGGTCAGCGCACCGTCGGCGTCATCGACATTCAATCGCAACAAACCCACGCCTTTACCGAGGACGATATCTCCGTGCTTCAATCACTGGGAGACCAGGTTGCCGTGGCGATCGACAACGCCCGCTCCTATGAACTTTCACAACAACTCATCAAAGACCTGCGCGAAGTGGATAAATTGAAGAGCCAATTCCTCGCCAACATGAGCCACGAACTGCGCACGCCGCTCAACTCCATCATTGGTTTCTCGCGCGTAATATTGAAGGGCATCGACGGTCCAATCACGGATATGCAACAGCAAGACCTCTCTGCCATCTACAACTCGGGGCAACACTTGCTCGGGCTGATCAACGACGTGCTCGACCTCGCCCGCATCGAAGCGGGTAAGATGGAATTGAACTTCGAGGAAGTGAACCTGGCAGACATGGTGGCGAGCGTGCTTTCCACGGCAAAGGGTCTCGTCAAAGAAAAACCGATACAACTGGTTCAAAAGATCGCTTCCGGCATGCCAACCGTGCGTGGCGACGCGATGCGCATCCGCCAGGTACTCATCAACCTGCTATCGAATGCCGCCAAATTCACCGACGAAGGCTCGATTACCGTCGAAGCGGTCACACAACGAAGCCCGGCGGGAAATATGGAAGCGCTCATCAAAGTCGTCGATACCGGACCCGGTATTTCCATCGAGGACCAGGAGAAACTCTTCAAAGCGTTCTCGCAGGTGGACGGGTCCGCAACCCGAAAAACTGGCGGCTCCGGACTGGGGTTGTCGATCTGCGCGAATCTCGTGCAATTGCATGGCGGCCGCATCGGCGTGCAAAGCGAAACGAGCAACGGCTCGGCATTCTGGTTCACCGTTCCATTATTTCACCAGCCGCTGAACACGATACCATTCAACCGCAAAATTATCCTCGCCATCGACGACGATCCGCAAGTGATCGGCTTGTACGAGCGTTTTCTAACTCCGCAGGGCTATCACGTCGTCGCGCTGACAGATCCCGCCCTCGCCAAACAACGCATCCTCGAGATCAAACCGTTCGCCATCACGCTCGATATCATGATGCCCGAAATGGACGGCTGGACGATTCTCACCGAATTGAAATCTGATCCAGCCACCCGCGACTATCCCGTCATCGTGTGTTCGATCCTTGAGCAGGCAAATAAAGGATTCAGCCTCGGCGCAACAGACTACCTGATCAAACCGATCCTCGAGGAAGACCTCGTCCATGCCCTCACCCGGCTGGACAAAGACGGCACGATCAAAGAAATCCTTATCATCGACGATGACCCGAACGATCTGCGCCTGATGGATAAGGTACTTACCGAACAGGGTCGTTACAAAGTCACCCTCGCGGAAGGCGGAAGGAAAGGCTGGGAGGCAATCGTAACAAAGGCGCCGGACGCGATCATCCTCGATATCTTCATGCCGGACATCGACGGGTTCACGATTCTCGAAAAACTGACAGAGAACCCCTCCTTGCGGAACATTCCCGTGCTTGTGGTCAGCGGCGGCGGATTGACCAACGAGCAACTCAGCCAACTAAAGGATTTTGGTAAGCGTCTGCTCACCAAGGCGTCTTTCAAAGAAGGCGAGTTGATCACGACCATCGAGCAAGCGCTGAGCCGGGCTGTTTCATAAGAGAGATTTACGGGTAAAATAACCTGCCTCAAAAAGGGATATTGTCCGTCAACGCTCGGCAATTCTTCATGCGCCGTGTGGCGTAGAAAATATCCCCGAGTCCACCTACCTCAACAGCCAATAGGATTCTAGAATTCAATGTCTTTTGTCATCCGATGCCTGGATTGCGGGCACGCCGCGCCATTTACGCCCAACTCAATGCAGTGCCCAAACTGCAACAGCCAATGGCGTGAAGCAGAATACGACCTGAACGAGATCAATAAAACATTTCCCTCCGAACTCGAAAAACGCGCGTTCGATTTATGGCGATACCGCGAACTTCTGCCCATTCACAACCCCAACCCAACCCTGCGCCTTGGCGAAGGTGGAACGCCGCTCATCCAAGCCGCAAACCTTGGGAATATGTTGGGCTTGCCCAACCTGTACATCAAGGATGAACGGCAGGGACCAACCTCTTCATTCAAGGACCGGCAGGCGGCGGTAACGATAGCCACCCTGAAGGAAGCCGGCATCACAGAGATGGTCGCCGCCTCCACAGGCAATGTGGCAATCGCGTACTCTGCCTACGCCGCGCGGGCGGGAATCAAACTTTGGGCGTTTGTCACCAGCCTCGTGCCGGGAGTCAAGATGCGAGAGATTGCCCTGTACGGAAGCCAGGTGGTGAAGATCACCGGCTCGTACGATCAAGCGAAGAAGATCGCGGCGGAATTCGCTTTGCAACGCGGACTGTACCAGGATATGGGCGCGCGCACCATCACAGCCGTCGAAGCCATGAAAACGATCGCTTTCGAGATCGCCGAACAATTTACCCAGTTACGAGGCGCCGCAAACGATACAAAATGGAAAACGCCGGATTGGTATCTCCAGGCAGTGAGCGGAGGCATGGGTCCGCTTGGGGTGTACAAAGGTTTCCTCGAACTCAAAAAACTTGGGCTGATCGACCGGATTCCCGCCATCGTTCCCATACAAGCGGAAGGCTGTTCTCCCATGGTGGATGGCTGGCGAAAGGGGCTGACGAAGGCTGAACCGGTTCTCACCCCTAGCACGCGCATTGAAACGCTCGCCACCGGAGACCCGGGCAGAACCTACACCATGTTGCGCGAGCGCGTGATCGAAACCAATGGCGTCTTTGAAAGCGTATCCGATGAGGATGCTTTCCGCGCAATGCACGTGCTTGCAAAACTCGAGGGGATATCCGCCGAACCAGCCGCGGGGGTAGCATTTGCCGGTTTGTTTAAACTTGTGCGGTCCGGCGTGATCAAGCCAACCGATTCTGTCGTTGTGAATTGCACCGGGCACACGCTCCCCGCGGAACAATTCCTGTTTGGCGATAACTGGACGCGCGACGTAAACCTCTCCGAGCAATTTGCGCAAGCAGATACCCCGCAGGAAGGCTTGCTCGCCGCTTTGAACAACGTCACACCCAGCCGCTTCCCGCGCGTGGCGGTGGTGGATGATAGCGGCGAGGCGCGGCGCCTGATACGCCGCATCTTGCAATCGCAAGGCGATTTTGAAATTTTCGAAGCCGTGGATGGCCGCGACGCCATCAACTTGATCAATAAGGAACACCCGGATATCGTAATTCTCGACCTGATGATGCCGGAGATGGATGGGTTTGCTGTGTTGGATGTGTTACGCGGCAACCCTAAAACCGCAAACATCCCTGTGATCGTCGCCACAGCAAAGGAGTTGACAGTTAACGAAAAAAGCAGACTGCAAGGACAGATCCAATCCCTTATGCAAAAGGGCGACTTTTTGAACGATGAATTCTTGCAGGAAGTCCGGGCGTTGATCGGCTAGGGCAATCCTGAGCCCTGTCATGAAAAGAAACTTATGCACAATGGTCGAATCACGGGCATTAACTCGGCGTTGATCTCCGCGTTTTTTTTGGGGCTTGCGCCGGTGTTCGGCAAAGCCGCCATGGGGGCAGATAAATTTTCGCCGCTCGGCGTGGTGGCTTTACGCACCAGCCTGGCGGCGTTGCTCTTAATTCTCATCCTCGCCATTGTCAGACGACAGTTGCTTTTTATCTATCCCGCCGCGTTCTATATCACAACACTGGCCGGGGTGATCAACGGGATTGGGTCCATTTTTTATTATGTCGGGTTAAGCAAGCTACCCGCCAGCGTTGCTCAAATGCTGTACTCTCTCTATCCGTTTTTTGTGGCATTCTGGCTTCAATTGGACCGGCAAGCCCCCTCCAAATTGACTTTTCTGCGCATCGGAGTTGCGGGCATATCCACTTACCTCCTCACCCAGGGCATCGCGGGGCGTATCGACATCATTGGCGTTGCGTTCATGTTGATCGCGGCGGCAATGTACGCCCTGCATCTTCCGATCAACCAGCGGGTGCTCTATGACGTTCCCGCGCCGACTGTGACCGTGTATACGCTCATCGCAATGAGCGCTGTTGTTGTTCCTGCGTATGTCATTTTCGACCACACCCTGCCACAGAATGCCGCGCCCTGGATTCCAGTGCTTTTGTTGACCGGGGTTACCTTTGCCTCGCGCCTGTTCCTGTTTCTGGGAGTGAAACATATCGGCGGGATGCAAACTGCGTTACTTGGGCTTGCCGAATTGATCGTGGCTGTTTCGTTCAGCCATGTATTACTGGGCGAAAGCCTCACCAACACGCAATGGCTTGGCGTATGCGGGTTAGGCGTCAGCCTTCTGCTCGTATGGTTCGAGAAACCGCCATCGCCTCCCTCCCACCCACACGGGCTGTTGGGATGGTTGCAACCCCCCGATTTTCCATCGGATTACTACAAACACTAACCCCCGTATTTCGGTTTATACTTTGAAGAATGAGCGCACAACCCAATTCGCCAATCGGGGTCTTTGATTCTGGCGTTGGCGGGCTTTCGGTTCTGCGAGCCATTCGTAGAGTGTTGCCTGGCGAGTCAGCCATCTATTTTGGCGACCAGATTCACATTCCGTACGGTCCGCGCCCGATGGAACAGATCCGAAGGTATTCAGAAACCATCACAAAGTTTCTGCTCCGACAACAGGCAAAGATCATTGTTGTGGCTTGCAACACCGCTTCCGCCGCGGCGCTGAAAGATCTGCGGGCACATTTTCCAGAGATCCAATTTGTGGGCATGGAGCCAGCGGTCAAGCCCGCGGCAGAGCGCACACAAACCGGCAGAGTTGGGGTGCTTGCCACACCGGCAACTTTCCAGGGCGCGCTATACGCATCGGTGGTGGAAAGGTTTGCCACTGGGGTGGAGTTATTCCAAAACACATGCCCGGGGCTGGTTCAACAGGTCGAGTTGGGAAATCTCGAAGGTAAAGAAACGCGTCAGATCTTGGAAAGCGCGTTGTACCCGATGTTGGAGAAAAACATCGATACGGTAGTGTTGGGTTGCACGCACTATCCCTTTGTCATTCCAATGATCGAGCAGATCGTGGGGGAAAATGTCCGGGTGATCGACCCGGCTCCCGCTGTGGCGAAACAGACTCAACGTCTGCTTGAAGCGGGCGGGCTTGTGAATCCAGCCTCGGCGGGCGGAGTCCTCACGTTGTTCACATCCGGCGATGTTAAATCGTTACAATCGCTGTTGCCTGTCTTGCTGGGCGAGAGCGCGGACATGACGCATGTCGAGTGGATCGGTGAAACCCATATCCAGCAAACAGGCGACTCTACAACGCCCACGCAAGCATAAAACCAAAAATTGCAACGATCACGCCAAGATGCAAAAACAAGTTACTGCCGGTGATCAGGTTCAACCCAAAAACAAACGGGAGGATGAAGTTGACGATCACGAGCAGGATGCCGATCGTCGGCAATAAACCTTTGCGATGGGCAAAATAATTCGAAGCGCTGTCGATCAGTTTCGAAAACCAGTTCATACTTCCTCTTCTTCCGTTTCCTCTTCGCGTTGATTTATACCCGCTTCCCAACCGGTGAATTGCGCCACCAATCGCCCGGGGATCCGTCCTTGCATCAACACGCCGCCACGGCCGTGTTCCACCAACTCCACCTGACCCGCCTCATGGAACAGCGAGATGAGCGCGCCTTGTTGATATGGCAAGCGGACGCGGATCGGCGCGTAGGTTTCATACAACTCCTGCTGGAGGAGGCGCAACAGATCTTTCACACCGCTTCCGTTCAGACCTGAAATTGCCACCGCCTTGGGGAAGCGCCCCACCACTTCGCGCGCCGAATCGGGATTGCGGAGTTGATCCACTTTGTTCAAGGCGGTGAGTACCGGAATATGACGCGCGCCAAGCTCATCGAGGGTTTGCTGGACGGAATTAAACTGATTGAGCGCGTTCGAGTGCGAGATGTCGACCACGTGCAACAACAGATCGGCTTCCACAATCTCTTCCAGTGTGGCATGGAATGCCTCGACCAGCGCGGTAGGAAGTTTTTGAATGAAGCCGACGGTGTCTGTCATCAACGCCTGATACCCGCCGGGTAATTCCACACGGCGCGTGGTGGGGTCGAGCGTGGCGAATAACTGGTCCGCCACGTACACATCCGATTTTGCGATCTTGTTCAACAATGTGGATTTGCCGGCATTGGTATAGCCTACCAGCGCCACCGTTGGGATGCGCGAGCGTTTTCGTTGCGCGCGGTAACGTTGGCGGTGCGCGCTCACTTTTTCGAGTTCTTTTTTGAGGTGGGCGATCTCGCGGCGAATGGCGCGTTTGTCCACTTCCAGTTGTGTTTCGCCGGGTCCGCGCAAACCGACGCCACCGGTCGAGCCGGCGCGCCCGCCGCCCCCGCCCGCCTGCCGTTCAAGGTGGGTCCAATGCCCGGTGAGGCGCGGCAGGTAATATTCGTATTGCGCCAGTTTCACCTGCAACATTCCTTCTTTGCTATGGGCATGCAGGGCGAAAATATCGAGGATCAAGGCGGTGCGATCCAGCACGCGGACGTTCCGCCCGATTGCCTCTTGCAATTCGCGTTGATGGCGCGGCGAAAGTTCGTCGTCGAAGATGACCACTTGCGAGCGCGTTTCTTCGACAAGCATTTTCAATTCATCCACTTTGCCTGGCCCGATATACGTTTTGACGTGCGGCTTATCGAGTTTTTGAGTCAATGAGCCAGCCACGTCGAGACCGGCGGTATCCGCCAATAATTCTAATTCGCTCAACGAATCTTCAAGAGGCAGGTGATGTTTATGCTGGTAGAGATCCACCCCCACGAGAAAGGCTTTTTCACGCGGCGGTGTTGTGAGTTGGGGTATTCGTTTCGACATTCGGTTTAAACTTCTTTTCAAGGGTATCGAACAGGCGGGTCATTTCGGGGTCAGCGGATTCGGTGCGGGCAGGGATCAGGATATGGAACGTGGAACCTGGATAGGTTTTTTCATCGTACCCAGGCGATTCGACCCAGATCGCCCCGCCATGCGCTTCAAGGATGCCGCGCGCAATCGAAAGCCCCAAGCCGGGTCCGCCGCCTTTGAACTTGGTCTTGCCGCTGGAGTGTAGACCGACACTCCCCACCTGCCCGAACTTCTCGAAGATGATGGATTGATGTTCCTGTGAAATTCCGATGCCGGTATCCTCGACCACGACCTCGATGAAGCCCGGCAACATGCGTCCGCTGATGGTAATTTTACCGTTGTCCGGTGTGTATTTTACAGCGTTACTGATCACATTGCGTATTGCCTGTGTGACGCGCTGGGTATCGACATAAATCCACTGGCGCCCTCCTTCAAACTCGCTCGTCTCGATCTGGAGTTTGCGCGACTGCAATATCGGCGTAACTTCGTTGCGCAACACAGCCACGATCTGCCCTACCTGCGCCGGCTGGAAATTAAGTTTCAAGAGGTTGTTATCGATCATTGAGACATCGATCATATCGTCGACGATGGTCTGCAACCGTTCAATGCCGATATTGATGCCGGCGAGCAATTTGCCCATGCCGCTATCCCCGGCGTCCCGCGCCAGATCGTCCATCATTGAGGCGTACCCTTCGATCAGGGTCAGCGGGGTTTTCAATTCATGCGCCGCAACCGAGATGAATGCAGATTTACTGCGGTCGATCCGCTCGAGTTGTTTCTGCACTTGTTGCATTTCATCGGAAATATGCGCGACTCGCGTTTCCATTTCGTAGCGCGCCACCACGCCCAGACCGTAAGTGTACACGGGAATGATCGCGGCGAGCATGTCGATCGACTGTTGTTTGGTCAGGGTTTCGTTCGCCACCTGAATGGTTAGCGCGATCATGCGGTTGATGATGAACGAGACGTGATACAACCCTTCTTCGAGATTCGTTTCGGTGGAGGATTTTGCCCAATCGAGCAGGATCGAATCCATCCAGGCTGGGTCGCCGGTGGCCACAGATTGCTCGAGCAGGTCGAAGAAACGATCCAGTTGTTGCTCGAATCCAGCCCGCACTTCCATGCCGCGCGCAAGGTCGCGTCCCACGTACTCGACCCACTCGGGACGAATCTTCTTCAATATCTTCTGAACGGGCATACCAGGCGATTTCTTCTTCGGCATATCCTACATTCACCGTATAGCTGGCATTGTATCAGTTTTGCGGGTTTTGACCCACAACCCAAACCCACAGTGTTTGCCCAACCGCAGACAGGCTTTCTGCGGACACTTTGTCCGGCGTATCTGCTGTCGTATGCCAGTATGGGTAATCGAAATCAATAATATCCACAGCCGGGATGCCAGCCTCGAGAAACGGCGTGTGATCGTCCAGCATCGAATACTTGTACTCCGGTATGAATTGATCGCCGTATCCCAAGCCTCCAGCAATTGCCCAAATCTCGTCTGTTAGCGCGGAATCGGAATTCCGTTCCTTGAAGATGTTCAAGTCGGCGTCGCCGATCATATCCACGATCACCACCGCTTCCGGTTGAAATGTGATAGTTTCGGCAAACTCACGCGAGCCAAGAATCCAATCCCAACCATTGATGCGCCCGTTATCTTCCGCGTCAAAAAAGACCAGGGCAACAGTTGTCACATCGTCAGGCAGGGAGCGCGCGAGTTCCAGCAATACCGCCACGCCGGAGGCTCCGTCATTCGCGCCGAGTGTCGGCAGAGCGTGATTGGCAATGTCCGGGTCGGCATCGGCGAAGATGCGCGTATCGTAATGCGCTCCCACAATGATCTGCGGATTCGCCTCCCCGCGCGTCGCAACCAGATTGTAGATCGGATTCCCCAAACGCTCCGAAATCTGAACCTCTACCTCCCACCCAGCGGATTCCAACTCGTCGCGCATCCACTCGCGGATTCTGGCATGTCCCTCCGACCCGGGCGCGCGCGGACCAAACGCAACCTGCGTTTTTACATCCTCGTAAGCGCGGAGACCGTTGAAGTCTGTGGGGGCAGGCTCAGGCTGGGTAAGAAACGAGTAGGCGTACCATCCGAGTGTGGCGGCGAGGAGCAACGCGATCGCCGTCAAGTACGCGCGCGCCGAACGATGAGTCACGCTTTCACTTCTCCATCCATCAGATTTTGCAATTCTGCCAGCGCTCGTTCGGCATACAATCCTCCGCGCTCGCGTTTGCCGGTTTTCGGAGGGAAATCCATGGGGGCGAGAATCCCAAAGTTTGCCTTCATGGGCTGGAAATCTTTGAGATCGGCATGAGTAATGTAATGGCAGAGCGCCCCAAGCATGGTTGTTTGCGGAAGTTCAAGCAGGCTTTCGCCAAAAAATTGGCGAGCCGCATTCTCGCCCGCCAGCAAGCCGGTGGCGATGTTGCCCATGTACCCCTCCACTCCCGTGATCTGCCCGGCAAAGAAAAGATCGTTTCGGTGAATGTGTTGTAGTGTGGGGCGCAATAATTTTGGCGAAGCGACGAAGGTGTTGCGATGCATTTGCCCGTAGCGCATGAACTCGGCGCGATCAAGCCCGGGGATCATGCGAAGAACGCGCTTCTGCTCCGGGAATTTGAGGTTGGTCTGAAAGCCCACAAGGTTATACAAACTTCCAGCCAGATTATCCTGCCGCAGTTGCGCCACCGCATATGGGCGGTTTCCACTGCGTGGATCGCGCAACCCCACCGGGCGCATCGGACCGAAAGCCAGCGAATCCAACCCGCGTTCGGCGATGATCTCCACAGGGAGACAACCCTCAAAGAAATGACCCGCCTTCACTCCGCTTTTGATGGCATCTTCAAACGAGCGGAGTTCGATCCGTTCGGCGCGAAGGAGCGCATTCACGAAGGCATAATATTCGTCTTTGGTGAATGGGCAATTGATGTAATCGCCCTCTTCTTGATTGCCCGAGTCGTAGCGCGAGGCGCGAAAAGCAATTTCCATTTGGATTGAATCGGCATGGATCACTGGCGCGATCGCATCGAAAAAGAACAGATGCTCCTCGCCGCTGAGGTTTGCGATGGAGGCAGACAACGCTGGCGAGGTGAGCGGCCCGCTGGCGAGGATGGTACGTGTGGACGGAATCTCCCGCGCCTCCTCGCGAACGATCTGGATATTTGGATGACTCTCCACCTGTTCAGTAACCAGCCGCGCGAACATTTCACGATCTACCGCCAGCGCGTTGCCCGCCGGCAAGGACGCCTGCTCCGCGCACTCCAGCAACATCGAACCGAGCAGGCGCGTCTCGTTTTTGAGCAAGCCTGAAGCCCGGTCGGGCAGGTTGGACCCCAGCGAGTTCGAACAAACCAACTCTGCCAAATCCTGGGTTTGATGAGCGCCGGTTTGCAGGGTTGGGCGCATCTCATACAGCCTTACTTTCAAGCCGCGTTGCGCGGCGCGCCAGGCGGCTTCACTCCCCGCCAATCCGCCGCCTATTATGATTAAATCTGTCATGGGGATGATTCTACCATCCCGCGCGGGCAGAGATTCCTCCCGCCATCCTGCTGTATAATTCACTCACGATGTCTTCCCAACACAATATCGAATTTCAACTCAAAGAAGCCAGCCAACTCACCGAGGAAACTTCATGGTCGGCGCTGGTCGAGCGCGAGGCTGGAACATGGCACATCTTTGAAAGCCACCGTCTTCCCAAAAAGAACCATGCATCGCTGATCGAATTTCTCGCCAAAACAGAGGTTGACTCCTGGTTGTGCGGCGCAGTGAGCGGCAGGCAAAGTCGGTCTGTTTCGCTTCCCGTTTCGAGCGCGCTTGAAACGGGACGGTTATACGCGTTCCCACTGGCAGAGGCAACCCGCGTGATCCTGGTGGGAGCAAACCAACTCTCCGGCAATTCACAACGCTTATGGCGATTGATCGCGTTTGGGATGAACGGAAGCGCTTCATCCCCCGATATTTCTGCTACAGCCTCCGTAGCCGCGTCGCTTCTTGTTCCCGACCTCGATTCTGAAAACCCGTTTGACATGCCTCGCGCCCTTGACCGGGCGCTCACCTCGTTTGTCCGCCTCGTTTCCGTCCAGGGGGCATGGCTCGCCGTTCGACGCGGAGACGCGCTTGAAATCCGCGCACAATGGAACGCGCCTCACCTCGCCGACGGAGAACTTTTGATCGATTCGAGCCCGCTCCTCCGCCGGATGAACCGCAACCTAATCCCAATGGTCATCGACAGAGGCGATGCGCTTTGGGCTGAAATTCCGCACAAAGGATTGAAGAGCAACACGAAGCTCTGGACGTGCATACCCATTGTGATTGGACAACGGTTGATCGGCAGTCTTGCGGTCTGGCGGACCAGCGCCTTCAAACGCGATGAGTGGACCCGGCTGATCGACCTCGTCACCCAGTCTGCGCCGGTCATCGAGACCATCATCACTTTTGCAGAAATGGCGAGTCACATGCGGCGACTCGCCATGTTGAACGACTTTGCCCTCACCGTTTCATCGGGGCGGAATCTCGAACAGATCGCGCGCCGCATGTTTGCCCTGCTTGCCAGGGGGTTTGGCACCGAACTGATCGCGTTGTTCCTGCTTTCCTCCGATAACCGTTTGATCCATGAATATCGAACACGCGACGGAAATATGACCTCCTCCATTCGCAACGCGCAGGAGGAAAAATACGCCACATTACTCGGCGAACAGCAGAAAACCAGGCTGGGCGACCCTCAGCTCAAAGAGGTTGCGCCGTTGCACGAAGGCGCGGCGTCCGGCTTATATTTTCCGTTGCGTTTTCGAGGGCAGACCATCGGCATGTTGTGCGTCGAAGCGACAAAAAGCGAAGCGTTCGATTTTTATGACGAAAGCCTCATGGCTGTCATTGCAAGTCATCTCGCCAGCCTCGTAGACTATTCACGCCTGCGCGAAGAAGCGGAAGGGCGCGCGCGAAACCTTGGGTTGATTCATGAAGTAGTGCAACAAGTGATCGGGCTGACCGATGTTCACCAGGTGGCAGAGATCTCAGCGGAATTACTCGCCCGCTATTTCGCCTACGAACTTGCGGCGGTCTTCATTGCCGACGCGCAGGGAGTGTTGACCATCGGCGGGTTTGGCGGAACCAGCCAGAATGTGGTGCGACGCGCCATGAAATCCTTCGAATATCCCATCAGCGGGGGCATCACCGGGCACGTATTCGAAACCGGCGAAAGTTTGGTGGTCAACGACGTATCGCAAGATAGCCGATACCGCTCGCTTCACGGCTGGCAGGCGGGATCCGAGATGTGCGTGGCAATCCGCGATGGCGCGAAGGTGCTGGGTATTATCGATGTCGAAAGCAGATCGAGTAACGCATTCACGCATAACGACTTTATGGCGCTCGAATCGCTCGCCGGCATCCTTGCCAGCGTCATCACCAGCGCAGACCAATATCAGCGTTTTCAAGCAACGATCGGTGAACTGCGCTCGACCCAAAACGAATTACGCGACCGCATGGAGGCGCAACGCAAAGCAGAAAACCGCCTCATGCAAGCCGCCAAACTCGCGGCGGTTGGCGAGATGGCGGCGGGAATCGCGCATGAGCTGAATAACCCACTCACCTCAGTCACCGGCTTCGCCGAACTTGCCCTCGAAGAAACGCCATCAGACAGCCAGGCGCGCAAAGACCTCGACCTTGTGGTGCGAGAAGCCCATCGCGCCCGCGACGTGGTGCGCCGCCTATTGGATTTTGCCCGCCAAAGCGAAAGCGCCCGCGCAAAAACTTCTTTAAACGAGATCGTCGAGGATGTGGTCGCGTTGAGTCGGCACCTCATCCACACGAGCGGGGTTCAACTCATGGTTCAACTCGAACCCAGCCTGCCGTGGATCATGGTGGATGCCAACCAAGTCAAGCAAGTAGCGCTCAACCTTGTTCACAATGCCCTGCAAGCCATGCCCGACGGCGGCAAACTGGAGATCGAGACGAAAACCTCCAGGCGTCATCACCGCAAGGGCGTCACCTTTTTCGTGACCGACTCTGGCGTAGGCATTCCCCCCGATGAACAAACGCGCATCTTCGAACCGTTCTTTACCACCAGAGGCGATCGAGGCGGCACAGGGCTGGGGCTATCCGTCACCTACGGCATTGTCACCGATCACGGCGGATACATCGATGTAGAGAGCGAGCCCGGCAAGGGAGCAAAATTCACCGTCTGGCTTCCGGTAGACGGTTAAAACCAAACGGCACAGAGTAGTTAACCATGAAGCCCATTCCAATCCTTGTTGTCGACGATGAACCCGGCATTGCCTCGCTTTGCAAACGCATACTTGACCGGTCAAGTTACGATGTCACCGCGTTAACCAACCCCGCCATTGCCATCAAGCAACTCCAGCAAAACCGATACGACCTGCTCCTCGTCGACATTCGAATGCCGGAAGTGGATGGGTTCGATGTGATTTCGCGCGCGAGGATCGCGCAACCAGAGATCGCCGTGCTTGTAATGACCGGCTTTGGAACCGTAGAGACCGCCATCCGCGCGCTACGACAGGGCGTGGATGGTTTGCTCCTCAAGCCCTTCGAAAACAGCAGTGAGCTATTGGAGGCGGTCCGCCTGGCGCTCATCGACAACCAAAGGAAGCGCGATACAGCCCGCGTGCAGGCTTTGCGCCCTCTGTTCAACGTCACCGAATCCCTGTTCACTGAAACCGATCAGAACAAACTGCTCGACCTGATCCTCGCCGCAATTCGCGAGCATTTACATTGCACGCACGCCGCCATCTTCCAGATCAAAGAGGGGCGCGTTGCCACCATCGCTGAGATCGGCGACCCCGTCTCTGTGGACGAGAATACAACTGCCGCAAACCTCGTCCACCGCGTGGATGAAGACGGCAACCCCTTCATCATCCACGCCACAGGACCCGGGGAACAGGAAGCTCAAACGCTTCTTTCCAACCTTGGGCTTGGGTCCGCCATCCTGATCCCCATCGCCCGCTCGAATATTCGCCACGTGCTGGTCGCCGGGCGCGACTCTTCCGTGAGTCAATTCCGCGGCGCCGACCTCGAATTGTTCTTTGTGCTGGCGCGGCAGGCAATCGTCGCCATCGAAAATGCGCGCTTGTACGCCGACCTGCGCGAATACGTGCGCCGCGTGGAGGAATCGCAACACGCGCTCCTGCGCGCTGAAAAAATGGCGGCGGCAGGGAGACTCACCGCCTCCATCGCGCATGAAGTCAACAACCCGTTGCAATCGGTGCAAAATTGCCTGCATCTCGCCGGGCGCGAAGACCTGCCGCCTGAAAAACGCCAGGAATACTTCGAACTTGCCCGCGCCGAACTCGACCGCCTGATGAAAACCACGCAACGCATGTTGGACTTTTACCGCCCCGGCGCTTCACGCGTCGAAGACGTTGACATTCTCGAGCTATTGAACCATGTGATCAATCTCACGTCACAACAACTTAGCCAGCGCAATATTCAGTTGATCACCGACTTCCCGGAGACCCTGCCCATGATCTACGCGGTGAGTGGGCAGATCCAACAGATATTTTTCAACCTCATCCTCAACGCCCTCGACGCGATGTCCTCCGGCGGCGAGCTGAAGATCAGCGCGAGGGCAAAGAGCCGGGGCGTTGAATTGATCTTCGCAGACACGGGGCCGGGCATCCCCGAATCCCAGCGTAACAACATCTTCGAGCCGTTTTTTAGCACCAAGGATGGAGGCACCGGATTAGGGTTGACTGTGAGTTACAATATCGTCACCGCTCACGGCGGCGCCCTCGACCTCGTGGACCGCAAGGAACCCGGCGCATGTTTTCGATTATTTTTACCGACGGGCGACAAATAATGACGAACATGACGTTACGCGGAGCATACTTGTTCGCCTGCCCCAATGCTCTTGCGGGGTTGCGACGAAGCAATCTCCTCGAACTTTCAAACACTGGTTAGGTTGTGCGAGGAGATGGCTTCGACTACTCGGCGTTTGAGCCTCGGGTCTCGCAATAACATACCGTACTTTCGCTCGTAGGCGGTCTGTGACCGCCGTATTTGCCAGCGAAGCGACGGTCACACGTGTGCCTGCGGCTCCGCGCAGGCAGACCTTCTTCGAGAGTGTTTCTTAAGTCCTGTGCGGTCTACTTTTGTACACGGATACTTCGACACGGTGAGCGAAAGACGAACCGTCAGTACAAGTTTCACGGACATCACGGAGAAAACTTTTTTTTTGAATGCTCTTTTCTGTGAATTTCAGCATAATCCGTGCTGTCCGCGTCAAAAAAAGTAGTTAAGAAATACTTTCTTAGGGTAGTAAAAGCGAAAGTCCTAACATTATTAAAATTTGGGAGATAAACAATGAAATCGAACATCCTGGTCGTAGACGATGAGCCTGTTGCCCGGCAATCCATGACGGACATCCTGCGCCTGGAAGGGCTGGCTGTCAACTCTGTGCCGAACGGGCAGGCGGCTATCGAATTTGTCCGCACGCACCCGGTCGAGTTGATGATCGTCGACCTGCGCATGCCCGGCATGGATGGGCTGGAAGTGGTGCAGGTGGTGAATCAGATTTCCCCTGAGACAGAGATCGTGCTCCTCACGGCGTTCGCCACCACCGAGTCTGCCATCCAGGCGTTGCGGTTGCGAATCCACGATTATTTGCTCAAGCCCGCCTCGCCCACGCAGGTGATCGCCAGCGTAAAGAAGGGACTCTCGCGCCGCGATGCCCGCTTGAAGGCGCGCGGCGGGAACGCCTCCACCGATGTGGACGAGGGCAACGCCGAATTCAATTTGAAAGACGGAACGTACATCGATCTATCACGCCGCCTGATCCGTAAGAAGGACAATGTGATCCACCTTACCCCCGCCGAGGGACGCCTCCTGCGCGTGCTCATCGAAAACCCGGGGCGCGTCTACTCGCACAGGGAGTTGGTTCTGCTTGTGCAGGGATACGATACCTCGCAACGCGAAGCTCCCGAAATTCTGCGCCCGCTCGTCAGCCGGTTGAGGCACAAGATCGAGCCGTTCCCATCACTCTCCGATCGCATCGTCAGCGTGCGCGGGACGGGGTATTTGTATGAGGGGGATAAGTGAGGAACAGGAGAGGATTAGAGGATTGGGGATTAGAGGCTGGAGATTAGCGATTAAGTGTCGAGAGGGGATCTGACGGCGAGTCCGCCGCGTTGGACGCGAAGCGCGTGGGTGTAGACTTGTCCTGAGCGCGTCGAAGGGTCATGGTGGTTTTCACATCCTTGTGACCAAGGAGTTCTTGCGCGGTACGGGAGGAGTAATGCTTGGTCTTGATGGCGTCACTGACCTGATCGAGAAATTTCTTCTCTTTTGGGGGCGATTCGGGCGGGCTGACTGGCTCATTGAAATATTCGCCTTTAAACTCATCTTTACAGAAGCTCGGGGCGCAGATGGCGATTTATCCCGCCGCTTCGACAAACTTCTTAAATAAATTTCTCGTCACTGTCTGATCTGTCAGCCATTCGGGGTGCCATTGCACGGCGAGACCGAAGGGATGGTCGGGCAATTCTACTGCCTCCACCAACCCATCAGGCGCGTGACCTGCAACTCGAAGCGCGGGCGCGATGTCTTTGAGTCCCTGGTGGTGGTGGCTGTTGACTCGCACGATCGGCTCGCCAAGCACATCGGCGAAGCGCGTCCCTTCTTCGATCTTTACTTGATGAACCAACGCATGCCGCATATTGCCGGGATACGAATGATCGAGCGCGTTTGGGAATTGGTCTGGCAGGTGCGTGTACAACGTCCCGCCGAGGGCGACGTTCACCACCTGGCATCCGCGGCAGATGCCGAGGAATGGCTTGTTATCATTCACGGCGGCGCGGGCGAGAGTCAACTCGATGGCGTCGCGCGCAGGCTCCACGTCGGAGATGCGCGGGTGATCTTCGCCGGCGAAATGGCCGAGGGCAACGTCGCCGCCACCGGAGAGGAGAATCCCATCCAGTTTGGCGTACAGCGCGTCCCAGCCATCGTCCGCGATGAGCGAGGGGATCAAGACCGGGACGCCCCCCGCTTGATGGATCGCGTCGGCATACGCCTGTTGAAGCACGATGCGCGCCTGCCCGTATTCGTTATTTGAGAGATGAGTGGTAATTCCGATAAGTGGTTTCATACGCCCCATTGTAACAAACTTAAAAACTCAGCCACAGATTTCACGAATTATAGAAACTACTCAGCCTCGGAACATGTCGCTGCGAGGCGCTCTTGGTTTTGCCGAAGCAGTCTCCCCATACCGGGAGATTGCTTCCCTTCGACAGGCTCAGGACAGGCGTCGGGAACCCCGAAAAAACATCGGGGCAGGCGAGCAAGAGCCCTCCTCGCAACGACATGCCTGAGCAGTTACGAATTATCACGGAAATTTGTTTATCTTGAAAAGCATCAAACGAAAAAGCCAACCTGTCTAGCCGGTTGGCTTAATTGGTGTAAATCAGTGAAATCCGTGGCTAAAAACCCGGGAATCTTTAATTATCGAACTTCTGCTTGAGGCGGGCAGACTTGCCGGTGCGCCCGCGCATAAAGTACAACTGAGCGCGGCGGACCTGGTTGTGTCGCTCGACCACGACTTTATCTACGCGGGGCGAGCGGAGCAGAAAGGTGCGTTCGACGCCCACACCGTTCGACGCCACACGGCGCACGGTGATGGATTCTTCGGTGCCTCCCTTGCGAAAGCGGATGACTGTCCCTTTGAATTCCTGGACGCGTTCTCGCTCGCCTTCCTTGATCTTCACATGCACATTGACCGTATCACCGGGTTGTATGGCGGGCACTTTTTCATTTTTTTTGGCTTCGAGAGCCTTAAGTATCTGCGACATTTGCTTTTTCCTTACAGTGGTTTTTTGAGCGACGGCGGATTATAGCACGCCTTTTCGGGTTGGACAAGCCAGAATCTTGAACCGCTCATGGCGGTAGCAAAGTCGAAAGTTTTTAAACGCGAATGCCGCGAATGAGCGAATTGCACGAATTTTTTATCGGTTTTATTCGCGTCATTCGCCGATTGGCGTAATTCGCGTTAAATTTACGCCACGGAATCGCAACCTTCTCAACGGACTTTGCTACAGCCATATTGAACCGCTAAGAGCGCGAAGAACGCTAAGAAATTCTTTAAAATCTTTGCGCTCTTAGCAGGCTTCGCGGTTAATGGTTTTCTATTACGAATACTTCCGTATCGCCAGCACCGCGTTGTGCCCCCCAAACCCAAACGCATTACTGATCGTCAGGTTGACCTTCTTCTCCCGCGCCTTGTTGGGGATATAGTCCAGATCACAATCTGGGTCGGGCGTTTCGTAATGGATGGTTGGCGGCAGAATGCCCTCGCGAATCGCTTTCACGCAGAAGATCACTTCCACCGCGCCAGTCGAACCGAGCATGTGCCCAGTCATAGACTTGGTGGATGAAATCGGAATCGTGTAAGCCAGATCGCCGAACGCAGATTTGACCACTCGCGTTTCAGATCTATCGTTGAGCGGAGTCCCGGTCCCATGCGCATTGATGTAGCCGACCTCATTCACATTCGCCCTCGCCGAATGGAGAGCCATGCGTATGGCGGCGGCTCCGCCCACCCCTTGTTCATGAGGCGCAGTGATGTGATAAGCATCCGCTGTAGCCCCATATCCCGCAAGTTCCGCGTAAATGGTTGCGCCGCGCGCTTTGGCATGCGATTCAGTTTCCAGCATGAGCGCCGCCGCGCCTTCACCCATCACCAACCCGTCGCGGTTCTTATCGAATGGCTGGGGCGTCTTCGAATAATCTCCGCCGCGACGCGACATCGCGCCAACCCGGTCAAATGCGCCCACGCCAACGGAACAAATCGTCGCTTCCGAGGCGCCTGCCAGCGCCGCATCGACCATGCCAGCCCTCAACATCAGGAACGCCATACCAATTCCATCGGAACCCGAAGCGCACGCAGACGCCACCGACATCGAGGGCCCCTTAATGTGATAATCGATCGCGGCATGGCCCGCCGCCCCATTCGCCATCAACATCGGGATCAAAAAGGGACTGATTCGCCGAGGTCCATCTTTTATATTGGTAACCACCGCCTCTTCAAGCGATAGGATGCCCCCGATCGCCGAGGAAAGAACAACACCGATGCGCCCGGCATTCCCTTCATCGATCGTCAAACCAGAATCCTGCAACGCTTCCTTCACCGCCGCCGCGGCGAGATGCTCGAAGCGGTCGCGCCGGCGCGCCTCTTTGGCGTCCATATAATTCTCAGGCTTGAAATTCTTGACCTCCGCCGCAAAATGAACATTATGCGCGGTTGAATCAAACAGCGTAATCGGAGCCACCCCCGAAACGCCATTGATCAAATTCAGCCACGTCTCTTCCACGTTCAACCCTAACGGATTGACCGTCCCCATCCCTGTAATCACAATTTTTTCCATTCAGCCTCTACAATAATGATTTTACAAACACAAGAACACTGGATGCGCGAACTCGTCACGCATCATTCTCCGCCCTTCAACACGACTCAGGACAAGCCCACGCCTGCCTCCTCCTAGGAGACTTTTTCTCTCGCCAGCCTTTCCCCCCTCGTCGCGTATCAAAATCTCATTCATTCCCCTGCCTTCGGCATGTACTCCCCTTCCACCCAAAATTCACCCCCCGGGCTTACTTCCTTTTTCCAAATGGGAACGATCTCTTTGAGTCGGTCGATTCCATACCGCGCGGCTTCGAAGACTCCCGTGTCGCGATGTGCGGCGGTGCAAGCGATCAACACGGTCGGGGTTTTCGGATACAGTTTGCCAATCCGCTGCACGATAGCGATTCCTTCAATCGCATCCCACTTCGCGCGGATCTCATCCGCGACTTGTTTCATTTTCTCTTCCGCCATTGGGATGTATGCTTCATATTCGAGATATTCCGTTTGATGTTCATCGCCAGCGTTGGCTTGCGTCGAGCCACGTCGAGACGTCTCGCCGCGCACCATACCCGTGAAGATCGCCGCCGCGCCCGTAGACGTGAGCGTGATCCGCGCAAGCAGGTCGTTCAAATCAATTTCGTCTTCGGTGATGGAGAAGATGGTTGGAAAGTTTGAAGGTTGCATGTTGAAGGTCAACCGCCCGACACGGGAGGAAACATTCCGATCTCGGCGTTTTGCGGAATCACGGATTCATCAGGCGCAAACTCGCGGTTAATCGAAACCACCACACTTTTCAAGGATGCGTTCACTTTCGGGTATTCTGCTGAAAGCCTGTCTTTCAATCCCTGAATCGTCAGATCGGCTGGCACATCCAAATCAAGCGTTTTGATTCCCATCCGCTCGCGGAGGGTGGCGAAGAAAAGTAATTTCACATGGTTCATTGTACTTAACTCACTTTATCGAGTAGAAGTTGTATTGTGATACATCTCGCTTTTTAGGCTTCGCCCAGCCAAGAGCGACATAAATGCTTGTCCTGAGTTTATCGAAGGGTCGCGTTACAGCTCTAAATCCAAACATCATTCGGCGCTGTCTTGTCACTGACGACTTCGCCCGTGTTAACCGTACCCGCAGGCTCGACCAGCAGGATGTGACATTCATCATTGGCAATCGGCTTATGCTCCACGCCTTTGGGGACAACATACATTTCGCCTTCGTTCAACGTCACATGCCCCGCGCGAAAGTGAATATCGAGCATGCCCTTCAATACCAAAAAGGTTTCGTCCGTTTCGGGGTGATCGTGCCAGTCAAATTCTCCCTGCACCTTGACAACCTTGAATTGGTAATCATTCATTTGAGCAATAATCTTCGGAGACCAATGTTCCGAAAATTTCGATAATTTATTTTGAAAATTTATCGCATCTAATTTCATCTTCTACCTGTCTACTTGTCTACGCTTCCTCACTCACCACATCGCCTGATTGCCCGCCGTGCTTCTCAATCAACCGAATATTTTGTATCCTCATCGTCTTCTCCGCCGCTTTCGCCATATCGTACACCGTGAGCGCGGCGACAGAGACGGCGGTCAGCGCTTCCATCTCCACGCCTGTTTTGCCGACGGTTTTACACGTGGCGGTGACGATCACACCTGGGAGCGAATCGTCAAGCGTCAGCTTGACATCCACCTTCGAGAGTGGGAGAGGATGACAAAGCGGAATCAGGTCGGAGGTCCGTTTTGAGGCGGTGATGCCCGCGATCTGCGCGACGGTGAGGACATCACCTTTTTGAATCTGCCCGGCGCGGATCAAGTCCAGCGTCTCTTTCTTCATGCGCACTTCACCGCGCGCGATGGCGATCCGTTCGGTGTCGGGCTTGTGACTCACATCCACCATCTTCGCGTTGCCGTGTTCGTCGAGATGGGTTAGTTTTGACATACAAAGATTATAGTAGACCTCGCAGGTTTTGAAAACCTGTGAGGTCTCAGATATAATCACGCTCTATGGAAAACCTGCTCGGACGACAATTGAACTACACCGTCCAAACGCCCGTATTCGAGGGACCGCTCGATTTATTACTCAACTTGATCGAACGCGCTGAATTGGACGTCACCGCCGTTTCGCTCGCGCTGGTGACGGATCAATATCTCGCGTACATCAACGGCATGGAAGAATTGAATGCGGATGAAATCTCCGCGTTTTTGGTGATCGCGGCGAAGTTGTTGCAAATAAAATCCGAAGCGCTATTGCCGAGACCGCCCGCCCGTGAGGCAGGCGAAGAAGACGCGGGACTCGCGCTCGTTGACCAATTGAAGTTATACAAACGGTTCAAAGAGATCGGCGGCTGGATGTACAAGCGACAAGACGCAAATTTGCGGACGTATCTGCGAATCGCCCCGCCGCCGAAAGTGGAACCGAAACTCGACCTGTCGAATCTCACGCTCGAAAAATTGGCGAGCGCGGCAGAATCGGCATTTGCAAAAGGAAGATCAAAAGAACCGCTTGGGACGATCATCGCTCCGCCGCGCGTGACCATCCGCGAAAAGATTGACATGATCGCCAAGATCATGAAAGATGCGCAACGCTCCACGTTCAGCGCATTGGTCAACGACGGCGCGTCGCGGCTGGAGATCGTCGTCACATTTTTGGCGATGCTCGAACTCATCAAACGCTATCACATTGACGCGCGCCAGGAAGGGTTGTTCAGCGACATCGAGATCAATCGCAACGAGGACTGGAAGGATGACGAGGAGCTGGAGTTGGAGTTTGAGTAAATAGAAAGAGAGAAATAGAGGAATAGAGGACTGATTACCTGACACAATGGTTTTGGGACGCAGATAAACGCTGATTTCGCTGATTCAAAAAGAAAAAATCTGCGTTTTCAGCGTGAATCAGCGTCCTGATTTTGAAAGTGTACGGTAATCAAAATAGAGGATTAGTATTACAGCGCAAGGTTCGTAAATGGGCTGATCGGCAGGGTAAACCATCCACGAATAAAAACATCGAACACGCGAATTCGCGGCGCAACCATTCGAGTATTCGTGAATATTCGCGGACGGCTTCCAACACCAAGGCGCCTTTGGGCTGTCCTGTGAGAGATTGGAGATTGGTCAATGATAGCGATCAGGCGGAGTTGTTCTGGTCGTTTTTGTTTAAGTAACGCTGAGTGACCCACAGGCTAATCAACGCTCCTGCGTTATCGAAGATTGCCACGTCCCATACAGACGGAAATCTCCCAGGCACAAACGATTGATGATATTCATCTGTCGCGGCGTAGAGAATTGCGATCAGCCATACCAGCCAGCGACGCTCTTGCTGAAAACCCATCGCGCGCCAAATCCAAAATGAAAGCACGGCATATTCAAAGACATGTCCCGATTTCTTGATGATCCGATCCATTAAACCGAAGTTCGGGATTTCACTCGAAGGCTGGGAGGAAAACCAAAAGATGACCGCCATCGTCAACATAGCGGGAAACCATTTGAAAAACAGGTATCTCATAAAAAACTCCCCGCGGGTTTAGATAACCGTCCACGAATGAAACCGTGTGGAGTCTGATCAAGTCGTACCTCTCGTACCTTAAACATTGTCTCAAAAAGTCGTACCGCACCGAAGTTGGCTTTTGCAGGCGGTCATGTGTATCCTTGGCAGGAAGGCTCTGTGATTATCAAGGAGGAACATATGCCACGGCATGGAAAAGTCATGATGCATGGAGAACGGCTTGCTTGTGCGAGCAAACCTGCCAGCGGACAAACGGACGCTGAGATTGCCAAGACACTGGGCTGGTCGAAATGGACTGTGCGGAAGTGGCGTCGGGCATATCAGAAAAATGGTGAAGACGGCCTGTTGTCTCGGATGGGACGGCCACGAGGAGGACCACTGAGCACGTTCTCTCCACAAATGCAAGACGTGTTGGAAAAAATGCGTAAAACCCATCCTGGTTGGGGACCTGTCACTTTGGTGGAAGAGTTGGCTGGCGATTCGCGTTTCCTGGGCTTGCGCTTGCCCGGTCGGGCGCAAGTCGCAGCCTTCTTGAAAGCCAAAGATTTGGCTCGTTCCTATCAACGGCGTGCCGGGTTGCCGCCCGCCAATGCTCCAAAAGCCAAGCAGGTACATGAGGAATGGGAAATGGACGCTCAAGGCGCTCAACCAGTGGAGCCACTTGGTCAGGTCAGTGTGGTGAATCTCATTGACGTTGTCAGCCGCTTGAAAATCGGCAGTTATCCTCACTTGGGAGCGAGAAGTCTGGATGGCAGGGATTACCAGTTGGTGTTGCGAGTGGCGTTTCTGGATTATGGCTTGCCCTTGCGCATCTCGCTGGATCATGACAGCGCCTTTTTTGACAATACCAGCGTAGCGCCTTATCCATCCCGCTTGCACCTTTGGCTGACTGCCTTGGATGTTCAAGTTGTTTTCATCCAGAAGGCGCCGCCATTGGAACATGCTAGGATTGAGCGCAACCACCAGACTATGAGCGCCCAGACAATCATCGGACAAACTTGGACTGACCTCACTGCTCTGTGGCAAGGATTGAGTCAGCGTCGTGAGTTCCTGAACACGCGTTATCCTTCTCGGAGCCTGCACTACCAAGCGCCGTTGGAAGCCTATCCCCAAGCCGTCCACTCAGGCAGACCCTATCGCCCTGAATGGGAAGAGCAAATGTTGGACCTGCAACGGGTGTACACTCTTTTGGCTCAGGGCCGTTGGTTTCGGGAAACCAGCTGTCATGGAGAGTTTTGGCTTGGATTGCAACGCTACAATGCCGGGCGCAAATGCGCCAAATCAACCGTCGAGATTACCTTCGATCCGGCCCATGTGCAGTTTATCGCCCACAAACTTGGCACTGATGAAATCCGGCGTTTTGAATCCAAAGGATTGACCAAAACCGACTTGATGGGCGAGTTGACTCTCTTGACCAGACTTCCCGTTTATCAATTGGCTTTGCCTTTCTCTCGCCAAGCGTGGCGCGAAATGGAATTAAGCCGCTTCTTGGGCGGTACGACTTTTTGAGACAATGTTAAGGTACGAGAGGTATGACTTTACAAGACTCCACA
>CASGHD010000035.1 GCA_949319575.1 uncultured Anaerolineales bacterium | reverse complement strand
GCCAATGCGGCGTATATTTTCGGAAAACATTTGAATGAGTATCAAGAGTGGGAGCCGTTTATTTCAGGCTGGTAAAAAAAACCTCTCCGTTGGAGAGGTTTTTTTTGTAGCTACTCAGCCTCGGAACATGTCGCTGCGAGGGTCTCTTGGTTTTGCCGAAGCAGTCTCCCCATCCCGGGAGATTGCTTCGGCGGGACCCCGAAAAAACATCGGGGCAGGCGAGCAAGAGCCCTTCTCGCAACGACATGCCTGAGCAGTTACAAAAAAAACAAAAAGGAGAAAAATGAAAACGTATAAACATTTATATCCTCAGATATGCGATTTCGAAAATCTGTATATCGCATATCGTAAAGCGCGTAAAGGCAAACGCGGCAGGGCGCAACCCGCCACGTTCGAACGAATTCAAGATGATGAACTCTTGAATTTGCAAGAGGAACTGCAAACCTTCACCTACAAACCGGGCGCGTATCACAGTTTTTATATCCACGACCCCAAAAAGAGATTGATCTCCGCCGCGCCGTTCCGCGACCGCGTGGCGCATCACGCCCTGTGCAACGTGATCGAGCCGATCTGGGAACGGCGGTTCATTTTCGATAGTTACGCCAATCGCGTGGGCAAAGGCACACACCGCGCGTTGGATCGCGCCCAAGAGTACGCTAGAAAATATGCATTCGTTTTGCAGTGCGACGTGAAGCAGTTCTTCCCCTCGATTGACCACGCAGTTTTACGCGCTGAATTCGCCCGCCTGATCCGCGATGAAAATTCGCTATGGCTGTGCGACCAGATTTTGCAAAGCGGCGTCGGCGTGCTTGCGGAGGAATACGAGATGGAATTTTTCGAGGGCGACGATCTCCTTTCGGCGAATCGTCCGCGCGGACTTCCCATCGGCAACCTCACCAGCCAATTCTGGGCGAATGTGTATCTCAATGGCTTCGATCATTTCGTCAAGCGCGAGTTGAAATGTCCCGCCTATGTCCGTTATGTGGATGATTTCCTTCTGTTCTCGAATAGCAAACAAGAACTGTCGCAATGGCGAAACGCGGTCATTCAAAAAGTGGCGGCTTTGCGCCTGACGCTTCATGAAGAATGCGCGCAAATTTTCCCAACGCGAACGGGGATTCCGTTTTTGGGGTTTCGTATCTTTCCCGAATTCCGCCGAGTCAAACACCGCAAGGTCGTTCATTTCCGCCGCAAACTGCGCCGCCTGCTGGAAGGATATTCCACGGGCGGTTTTTCTTTCGAACAATTGAATGCCAGCGTGCAAGGCTGGATCAATCACGTCCGCTACGCGGATAGTTGGGGTTTGCGCCGCGCCGTGTTGGGAGGGGTTCGGCTATGAATGAATCTCCGCTTTTTGCGCGAACGTACGATTTTTTGCTCTGGTTGATCCCGCAAGTGCAAAAATTTCCTCGCGCCTATCGCTTCACCTTATCCGAGCGCATTCAACAACTGGCGTTGGGGTTTCAAGATTCGCTGGTGGCGGCGGGAAAATCGAAGGCAGATTCCCGCCGCAATAAACTTCACCAGGCAGATATTCAACTGGAACAACTGCGCGTCTGGCTTCGGTTCTCGCGCGATCAAAATCTTATTACACTTCGGCAATACGAACACGCGATTCGGCAATTGAAGGAGGTTGGGAATCTACTGGGCGCGTGGCTGAAATTGGTTTGAGGGCTTTCGCGGCATACGCGAATCTCTGGGCAAGAGTCAAAGGGTCTGCGCGGCGGCTCGTGGAACAACAATGAAGACAACGCGCGTGTTGTGATCCGCAACAACAACCACCCGAACAACAGGAACAACAATATTGGTTTTCGGGTGGCGCTCTTCCACAGTTTTGACGATGTTTTATGCCAGAAGTATGTTCTATCTCAACGATAAACATCGCGGCATTACTGGCTGGCTCTCTGCCCGGTTGTGCAACTTGCTTGTACAGCCAAATATAAAAACTCCCGCCTCTTCCAGTAGCCTTGGGCAGACGTCTAGGCGGGAATGATTATCAAATCTATGGGAGGGGTATTAAGCGGTAAAGTTTGTACTACGAGACTGTGAAGCGTGTCGCTTTTCAAATGGTTTGCGCAAGAGCGACATAAATGTCGCGTTACGGAGACCTTCTCTGTGCAACATCGGCTATTTGTCCGTTGGCTTGCCTTGTGATGGACGCTTCCGAAGCTGCACGATCAATGTCCCTGTGCCTGTGACAACCAAACCGATGATCTCTTTGCCGGTGATGTTTTCTCCGATGAACAGCACGGCGAGGATGGGAATCCAGATCATCATGGTGCCGCCGATGACGCTGGATTCGGTGGCGGTCAACGTGCGGAGGGTGTGATTCCACAGCGTGAACGCGAAGGCTGTGTTCGCCAGCGCCAGCCAAAGGATGATGCCCCAGCCTTGCAGGCTCATCACTGGCGGAGACTCGATGCCAAAGCCCGCCACAAGCAACAAGATGGAGCCTGCGCCCATGCTGATCACTGTCACAACCAGCGGATGATGCGCCTCCGCGCGGTTGATCTCCCTGCCCAGAACGGACGATATCACATTCGCCGTCACGCCGATGAGACCGGCGATCACGCCAATCATTTGATTCTGAGGTATGGCGACCGGCAGAAAATAGATCATCGCGCCTGCGATTGCCAGAAGGATGCCGCCCCATTGCATCCACGTCGGTTTTTCAGCCAGCCAGAAAATACTCAACGTGGCTACGCCGATCGCGCTGAAACTCATCAGCAGGTTGGTCGTCACGGCGGGCAGGTAGGCAAGCGCGACGAACACCGCTCCCTGCGTGGCGGCGTACAGGAGGATGCCGAGCAGGATCAATCTCTGCCAGGTTCTTTTTGATAATTGTTTTACCTCATGTTTTGCTTCGCTGAAAAATAAGACCGTCACCAGAATGAGAAAGGCGGTGAAATATCTCAACCCCGCAAACGTGAGCGGCGGTATATCTTTTAGCCCGATCTTGACGAACACCCAGGAGGTCGCCCAGAGGAATACTACAAATAATGCTTGAAGGACAGCGATGCGATGAGATTTCATTTTGCCGCGTTTAGACTTTCGAGTATTGTCAGAAGTTCAGAATTCAATGCGTCGTAACCGTTGCTGTTTAAGTGCGGAAGGTCGCGCGTGTATTCGCTTTTCGTATTGCCCGCCGAGTTTGAGAGCATGCCTGATGAGTCGAAAACGATAACATCCTCGGCTTGGTACTTCAGAAGGAAGACATTGACTTGGTCTATTGCCTCATATACTTCATCCGACCAGACGAGTTTTCGGGCGAGCGGAACTTTTCCCGATGTTGGAAAGACCGTTGTCAGAATGACAACGGAATCAAGATCGCGCGAATTTTGGATGATCGCCTCGATGTTATTTTCGCAGGCGGAGATGATTTCACCTTTTAATTCAGGAAACAGCGGAATTGTTTTCAAATCGTTGACGCAAACCTGGAGGATGATTACATCGGGCTGGAGCGGTTGAATGTGCTCCTCGAACCTGAGCAACACTTGCGCCGATGTTTGGTTGCCGATACCCCGATTGATAAATGCGTAGTCGTCGGTTTGAGGGGCGACCCATTGCGCGGCTCTTGAGTCCCCGTAGAAAACCACAATTGGCTTATCGCTCGTAATTTGTCCTGCGTCTTCACGAAAGTAAGATAGTCCGATCGGGTCGAGTTGGGAATTGTAAAGCAATACGTAGAATTTTCGCAGTTCCCGATACAGAGAAACATTTGTGATGAATAACCCGAGGATCACGATCAACAACAACCAGAACATGATAATTTTCATTCGATGTGTCACAATCGCCTTTTCAAGGGAGAAATTCCCTAACTACAAAACCACCTAACTACCTAACTATCCAACTACCCTCCACCACTCATCCACCAGGCTTGGCGAGCCGTACCACAATTTTCCCTTCAAGCCAAAATGATGCGCGCCGTCCAGCACAACCTGCTCCGATCCCTTCAACAACGCGGACTCGAGCGGCACGAACCCATCGCCCCACGCGGAGCCGTTTCCGCACAGGCGTTTGTACACGCCATAGATGCGACGTTCCGCAGAGGCGCCGTCGCGTTTGCCTTGCGCGGATTTTCCCGCCACAGAAACATATTTCACCTGCGGCGCGAAGAACGCGTCGGGGTACATTGCGTTGACCCGGTTGCGCAACCTGCCGCCGCGATGGTTGTAATGCGGACTCCCCAACGTGACCAGCGTATCCACCCATTGCAAGCCGTTGAAGATGTGTCCGCTGTAAGGTTTTGCGCCGAGGTACAGCCGCGCCATCACCCCGCCCGAACTGTGACCGATGACTGTCACTTTGCCGGTGGCGGATGTTTTCACCGCCTCGCGCGCCGCCTCATCCAATTTGCGGATGACGAGCGCCCAGCCGGCGGCGGTGACCGTCGTCAGCCAGTGATGCGCGCGCGCCTGAACGATGAAGACGCGTTGTCCGCTCACGCGCTCGATCTCTTGCGCCACCCCCGCATAGATGGAGGGAACGCTGAGGAACCCGCCGAGAAAAACTACAGGCTGGGGATTCACTTGGGGTCGCGAATCAGCTTCAATCGCTTGGCGAAGCGGTAGATTCCGCGTCCCATGCCGGTGAGTTGCACCGTCTCGCCGATGTCCGCGCCGAATCCGCGCCGCCTCAAGTCGAGATATTGTTTGATCTCTGGGATCATCGAAAAAAGGAAGATCAAGTTGGCGGCAAGACCGTACCACACGTACGCCATCTCGTGCGTGCGGAACCACAGCCAGATCACCAACAGCCACAAGCCCGAGAGATACGCCACCAGCAGGTCGCGGATCACGATGATGCCCAACAACATCCCGCCGAAGAATGTGACGAACGTGCCCACCCAATCCACGGTGAACATGGCGCCGTACACGGCGGTCAATCCGCGCCCGCCTTTGAAGCGATACCACACGGGCCACACATGCCCCACCATGCCCGCCAGCGCGGTGACGAGGAAATAAAATTCGCCCGGGTATTGCGTTTTGAAAAACAGCGTGGGCAATGCCACTTTCAGCATATCGAGCACGGCGGTGAGAAAGCCGAGTTTCGGACCGCCCTGCATCGAAAGCGTGGTCGCGCTCGTCACTCCAACCTGGAATTTCTCGTCGGTGTTTTGGATGTCGAGTCTCACATTCGAGGGGTCGATGCCCGGCGCAAAGAGCCGCGCCACCACGCGCGCGAACGAGACCGAGCCGAAGAGGTAGCCGATCCCCGCCGCCATCAAGATCACACTTGTGTTCATGATTGAACCTCCTGATTTAAATATACGCGCCCTTGCGCGCCGTCCACAATGATCCATTCGCCTTCGCGCACGCGTTGTGTGGCGCGCTTCACGCTCACCACCGCGGGCAAGCCGTATTCACGCGCCACGATGGCGGTGTGCGAAAGTTGCCCGCCCGTCTCTGCCACGATGCCGCCGATGCCAGCCAGCAGGGGAGTCCAGCCCACATCGGTGAACGGGACGATGAGAATATCTTCGCGGCTCAGATCCTGGGGCGCGTGGGCCGGGTCGCGCACGATACGCGCCCGCCCTTGCACAATACCCGCGCTTCCGCTGATGCCGGTCAACACATCGGACGATTCGCCCTCGACGTTTCCACTGCGCCGGACGGATACGCTCCCGCGAATGACCTCCGGCGGATCGAACCCCGCGTCCTTCGCCAATTCAAACTGCCTCGCCGCCCCCAGCCGATTCGCCTCTTCGGCGTCCATCGTTCCGCGCGCAAGTTGAATCACTTCCTCGCGGCTGAGAAAGAAAATATCGTCGCGCTGTCGGAGCTTCGCCTGCGTGATCAAATGGTCTGCCAGGGCAAGATACACGCGCCGCATGAGGTGCGCGTCCTCCGAAATCAACTGGCTGGCGCGTTCGCGCAGGTCGATATAGTTCAACGTTGCGGCATGCAGGCGCAAGAACCGCCTGCGCATGAGCGGGTTGAGTTTCGATTTTACCTTTTTTAATGCGATTGCCTGTCGTTCCGCCGTGTTGGTCAATGTGGGATGCGGCTGTTTGGCGAGCCTGCCCACCATCTGCCACAACATAGACGGGGTCTCGCGCCAGGATGGCAATGAAAAATCTGTGCCATTCGCGCTGAGGAAGCCGAACCGCGCCGTGAACTGTTCCATGGCGGCGAGCAGACGTTTGCCGTCCGCGCTCGCGTTCAAAGCGGTTTGAATTGAATTCACATTCCCTGCGGCAACGAGTTGTCTCCCGGCATCATCCAGCCCGCGAACAAGGTTCGCCATATCCAACAGGGCGTGGTTAGCGCCAAGCGCATGAGACGGAGCCGCGCCGTTCAGCAGATCGCCTGCCGCCACGTCTGGCGCGTGGCGCTGGACCATCCGCCCCAACATGCGGTTGCGCGCGCTCATATTCAACGCCGTGACGAACACATTCCACTGCGCTTCTTTGTGATATTGTTTTAACTGCTCGAGCGCGGCGAGCAACTCTTCGACCCCCAATGCGGACATATCCAGCCGGCGGAACGGTTCAAGTTCCATATGACGGCGCGCAATGAAAACTGCGGCGCGGGGCGCGATGCGGCTGTTTCGCCACACGAAACGCATCAAACGGATTTTTTCAGGGATATTGCTAAAAGAGAGAAACGACCTGCGAGCGTTGGTCGGTTTTTCGCCGCGCGTAATGGTCTCGAAGAAATTGGCGGGCAAGCCGAGTTTTTCGCACGCTTTGCCGAGCAAGGTCACATTGGCGTATGCCCGCGAGTTGATTCGCCGCACAAGTCTCGAAGTGTCCACGTTGCCCTTGCCGAGCAGTTCATCGAAGATGCGGCTAAAGACATTGTCCGCCATGGCGGAGGTAGTCGTCGACCACACCAGCGGTTTGACCAGCCCCGGCACCATTTCAGAAATAAACCGCCTCGAATAGGTGTCCCGGTCCTGAAGCGTGGTGATGGGACGCGCCTGCAAGAGTAGAAAATCGCGCCCATCCCATGCCCATTCCACATCTTGCGGGGAACCGGCATTCACTCCCGCCTGCCGAACGATGCGCGCAAATTCCACCGCCTGCTCGTCGGTGAGCGCGGGCGCGTCCGCTGAATTATTGAGCGAGTCGAGAATCCGACCCTCCGCAGAGACCACCCAGCGATCCGGGTTTACCATCCCGGAGGCAACCACGTCTCCCAAGCCGCGCGCCGCTTCGATGATCACCAGGTTGTCGCCGGAGATCGGGTCGGCGGAAAATGCCACGCCCGCCGCGCGCGCTTCAACCATCTGTTGCACAACGACCGCCATCGAGACATCGAAGACGCCGTTATGTTGCTTGATGTATTCGCTGACGCGCGGGTTCAACATCGAAGCCCAGCACGCGTGGACGGTTTTTACAACCTCCTCCGCGCCTTCGATGTTGAGGTGTGTGTCCAGTTGACCCGCGAACGAAGCGTCGGCGCTATCTTCCCCGACCATTGAGGAGCGCACGGCAACGCGCCCGCCGAGTTGTTGATAGGCGGAGCGAATCGCCTCGTCGATTTCGGATTGGAGTCCCGCGCCTCCGAATTGACCGTCAATGAAGGCTTCTGTGGTGACGATGAACCCCGGCGCGGTGCGGAACCCCTGTTGGACGATCCATAACAAACTCAGCCCCTTGCCGCCCACGTCTGATTTTGTGGCTTGGCTCTCAGAATCCAGCGAGGTGATGTACGATTTCATTCGAATTGAATCGCCTCGATGATTCGCAAACGCGCCGCGCGCGCCGCAGGGAGGATTGCCGCCAATTGTGAGACGAACAACGCGATGACCAGGCTGACGATGATTCCCTGCGTGGGGAGGATGTACGTCAGGTCGTAGCCCGCAGTGGAATTCACCGTGGAGATCACCACGCGCGATTGGAACAAGCCAAAGAGCAATCCCAACCCGCCGCCGATCACGCCGATGAGCAGGGCTTCGGCGAGGATCATCTTGGTCACCTGCCAGCGCGTCATGCCAAGACTGCGCAACATGCCGAGTTCGCGCGTGCGCTCCAGCACGTTCATGGTCATCGTATTCACCACGCCCAGCGACGCGACGATCATGGCGATGAACGCCAACACATCGAATAGACTGCTGGTCTGCCCGATCAGGTTGAGCGCGCTCGATTTCAACGTCTGGTTCGATTGGATGGTCAGGTTGCGGCGCTTGCCGTAGAGTTTATCGATCTGTTGTTGCACGGTGGTTTCATCGGCGCCTGCCTCCACCTGCACAAGATACGCGCTCGCGTCGTTAACCTGGAAGTAGCGCTTCAAGTCGCGCCAACTGGCTTGCACCACCATGCCGCGGTTGTAATAATCCACCACGATGGCGGCAATTTTGAAGTCGCGCTCGCCGCGCCGCGTTTTCAACGTGAGAATATCGCCTTGCTTCAACCCATATTTTTCGGCAAGCACGCTCGAAACAAAGATGGTGTCGCCGCCTGCGAGTTGGGCAAGGAAGTCTGCCGGGTCGCCTTCGCTGTCAGTGAACGCAAACGAGGTCACCTGCGAATATGACAAGGGGTCGACGGCGGTGAGGGCGAGCGGCTCAGTTTCCCCGTCCGGTTTGACGCGCTTGATGTCGAGGTAGCGGAGGGGAGTCACCGCATCCACCCCAGGGACGGCGGCTAACTTTGCCTGTAGATCGTTTCGCATGGGGATGGAGGAAAACACGAAGAGGTCGCCGCCGATGTATACGTCGATCCAACTGCGGATGTCGCGGTCGAAGGCGATGGTGACGGCGCGGATGCTGAGGATCATTGCCACGCCGATCATCAGCGCGGCCACGGTGAGCGCGGTGCGCCAGCGCGAACGCTCGATGTTGCGGCTTCCCAGTTGCCCCTCGCGCCCATACATGCGACGGATCGCGGCGCGCGTGAAGCGTTCCCACAACCCAACCGAAGCGGGGATGAGCAATGCGCCGCCGAACATCATGCCAAGGACTGCCATGTTGTTGATGCGGCTCCCGAATGGTTCGGGGATGGGAATCAGGAAGATCACGATGAGCGAAACAAGCATGACCGCCGCGCCAATTCGAAGCCCGCGTTGGATCGCGGATGTATCGTCGCTGTTGCCGCGGATGCGCAACGCCTCGAGCGGCGAGATGCGTCCCGCCTGCCATGCGGGAATGACGGTTGCCAGTAATGTAACAAGGATGCCAATTCCCGCGCTCGTTAACAAAGCAGAAATGGGGATGTGAACATCGCTCACGTCCTGCGCAAGGAAGACCTCGGTAACGCGGATTAACCCGCGCGCGAGTAAAATTCCCAAGCCGATGCCGATGGCGGAACCTGCGATGGAAAGCGTGACCGCCTCCAGCAGGATTTGTTTCATCACCTGCCAGCGCGTCATGCCAAGCGTGCGCAACATGCCGATCTCGCGCGTGCGCTCGATGACGGTCATCGAAAAAGCGTTGTAGATCAGGAATGCCCCGGCGAAGATGGCGATGATGCTGAATATATTCAAGCCCGTTTGATATCCGCTGACCATCTGTGATACGCGCTTGCCTTGCGTGGCGGGGAAGATGACTGAATATTGCACGCCGATACGGTCTTGTAGGCTGGCTTTTAGCGCGTCCAGTTCCTGCGGCGAGCGGTTCTCCTCGGCGGCAAGGATATCCACCTGGTCGAGTTCGTTGGGGCGTTCGAATATCTTTTGCGCCGTGTCAAGCGGAACGACGCCGAATGCGCCGTTGTTCAACTGACCGGGTCCCTCGCGCGAGATCAAGCCGATGATCTTCAAGCGCGCGTTCCCCGCCGGCGTGCGGATGGTGACGCTCTTCCCCAATTGCAGGTTGTTCTCTTCTGCGAACTCGCGCACCAGCACGATGTGAAATTCATTGAGGTCTTCGGTGAGAAACGTCCCCGCTTCGAGCTTGTAGTCGCGCGCGAGCGTGTCTTTGGCTGGGTCGATGCCATACACGAGGAGTCCGCCTGGCACGATGCCGAAGAAACTGACATTGAATTCATTGCGTTGGGAATCGTCGGCAAGCAGGGTTTGCGATTGAATGAGCGGCACGGCGGCATCCACGCCCGCGACCGTTTCGATGCGATACAAAATTCCCTCGTCGAATCCTCCCAAAGTCAAGTCGGCATTGGTGATCACCAGGTTGGTCCTGCCGGAGGATTCGCTGAATAGCCGGGTGATGGCGGCAAGCGTGCTTCGGTTGGTGATGTTGATGCTGAGGATCACCGCCACGCCAAGCACAATGCCAAATGTAGTCAGCAGGGTGCGCAAGGGGCGGGCAATCAACGAGCGGATCGCCAGCAGGATATTTTGCATCATGATGGTTATTCGGTTCTCGTCCGCGCTTCTTTTCGGACGCGCGGTTAATTCCGCTCTGGGAGATTTTCCATCGTCTTGAGGATCGCGCTCAAACGCTCCTCCACCTTGATCGACTTCTTGAAGCGGAGTTCTTTGGCGATGAGTCCGTCTCGCAGGAAGACTGCCCGGTCGGCGTATGCCGCGGCGCGCGGATCGTGGGTGACAACGATGGTCGTTTGTTGGAGTTCGTCGCACGAGCGGCGCAATAATTCCATGATGGCTGTGCTGTTCTTTGAATCGAGGTTGCCAGTCGGCTCGTCTGCCAGCACAATGGAGGGTTGCGTGACCAGGGCGCGGGCGATTGCCACGCGCTGTTGCTCTCCGCCCGAGAGTTGATCGGGCTTGTGATGTCGCCGCCCATCCAGCCCCACGTGACGAAGTAAAGTGGAGATTTGCTCCTGGTAGGCGTTCAAATCCTTGCCGTCGATGGTGAGAGGCAATGCCACATTCTCCTCGGTGGATAGGGTGGGCAATAGATTGAAAAATTGGAAGATGAACCCGATGTTGCGCCGGCGGACGAGCGTCACTTTGTCGTCGTCGAGCAGGGATAGTTGCATGCCCGCCAATGTCACTTCGCCGTCGGTGGGGCGGTCCAGCCCGCCGATGAGGTGCAGGAGCGTGGATTTGCCGCTTCCGCTCCTGCCCATGAGCGCGACGAACTCGCCTTTCTCGATGGCGAAATCCACGCCATCCAGCGCGTGGACGGTGTGCTCGCCTAACTGAAAAATTTTTCTCAGGGCTTTGGCTTCAAGGATCGGCATGGTTATAAACCGAGTTCAGCGGTGGAAAGGTCGGAGGCGGCGGCGATGCGCCCGACGCGTTTCCCAAACCCGACTACATCCACATGGGCGAGCGCGTAGATGGAAACCGCCAGCCCGACGGCTTCAAACAGGAAGATCAAGCCGTAGGTTGTGGTTGGCGAACCTGTGAGGGAGAGAAACACGTCGCGGAAAATGCCGCCGAGGGCGATGCCAACCCCACGCGAGAGGAGAACGCAGATCGTCCACAAGCCGAGATACATGCCGGCTTCCGAGTCGGAGGTCATGGCAACGAGCAGGCTGAATGCGCCGAAGGTGTATAAACCGAAGCCGGCGCCGAAGATCAACAAGGAGAGTTGCAGTAAACGCAATTGCGCGCCAAACGCGGCAAGCGCAAGGACAGCCATCCCTGCCGCCATGATTCCCAGCCCGATCTTCGTCAGGCGGATATTTTTTTCTGCCGGTCGTTTGCGGAAGCGGACGACGCATCCGATCAGGAAGATCACGGTGGCTGTCTGCCAATAGGCAGAGTAGCGCGTGGTTTGTTCGATATCCTGCCCAAGCACTTGCGCGCCGAAAGGTTCGAGGATCGCCTCTTGCATCCATGCGGCGAGGGTGGCGATTGCCAGGAAGGCGAAGAAGCGGCGGGTGTCCAAATCCTGCCAGATTGCGCGGAGCGCTTTGCCAAACAGAAGCGTGGATTCCGCCTTACCCGCGCGCGGGCTGGCAAACCTGCGTTCGACCCCCGCAACGGCAAAGAACCAGAAGAACGCGCTAACCGCCATGACTGTCAACGATACCGACCAGAATGCTTCGAGGCTGAATTCGCGCATGGCTCTGCCGAGGCTGATCGCCGCGATAGGGAACATGAGGATCAGCGCGGTTTCCATGACGCTGACCGCAAATCCCTGTCGTTGTTTGGGAACGGAATCTCGCACGAGGGCAAGGAAGTTTCCCCCGGAGAGCAACGTTCCGGTGCCGTACATCAAGAAGCAGGCGATGGCGATAAGCCAGCCGCTTGAATCGTTTCGATCGGCGACGAAACGCGAAAGGCTGAGAGGCAACAATGGGTACGAAAGGACGATGAGTAATCGTCCGCCCCACACGTACGGCGTCCGATGAAACCCCAGCCACGGGCGGGTGTCGGACCAATATCCTGCCAACAGGCTGAGGGGTGCGAGCAGATAACGCAGGGCGATGAGCAACCCTACCGGCGCGGCATTCAGCCCCAATTCGTTGATCATGATGCGGTTCCAAACACTGGTGACGAGGATGTCTCCCAACGCGGAACCGATTTGAAACGTTGCCAGCCGCAAGAGGCGCGCGAATCGATACGTCGCTTCTGTTCCTGCCTGTGCCGCCGCTTCGGAGGATGTTGTGTTCATGGGATGTTCATGCGGCTAGCGCATGTCGCGTTCGTGACCGTATACCTTGTGGCTTGGGCGTCGCACGAGAAGTTCCGCCTTGCCCCAATTGGTCACCTGCCTAAAAACATCGCTCTGCACGAAGGAACTGAAGGCATCCTTCGATGACCATTCTGAAATGATCGCGTACGAGTTAGGCTCGCGCACGCGATGATACAGATAACTGTTCACGTGCTCTGGGGTTTTTGAAAGCAGTTCGAGGATCTTATCCACTGCCTCTTCGAATATCTTTTCCTTGCCTAGGATTACATCGTAGTACAGTCCAACGGTCACCATGGGATTGCATCTCCTTTTGAAAAAATATTGACGGGCTCTGAAATTTTAAACAGAAATCTGATAACTCACAAGAAGATTATCAGATTTTGTAACCTATTATCAGGGCGGCATTTAACCCTTTAACGCGAGGCTTGAATTTCGACGAACGCGCTCATGCCCCAGCGTAACTGTTCGGGGATCTCATCCAGTGAAATCGTGACGTTAAAGTACACGCCGGAACCCGGGGCGTTTTTCAAGGAGACATTGGATACTTTGCCGGTGACCACCGTATTCGGCAACGCGTCAAACGTGACGCTGACCGGGTCGCCAATTTGGACGCGCGCCGCGTCCACCTCGTTCAGGTCGGTGGTTTGCACTTCAAGGGTTGTCAGGTCGGCGATCAACACGACCGGCGCTCCCGGCGAAACCAGTTCTCCGGTGTTTACGTAGGTTTCCACGACCACGCCATCGAAGGGCGCGAATAATTTAGATTGACTCAAGACCGCTTCGATCGCGGCGATGCGTGTTTGCGCGGCAATCACATCCGGGGAGTTTTCGATGTTGGCGAGCCGGTCCAGGTTGCGTTGCGCGTCGTCGAGCAATCCTTTTTTAAGCACGAGGTCTTCCTCAGCTTTGGCGATCGTTTCCTTATCCGCGTATCCTTGGTATTCTTTCGTGACCGGCACCTCCACTTTCCCAAACGGAGTGTCTTCCACTTTGGTGGTGACCTCGGTGATCGTGATGGGGTCGTTCAGCGAGTCGCGGTAGTCGAACGCCTTGTCATACGCTTTCTGGGCGGCGCGGAGCGCGATGGTCGCCTGCGCCAACGCGGTTTCAGAGGCGAGTAATTCGTCGAGAGATTGTTGCGCAAGGACGAGGTCTGCCTGCGCATTGATGAGATTTTGGGGCAGGGCGTTCTCTGGCATCGAGGCGAGGAGCTCGCCCTTCTTTACAGCATCCCCCACGCGAACTTTGATATCCACTGTCTGCGCGCCGACCATAAAGGCAAGGCTCGCCCATTTTTCAGCCACCACTTCAGCCGAAGAGGTGAGCGCGCTGTCGTCTACCGGGATGACAGGCGCAGATTCCGTCGCGGATGGGTCTTCTCCTTGCGGCGCGCCACAACCAGCCAGCCCGATTGAAAACATCAAACCGATCGATAGCAGGGTCGAAAATCGTTTGTTCATGGATGAGTTTTCCAGTCGCACGTGTAAGATAGCGTCGTACGGCAATATGCGCGCATTACTGCACTTTCAACAACACCTTGCCGTCGCTCCACAGTTCTTCGAGATCGTAATACTCGCGCTGGTCGGGAGAGAAGAGATGCACGACGACATCTCCGAAGTCCATCACCAGCCAGCCCTCCCGTGAACGCCCGTCGATGCGCCCCTTTTTTTTGTAATCCGATTTTGTCGCTTCGAGCACTCCTTTGGCGAGCGCGTCTAACATGCGGTCGCTGGTGCCGTTGCATATAACGAAATAATCTGTGAACGATGCAATATCTTTGATATCGAGAAGCAGAATCTCCTCGGCTTTTTTATCTTCCAGGGCTTCGATGATCTTGTGTGCGAGTTCGAGTGCGTTCAGGTTTCACCTCATAGGGTTGTGTCATTCTGAGCCGAAGGCGAAGAGCCTCCGTTTGGTGGAGGGAGACTCTTCGGTTCGCTCAGCATAACATCGCGTAGCGGCGCGGAAAATAATTTTGTGTACACTGCGCCGGATGGTTTTAGATCGCTTTTGAATAGATGCGCTGAGTCTACCCTTACAGCGCCAAGTACGTCAATTGTCGTGCTTTCGAGCAGACGGAGGATTTTATTACGGTCAGCCGCAGAACCATCCGCTTTGACGCGGGCAATTGTGAGATGCGGGGAGAAACCGCGGGATTCTGGCGCGAATCCCAACCGCCCACACGCAGACTCGACCTCCCGGTACAACGCGTCCACCTCCGTTGGGGGCTGGGTGCCCACCCACAAGATACTCGCCCGCTTGAAATTGGGAAAGGAGCCGAATCCGCCCACCTGGATGTCGAATGCTGGGATCGTTTCCACTGCGGCGCGGAGCGCGCGCGCCAGATCATCCACGCTGGCGGGTGAAATATCCCCAAGAAATTTCAGGGTGAGGTGGATGTTTTCGGGCGGCGTCCAGCGGATGCGCGAGCCGAGTTCATTGCGGAGCGGGGAGGTAGCCTGCCAAATTGCGAGTTGGATCGCGCGGGGAATTTCGATAGCAGTGAAGGCGCGGAGCAGGCTCATAAAGTCAATCGCCGAGGATGCGCGTCACCGCTTCTTTCAATTCCTGGAACCCGACCGGCTTGGTTAGGTAAATCTTTGCGCCGGCTTCTAATCCGCGTTTGATATCGGCGGGAGTGCCTTTGGCAGATACGACAACGACGGGTATGTTCGTCAGGCTGGGGTCGTGGTACACGTGGTGCAGAATGTCCAGCCCGGAGATACCGGGCATCATGATATCGAGGATGATGAGGTCGGGTTTTTCGGTGGCGATCAGGTCGATGGCGGGCGCGCTGTTCGAAACTTTTAGCACGCGAAAGCCGCTGACGCGCATCATCTCGGCGAATAGTTCGGCGGCGTCGCCCTCGTCTTCAATAATGAGCACAGTTTTATTCGACATGTAAAAGTAACGATAGCACAGGGAAATGAATTGTGCAAGAGGGTGTAAGAATTTGGCTCAATCTCCATTCTAGAGATTAAAACGAGTTGGAGATGAAATGAGCGAACTACTGGACTTTCGCAGGGAAAAGGATGAATACTTTGCGCGGCATCCGCAAAGCCCGCTGACCCCGGAACAAAAGAGCGATTTTCACGGGTTGAATTATTTTGACGAGAATGACGCGCTGAGGCTTGAAGTGAAAGTGGAGCGTTTTTCCGAGCAGGCGCCGATTGTGATGCAAACCTCCACTGGCGGGGCGCAGGAATATGTTCGTTATGGGCGTTTTAAATTTCAGGCGGAGGGGCAGGATGCCGAACTCACGATCTATCAGGCGAATTATGGTTTTTTCCTCCCGTTCGTCGATTCGCTCGCGGAGACGGAGACATATCCCGCCGGGCGTTACCTTGAGCCTGAGCCGTTGCCCGGCGACCGCTTCCTTGTTGATTTCAACATTGCTTATAACCCCTATTGCGCCTATAACGAGATGTGGTCATGCCCGATCACGCCCGCCGAAAACCGCTTGAAGGCGCCGATCCGCGCGGGGGAAAAGTTATTTCACGCACAATCATAGGCTTTATCCGAAATTAAACGGGACGCTGATTTACGCAGAAAACGCTGATTCTTGCTTTGCTTAGCGTGAATCAGCGTTTTCTGCATCCCAAAACTAAATTTGGCGTAAACCATGTTTATGTTTCGTCGGTCTTTTTCACCACATCAAGCAGAACCTCGTATTCTTCACAGCACTCTGGGCACAGGTCGAGGTGCTCGCGGATGAGCGGCATGAGGTGGGCGGCGTCGTGACTGTGCGCTTCGTGCTCCACGTATTCGTCTAGTTGGGTGTAGATTTCATCGCAGGTAAGTTCTTCTGCGGGCAGGTTTTCCAACACGCGTAGGAAGCCGAGCACGGCATCGTTGGGGATCTCCTGCTTCTTGCCCAGGTTGGCGCGGACGCGGTTGACAAGGTCTTTGATGTTCATAGTTCCGATTTGTAAGACGGTCAGGCTTGGGTCTATCTTACTTTTGCTCGAAGAGGGCAAGGACTTCATTTGGGGCGATGTCTTCCATTGAGAGTCGGCTTTTGAGGCGGACGCGCGCGTCGTGCAGGAGTTTGTATAGGGCGTTGCGATTGGTCTTGAGTTTTTTTGCCGCGTCTTCCATCGGCATGTCGCGCACGCCGAGCAGGATGAGCGCTTCGCGTTGACGGTCGGTCAATTCTTCTTCGATGATGCGTCGCACGTGGGCAAGCATGTCCGCGCGCTCTGCCGAGGTTTCGGGTCCGGCCTGGGAGTCGGCGAGCAGGCCAGGCGGGGGAGGAGCGTCTTCGTTTTCCGTAAGTTCGTCCAGCGAGGAATCCCGCCAGCGTTTTCGCCGCAGTTCGGTCAGGGCAATCCGCACAGCGATCTTGTGCACCCACGTGGTGAATTGACTGCGCCCTTCGAAGGTGCCGAGTTGGTCGAGCACGCGCAGGAGGGTTTCTTGTGTCACTTCATCGACAAGCGCGTTGAATTGCGGTTGGTCGGGAGATAGCCAGCGAGAAAGGGCGTATGGCAAACCTTTTTGAATGACCGAACGCAGATCGTCGAGAGCGGTTTCGCGCTCCAAGCCCGATGCCCTCAGGTCTGCTAGCCATTGTTCATTTGTCCGCATTGCCATGATGGAAAATTATAAAGCAAGTTTGATGTGTTTTGTCGGGTTTCTTACTACTCTCTTATACAAAACGAAAAACGAGTCAATTTGACTCGTTTTTCGTTTTGTGGGCGCTAAGGGACTCGAACCCCTGGCCTCATCTGTGTGATAGATGCGCTCTAACCAACTGAGCTAAGCGCCCTTACCTTGCGCAGAGTGACGGCATTATAGCCGAGATAAAGTTCTTCGGCAAGACGCCATTTACGCGTCTGCTTGTTTCCTTCGCTACGGGGGCGGCAACACATCCCAGGGGTTGACCCATGATGAGATGGCGCGGATCTCAAAATGCAGATGCGAACCGCTCGAACGCCCCGTATTGCCGATGATGCCGATCAGGTCTCCCTGCCCGACGCTTTGCCCGCATACCACGCTGATGCCGCTGAGGTGCGCGTACAATGACTGGAAGTTATTCCCATGATCCACCATGATCATGTTGCCGTAACCGTAGTTGTTCCAGCCCGCGTACACGATCACGCCGGCATCGGTCGCGTATGCTCCTTCGCCTTCGTTGCCCGCAATATCAATGCCCCAGTGATTTGTGCCGGGCGAATAATCAAAACCAGAACGGCTGTGCTGGCTCGCGGGCCATACGAATGTTCCAAAGCCCACTGCGCCCCCCGTCACCGGTTCGCACGCGCCCGGTCCCAGCACGCGCGCCGAGGCGGGGTTCTCGCGCGTCACACCGAGCGGGGCGCTCCATGAAATGAACTCGCGTTTCCCACCCGGCACGATCAACCATTTGCCCGGCGTGATGTTCGGAGCGGCGAGATCGCCAATGGTGGCGGGGTCCAGCTCGTTCGGCGCAAAATTGATGATGTCTTCTGGGGTCACGCCGTAATATTTTGCAACCCCGTTCAACCCCTCGCCTTGTTGCCATTCGTGATACGTCCCATTGACGGGCAGGATACTCAACTCCTGCCCAGGCTTCAACGAATGGGGGTTATCGAGCAACGTGTAGTAATTGCTCCACAAAACGGTTTGCGGTTCCAACCCGTAATTTTGGGCAATGCCAAAGATCGTATCGCCTTCAACAACGGTGTACTCGATCACCTTCTCGCGCGGGCGTGAAGGGATCGTGGTATGCACCTGCGCAAGACGCGGAACTCCGCCAAACGAATTTTCCCCGCCGATGGATTCGATTCCCGCCACAAGTATAGGCGCCTCAGTTGCCTGAGAAGCCGCCTCCGCCCCGGCAGGGATGTATTGCGCGAAGAATATTCGCGCAAGCCAGATGACCCCGCCGATCAATGCCACCGATAAGATCAGCGTTCCGACGCGAAAGAATGATTCGCCCAGCCCGATGCCAACCAGTGTTTCAGTAATGCGCGCGAATATCCCGCGCTTTTCGTTATTGCTCATAGTTTTTTGTTCAAAATCATCATAACACGCCTAAAAAATCGAAGTCAACCACGCCGCCCGAACACTAACCTGACGTTAAGCCGCCGACCTGCGCGCGGCTGGAAAAAACACTTGAATCCCGCCCAGCCCGATCAAGCAAACAAATCCGCAGACCATCGCGGTGGTTGGAAGGGATAGGTTTTGCGTCATCCACCCGATCAGCAAACTTCCAAACGGAGCAATTCCCTGAAACGACCAAAGGTACACGCTGTACACGCGCCCGCGTAATTCATTCGATACCTGTGTTTGGAGCAGGGTATTCATGGTGGCGAATTGCGTCACGCCGCCCCAGCCCATCAACGCGACCAGAACGATCGAGAACCAAAGCCGACTCAAAAACGCAATGCCTATTAATCCAACGACGAACGCCGCTTCGCCCATCAAGAGTCGCGCTCCTCTCTGATGCGCGGAATTATTGAACGCGATCATCAAAGCCGCTATTAATGCGCCCGACCCCAACGCGAGATATAACGCGCTATTGCGCGCATCCACAATGGATTTGGTATCTCCGACCTGCGCGAGAACATCTTTTGCCAGCACGGGAATCTGTTGCATAACCGGCATTCCGAAAAGACCTAAGATGGCGGCGAGCAAAATAATCGCCGCAATGTTGCGATGCGCAAGGATGTACTTGCCTCCATCCAGAAAATCACGGGCAATCGACTGATTCGACGGCATCAGTTCCACTCTGTGCGTCAACTTGACCGAAAACAAACTGATGAGGATCGCTCCGAAACTTACCGCGTTCAACAGAAATATCCAACCCTCTCCATTGGAGGGAAGGATCAGGAGCAACGGAGCCGCCAAAGCAGGACCCAGCACGCGCGACATGTTAAAAGCCGTCGATTGCAAAGCAATGGCGTTGGGCAGATATTCACTGCCAACCAGTTCAATGAGCATAGACTGCCGCGCCGTGATCTCGAAGGTTGTGGCGACCCCCAACACCATCGAAAGAACAATGATATGCCAGATCTCGATTCTGCCGGTTAAGGTGAGGAATGCCAGAACGAGCGTCTCGACCATCATCACCGCTTGCAGAATCATGACCGTTTTGCGCTTGTCCCATCGTTCGACTAAGACACCGGAGGGAAACGCCAGAAAAAAAGTCGGCAGGGCGAACGCAAACCCAATCAAGCCCAGATCAAACGGGCGTCCGCTGAGGCGATAGGCAAGTAGAGGCTGGGCGGTGTTCTGCATGGATGTTCCCACCAACGAGAGCAGATGCCCCAGCCAGAAAATGGCAAAGTCGCGCGAGGTCAGCGCCGGGAATCGTCCAGCAAGCGATAATCGTAGTTGATGAATCATAACGCGGCTCGTACGGCAAAATTCATTTTGCCGCTTTGCAAGCCGCCTGAATCTTGCAGTGCGTTTGTGGCGAAAGTTTCAAGGGCTGAAGTTGTTTTACCAACGGAATACTCAATACCTTACGAAAGTTCTTGGAACTGTGTCAAGAACCGGGTTTTCCAACTGGTTTACTTGTCGATTTGTGGAGGCAGGCAAAGACGCGCGGCTGAAAACTACTTCGCCGGCACAACCAGCTCGGGCTTATCGTTCGACGCCTTGTTGACCAGCGCGCTGACCGGGTACGCGTCCATCATTTCAGCGGGGAAAGGTTTGATAAGGGGATGCAGTTGATCGGGCGTCTGCGGCGAAGGGTCGAGCCATTTGGCGTAATCGCGCGGGTGTACGATCACCGGCATCCGATCATGGATCATTTCCATCAACTCGTTTGGGCCGGTGGTAATAAGCGCGCAGGTTTTGATCGAAGCCCCATCCGGGCTGTTCCAAGTGTCCCACAAGCCGGCAATAGCGAACGGCTGGCGGTCTTTCATGTGGATGTAGAACGGCGTTTTCGTTTTCTTGCCGGGCTGAGATTTCCATTCGTAAAAACCATCCGCAAGCACAAGACAGCGTTTGTATTTCAAACTGCCGCGAAACGATGGTTTCTCGGCAACCGTTTCACCCCGCGCGTTGATCAGGCGGTTACCGACGCCGGGGTCTTTAGCCCACATGGGGATCAAGCCCCACACAAAAAAATCCGCCTTGAACTTTTCCGTGTTCGGGATCGCCAGCACGGGCTGGGTCGGCGCGATATTGAATCGCGGCGCAAATTTTTTCGGAAATATATAGTTGCCGAATTTTTCCTGTACTTCGCCAGGGTCAACCGTCAACGTGAATCGTCCGCACATTAGTTCCTCATCTTCCTGAAATCGCCGTCGCGTATGGTAAAGCCGATCGCGTCGAAATGTTCGAGCGCTGCCTGCGCATACTTACGGCTGGTGTTGAACGCGTCTCGCGCTTCCGCGAGGGAAATTTTACCTTGTGTTTCGATGATGTGTTTGATTTTTTCCTTCATGGAATCATAATCAGATTTGCGGAAAATGACATCAGCCGACACTGGCATAAACTCGCCGCCTTCGATCATCGCGCCGAGAACATCCTCCCCAACATCCGTCTGGCAATCTTTGACGGATGGCGGGCTGAACGGATTCGCCTCGAACTTGCGCTTCAACTTCTCAATTGCTGCCTGCTCGCCCTCCGTGAAGCGGACCTCATGCCCCGGCAGCGAAACAGTAGAAGAGCGATCGGCGATCGAGTGATCCGCAAGTAGTCGCGCCAGGATGGCAGTAAAGATACGCGGCGACAACTTCAATTTGCTTTTAAGTTCTTCGCGTGGAATGCCGCGCCGCAACGGAAAAGTTTTATGAAACTCCGAAACGATTTGCAACACCCTGGCGCGCGCGGTTTGCCAATGAGACTGGCTGGCGATCAGCAAATCGCTGGATGCGGCGGGCAACCCTTCTTCAAGAGGTAAAAGGGAATTGATAAGAAGTAATTCGTTCAGCGCTGTTTCCGCATTTGTCGCTTCAAGCCTCGAACGCGCAACAATCTCTTTGACTGGAGCGATGCCCAGCGCGTTCGCGGCTTCGAGCAAAATATCAGAAGGCGAGCCTTGCGCAAGCGCTTCCAGTGATTTCAATACCGATTCGTCGAAGCGTTTGTGCCTGCCTTTCGGCTGGTGATCCATGATTCTGCCGCCGCCCAGTGTTTCGCCAGGCGATGGACGCCGCAGAATGTATCGGTCGCCGCGAACCGCAACAACCGCGTCCCGTAATTCCAGTTGAATCCAACCTTCACTGCCGGGCTGTATTTCCTCCGCGCCAAGCAAACGAAGCATGGCGATGGTTTCGCTCGCGCCGATGAAAAATTTCACTTCATCGTTATGCTTGAGCGAGGCTGTCGCGTCTTTGAGCAATCGAAAGCGCGCGTCGAGCCTGCGGGCGGGTTGATATTGATTCGGGCGGGCGAGCACGTCTCCGCGTCGGATGGAATCCGCGTCCACGCCGGAGATGTTCACCGCCGCGCGCGAACCGGGGATGGCGATTTCCTCTTTTTTCTTGTGAGTCTGCAAACCGCGCACCCGCCCCTTGATTCCGGCAGGCAGGATTTCGACTTCATCGCCGGTGGATAATTGTCCGTCACTCAGCGTGCCAGTGACCACCGTGCCGAATCCGCTCATAGTGAAGACGCGGTCGATGGGCAGGCGGGGACGATTGAGATCGGGGCGGGCAGATTTAGTTTGCAAGAGAGACTGGAGGTTGAGGAGTAGATCGTCGAGTCCTGTTTTTGTTTTTGCTGAAACGCGGAGGATGGGCGCGTCTTGCAGGGCGGTGTCCTTCACGATGGCGCGAATGTCGGCTGAGAGCAGACCAAGCCACCCTGGGTCTGAAGCGAGGTCGCACTTGGTCAGCACGATCAGGCCAGCGGATATCTCCAAGAGGTCCAAAATGGCGAGGTGTTCCCGCGTCTGTGGCATCACGCCCTCGTCTGCGGCAATGATGAGCAATGCGGCGTCTATGCCGCCCACGCCTGCCAGCATGTTTTCGATGAAGTCGCGGTGCCCTGGCACGTCCACGATACCGATCTCTTCACCGTTCGGCAGGGTGAGCCAGCCGAATCCAAGTTCGATGGTCATTTCGCGCGCCTGCTCTTCTTTGAGGCGGTCGGGGTGCGCGCCTGTGAGCGCGGCAATGAGCGTGGATTTCCCGTGGTCGACGTGACCGGCTGTTCCGATGACTCGCATGAAAATAAAATCTTTCCTCTCTCCTCTTTCTTTGGCTATGAAAGAAGAAAGAGGAGGGATGTGACGAAGGATCGAACTTGTTTTTTTACTTCTTGCTTTTCTTCGTTGCTTTGCCGTGCCCCATGATGCGCTCGTATGCCGACAGCCACTCGTGTGCCACGTTCATCAATTCCTGAAGTTGTTGTTCGGTGGCGTCTGTGGTCTGGTGGACTTGGTCCTGTATGGTTTGGATCGATTCGAGGAGCGGGTCGATGCGTTCTTCCAGTTTTTGCATGACGCGGCGCGCGTCTTTTGCGCCTTCATCTTGCGAGAGGGTGTAGCCCGTCCAGCGTTTCTGGTCGTCGGCTTTGAAGGTTACCCATTCCTGGCGCAGGCGGTCTTCTGTGAGACGCTGCATCTCGGTCACTTCGTTGATGCGCCGCTCGAGTTTGGTGTTGAGTTCGTTGTATGTCTCTTGCGCCTTTTTCGCGGAGCGCAGGGTCTCCTCGAGTTGGACGATCTGACGATCGAGCATTTCGGCTTGTTGTTTGACCGTGTCAAATTTTTCCTTCCATTCTTTGTACGTGCGCTCACGGTCGATCTGCGCGATGGTCTGGCTTTCAATGAAGGTGGTCTGCGCGCTCTTGCGTTCCGATTCGGAGAGCATAAGTTCATTCATGCGGCTGTCGATGGTTTTCAAACCGTCTGAGCTCAGGTCGGCTTTGGCGCGCGCCTCGTCGATCCGTTTGCGGACCGCAGTTAATTCGCCTTGCAGGTCGGCGATGCGTTTCGTTTCCTGTTTGCGCGCTTCCTCGAATGCTTTTTGCGAGCGCGTGACATCGTCGGCGGCGCGGATGGCGCTGTCGATCAGGGGGCGCAACTCTTTGATGGCGATTTGCAGGCGGATATCTTCGTTGGGCAGGGCTTTGAGTTGTCTCTTGATATCGCTGAGGTCGGTGGCTTTTTTTAACGCCTCGATCGCTTTTGTCAGCGGTTCCAGGTCCTGGGCGTGCCGCTTGATCAATTCCTTTTCGCGTTTCTCGAACCGTTTCTCGATGGCATCGATCGCCTTGTTCATGTCGTCGCGTTGCCTGGCGAAGATCGAGTCGAACTGATCCAGTCGCGCCGCGGTGGATGCGATGTCCGCGATCTGTTTGTTTAGCGGCTTGATCTGTTTGGCAACCGAGTCGATGTTCCCTTCCAGCGCCGCCATGCGTTCTTCAAGCGTGACGATGGTTGTGCGTGTTTTGCGATGCTCGTCGTCCAGCCATGCAATGCGTTTAACGATCTGTTCAAAGTCCATGACTTCCTCCGAAATCAAGCAGGATTATACCGTAGCCGTTCCAAGAGATTGTTTATTAAACTGTGGCTCTCTGGGAATTGCCGTGATTGTTCCGCCAGCAGTGCAACTGCCGCCGGAACTGGCGGTTCATCACGGCAACTCGTAAAGACCCTAAACTGTTGTCGCCGTTTTGTGCGCGGATTTCATAGAGAACACGGAACGTAATTTTTGCCTTATGGTTTCCCCGTGATATTCAATGAAATCTGACTACCTGCCTGACAGTTATAAAAACGGGATGCAGAAAAACGCAGATGAACGCTGATTTTTCAACAACCAGGCGAAAAAGTTTTTTTATCAGCGTTTTCAGCGTCCATGAAGGAAAGTGTCAGGTGGTTAGAAATCTGAGTTATCAAGAGCCGTTCTATCGACCCAGGTGCTCGAACATCAACGGGAGTTTTGCGAGGAAGACTTGCGCCGTTTGCGGGAACAGCCCCAGGATGAAAAGCCCGATCGCGCCCAGCCCAAGCATGATCATCTGCGGGAGGTTTTCGCGCGGCTTCCAACTGGCGTATTCGTCTGCCATCGCCGCCACCGCCAGCGAACGGATGGCGCTCACCAACAAGCCGGCAATGCCGACGCCCATCCAAATGGCGGAGGTAGACGATGCGCGGGAGACACTTTCCCAAAGCGCCAACCGGGGCGGGAAACTCGCCAGCAGCGGGAACGCGCCGGTGGATAACGTGGCGAGCACGAGTCCTGTTGCGGCGAACGGCATGTTCCTCAATATGCCGCGCGCGGATGAGAAGCGCAGAGTCTCTGTGTTTTCCTTGACGATGGTTAGCGCGAGTGACCATAGCGCGAGCGTTAACGCCCGCGCGGGAATCAATAAAAACAGGATCGGGATGCCAAGCCGCGAATCGACGCTGAGCGCCAGGATGGAGAACCCGGTTTCCGCAACCGCGCCGTAGGCCATGATCCGCCCGAGGTGGCGTTGAAAAGCCGCCCAAAGACCGCCCGTGGTTACCATTAGCAAGCCTGCAAATTGGAGCGCGGAAATGAGTTGCGGCGAGGAGCGAATCCACGAATAGCGGTCGAGGAAGCCTGCCCCGAAGATGATGGTGACGGTGGGTAGAATCCATAACAGGAAGCCGACGGCGAAGGGGGGCGAATCCTCCATCAGCATGGGAATCCAGTTGTACAGGGGAAAGATCGCGAGCAGGAAGGCGAATCCCAGCCCAAGCACGGAAGCGGATTGCGCCGCGAGGGCGAGGTCGCCAGGGCTGGCTTCCACGCCGGCGAGTAGCCAGCCCGCGAGCAAAATGAACGGCATGGCAAGCGTCTGGTAGATCAAGAACCGCACGATGCCCCTGCCGGGCGCCGCGTACATGCTGGATAGCATGGGTATCGAGATGAGCGCCGCCATTTCGATAAATAACGCCGCGTATAAGAACGGTTGCACTGCCAGCGCGGCGACCATCAGGGCGGTGATCATGAGGCCGACCGGCACGACGCGCGCTGAGCGTTCAGCCGCCAACGACCCAAAAAACCAGAGCGATGAACCGGCATAGATCAACGCGAGCAGAGACCCTTCGGCAGGCGAGATCAGCAGGATGCGCCCGAGTACGGATATGGACGAATCGATTTTTATGGAGAGCTCTCCAAACCGCAGCGCTGTTTCGATCGGAATGAACTGCGCCGCAAGCGCAAGGAGAACGGCAAGGGCGCCACCGAGCGCGCTGACCGTTCGCGCGTTACGGATGAAGAGAAGCAGGATGCCCAACCCGAATGGTACGAGTATCCAAAGTGTGGGCGCGTTGGTGGTCACACGGTCTCCGGTTCGCGGTGTTGCGAAGCGATCATCAGATATGAGCCAACTAGCGCCAACCCAAGGTTGATGACTACCAGCAGGGCAACCACCAGCGCGGAAGATTCGACGGCGGAGTAGATAATTTCAAACCCGGCGATGACGGTTAACAAACCCTGTGTTACGCGCAGGATTTGTGATGTGATTCCAAGATGCAACAACCCCAGCCCAACCAGCAACAACCCGCCGGCGGTAACTGCCGTGCCGGCGTCTGCCATGATGTCGTTGACGGAAGGCGTTGCGCCGGTCACGATCAAGCCAACCATTCCCGCGGCGAACAGGCTGAACAACCTGCCGCGGGGCCAGAGATTTTCCTTGGAGTCCTCATCCTTCAAATCAGACCGCGTCATGCCGAGGATCGCGGCGCACATCCACCCTGTCACTACTTTGACGGATGCCATGCCAAGCGGCAAATGGGGGAGGAGCAGGATAAACATGGCGAGGTATTGAACGGCAAGAAGGATGATGCTGATGCGCCAGTCTCGCGCAAGGAGCAAACTCACCGATGTGATAAGAATGATAACAACTGCAACCCAGGCAAGGATGCCCATCTTATGGAATCCTTTGGGTGAAGAAGGTGATGAACAGAACGAGGAAGAGCAGGGTCCACATGATTCCGCTGTCGCCTTCGAGGATGTTCGAAAAAATATTGCTCCACCTGCCCAATAGACGGTATACATTCCATGCCGTTTGATATAACCCGTCGAGCCACGTCAGGTTGGTGGGGCGCACCCAGTGCGCGCGGACCGGGTTGAGGATGCGAATACGCGGGGTGAACCAGATCAAGCCGAAGGTGAGGGCAGAGGCGGAAAGCCCCGCGATCACGTTGCCGAATTTTAGCGAGCCGTCCCAGCCGAACCATCCTAACAACAGAGTGGTCGACAGCAACAGTATGATTCCGATGGGGTAAATATTTTTCCCCCAAAGCGGTTGATCTTCATAGATTTCGCGTGATGCGGGTGGGCGAAGAATGTGGCGGATAAACCCGGCGAGAAGCATGGCTTGCGCAAGCAGAAGGGGAAGCCAGGTCAGGAAGAAGCCGGTTCCACCTGACCACCCGGTGGAGGTGAGTGAAAATGGCAGGGCTGACATCCCAAACACGGCGATCCACAATGAGCGCGCCAGCCATTTGTTAGGTTCAGAGGATAAGAATAACACGCCGCCGCACAAGATCAGCGCGCAACTCCATGCCGCCGCGCCGATGGGGTTTGCGCGGAGGGTAGCCGCCACTGCCAGCGAGCCGACGCCGATCAACCAAAACGGACGCCCCGTTAATTCATCCGGGGCGCGTAACCACATCCAGCCGCCGTATAACGCGGCAAGGGCAACCAGCGCGAGAAGATAGGGCGCCAGAGGCGAAGCGATACTTTCGCCGGGGATTCGCGCCAGCAAAATGAGGCTGGAACCGGCGGAGATCATCCGCAACACGGTGCCAAAACCTCGACGTAACGCGGTTTTACCTGGATATGGCAGATGCAGAGGCAGGACGCCGATCCGCAATGCCGCGGCAAGCAGGAGGAATAAAGAGGCTTGTGAAGTTATTGCGTGGAAGTCCGGCGTTCCCCCTTGCGCCGCGCTTAACACGCTTGCCCAGAGTAAAAGCATGGCGCCTGTGATGCGCGTTGCGAATGAAGTCACCACGCGCTCGCCCAGCGTTGGCTCCTCGACAAAACGCAGTTGGACGATCAGATCAACGAGATCGATCGCCGCCCAGATCAACGCCAGGGTGACCGGGTTATCGGCGACGGCGGCAAGCGTTCCTAAAGAACAAAGAGCCAATGCGCCGACCCAACTTAATGCGCTGGGGAAGTTGCTCCGCACTACCGACGTCAGGATCACCGACAGCGTGAGAGTGAGCATGCTCAACGCATACGCCCAGGCGATTGGGTCAGTGGTGAAGGTTGGCGATTGCGCAAACAACGAAGCGGGTTGCCAGATCAGGAACTGCAAGCGATCCGACTTGTTGGTCCATGCGAACACGCTTGCCCACGCGAGGAATGCGCCGCTGGCGGCGATCAACCACGAGTAACCGGCAGTAGGTTGAACGATCCGCAAGATCAGTACAAACAGCGCGGTAATAAAAAGAATGCCAACCGTGATGAGAATGAACATACGACAGTAATTTTATCAGGTTTGCCCTGCCCGCCTCTTTGATAGGGAATTGAAACGGGCGAGACGCGCATCATCGCCCATTTGTTGTAGAATCCCGCCATGCGTTTCTCACACATCGCCATCATCTCCGCGTTGCTTTTTCTCACAGGATGCAACGCGGCGGCAGATAACGTCTCTGCCGAAGGGATTCCCTCCCCGACACCTTTTCAACTTCAGACGAATACCGCGTCAGCCGCCCCTGCTTCTGATTCGGCTCCCACGCCTCTCAGCCCGCCCACGCTCCCGCCCACGGCGACGCCATTCCTCATCCTGCCGCAATTCATCCCCCCGGATGCGATGGTGCCAGCCTTCACCGTGACCACCACAATGAATCCGTTGACCGGCTTGCCGCCCTCCGACCCGGCATTGTTACAACGCCGCCCGATGGCGATTAAAGTGGCGAACTATCCGCGCTACATGCGCCCCCAATCTGGTCTTACGCTCGCAGACCAGGTATTTGAATATTACATCGAAGACGGCTTGACGCGTTTCATCGCCGTGTTTTACGGCAACGACTCGGAATGGGTGGGACCCGTCCGCTCCGGGCGTTACTTCGACGAACACGTGCAACGCATGTATCACGCTTTCCTTGCCTTCAAGTTCGCCGACCCGCGCGAGTTGGGATATTTCCAGGAGAGCGAATTTGCCGACCTGCTTCTCACTCCAACAAACGGCTCGTGTCCGCCGTTCCATTTTTTGACCGAGCGCGAACAGACTGTCGAGCCATACAACAATTCGTATTTCAACACCACCCTCATGGCGGATTGCGCCCTGCGCGGCGGAAAGGATAACTCGCCACAGATCATCCGCGACGGCTTGTTCGATACAGCGCCCCCGGCCGCGGGGCTGGGTGGGATAAAAATTTCCACATTCTATTCTGTCGACTCGTATCATTACTGGCTGTACAGCCCGCAAGACCAGCAGTATTACCGCTATCAAGAAATCGCCGACACCCGCGACGGCAAGGAAGGCTCCTACGCGCCGCTTGTAGACCGCGTCACATCGCAACATGTCCATGCGGCAAATGTGGTCGTGATGCTTGCCTATCACTCTTTCGCCAACGAGTACGACGAAGACGACGAGGTCTTCAAGATCGATATGACCGGTTCCGGCGAAGCGTACGTCTTCCGCGATGGCGTGGGAATACCGGCAAAATGGTATCGAACGAACCTCGACCAGCCGCTTTACTTCGCCGCGTTGGACGGCGCGCCAATTTACCTGCGACCGGGCATCACGTTTTACGAAGTGATCGGCTCGCGGTCTTTTGTAGATCAAGCCAGCGGTGAATGGAATTTCCGACACGACCCGCCGTGATTGGCGTATCATTGAACCATGCCTGCCTTTCAACTTACCACCCTCTCTCAATCATCCCTGCAAGATTACGTGGACTGCGCGCGCCGTTTCCAATTGCGCTACCTCGAGCGTCTGTCTTATCCCGCCATCGAGTCGGAGCCAGCGCTGGAGAATGAACAACATCAGCGCGAAGGGGAATTCTTTCATCGGCTCGCGCAACAATATCTCATCGGAATTCCAAGCGAACAGGTGAGTAAACTTGCGAACACGCCAAATTTGAAACGCTGGTGGGAGAATTTTTCAAATGCGCTAGACCTGTCAGGTTTTAAAAACCTAACAGGTCTTTATCCAGAAGCCACCCTCTCCGCGCCGCTTGGAAATTTTCGACTGCTTGCAAAATACGATCTCATTGCGATCCGCGAAAACAAAGCGACCATCTACGATTGGAAAACCTATCGCAAACGTCCGCGCAATGAATGGCTCGCCGCGCGGATGCAGACCCGCGTCTATCGCGCCCTGCTCGTCCACGCGGGGGCGCACCTCAACAACGGACGTCCCTTCGAGCCTGAACAGATCGAGATGGTCTACTGGTTTGCAGATTTTCCCAACGACCCCGCGCGATTCGCGTACACGTCCGCGCAATACAAACGCGATTGGGATTTGCTCCTCAAACTTGCGGATGAAATACAGACCGCCCTTCGACAGGCTCAGGACAGCGCTTCTCTCTACCCACTAACTGATGACGCCACCCGCTGCCTGTACTGCCCTTACAGATCGTACTGCGAGCGCGGCGTCCGCGCGGGAGAGGCGGACCAAGCCGAAGCGGAGACGGAGGCGGAAGAATTGTTCGATGTCAACTTCGAGCAGGTTGGGGAAATTTCCTTCTAAATGTCGTTGCGACATTTCCGCGCTGAGCGGAGCGTAGCGAAGTCGAAGCGCAAACAACGATATGGCGCTCTTTAGAATAAGCAGTCTTCATGCAATTCAGGAGGTTGCTTCGCTCCGCTCGCAACGACATCATGGAATAAATACCCCAACATGATTCGCAACGGGTCGTTCGCGCCCGGGGATGTAATTATCAATCGGGGAATTTAGAATCACAGGCTCGCTGTTCTCGCCATCCATCACCAGCGTGGACGAACCTCCCCCATCGAGACTCATTGCGGCATACACGTCATAGTCAATCAACAGTTGCGCGAGATCGGCAAACGTGATGCCCGCGCTGTAAAACGGCTGGCGTCCATCCACAACGATGAGATACACATATCGCCCATTTCTGTTCAACCCAATCGCCGTGCGCGGATTCAGTTCCGAGTCGTCGAGTCCAGCCACGGGTTGACCTTGCAACACGATCATTCGATCCCCTGAGATCGCGTTATACACTTTGTTTGGTTTGTCGTTGAAACTGAACGCGTTGCGGCGGCTGATGTATAACGTTGGGCGCTCACCCTGCTCAAGTTCAACACCTTGCCAATAATCGTCACCGTTTGAAGCAGTGAACCCCAACGGCGCAACGGGATCTCCCGCGTGCGGATAATAATCCGCAGGACCACGCGACCACCATGGAGTGAATCCGTCGCCGTTGATGGCGATCTGCAAACCGAACTCATCGAGGAATTGGGACGTAGTCCGCGCGTTCAATGGCGTTTCACTTTTCGAGTCGGCGGGCGTGATGAGGAATTGAATCCCCTTCGTCTTTGTGTCAATCTTGATAATATGCGCGATCATCGCGTTGGGAAAATACCTCACCACGCGCTGATATGTTACGCCTTCGTAGAGAGTTTCTTTGGCTGGAATCGGCGCGGGTCTGTTCCGTCCGAGGAAAAGGAAATACGCCGCCACGCAAACAACACCCCCCATGATGATCGCAACGCCAACCCTTGCGATTTTTCTTTTTTTCATAAATGGGATTCCAATTGTAACTGCTCAGGCATGTCATTGCGAGGAGGGCTCTGCTCGCCTGCCCCGATGTTTTTTCGGGGTCCCGACGAAGCAATCTCCCGGTATGGGGAGACTGCTTCGGCAAAACCAAGAGCGCCTCGCAGCGACATGTTCCAAGGCTGAGTAGTTACTTCCAATTACTAATTACCAATTCATGTTACGCAGTTTTGCCTTGGCAGTGAACCATCCATGAATAAAACACGAATTCACGAATGTCGGCGCGCTAATTCGGTTACGTGTGCCCGTTAGGGTATTCGCGCGCATTCGTGGACGGTAGCCACTCTCGTGAAAGAAAATCCATCAAGCAGAACTGATCTTGCGTACGGTAACTTACTAATTACCGATCACTGCTCACTGATTACTGATCACTTTTTCCACTCCCCCTACACCGCCACTTCCTCCTCCGCTTTCCTCATCGTGTTGAACGACTCAATCGCCACCTCCAGCATGGACGTGTCGGGTTCGCGTGTGGTCAGCGATTGCACAGCGAGATTCGGTTTGATGATGAAGCGCACGAGGGGGTTGGTCAAATTGTTAGCAGTCCAGCGAATAAATTCCACCGCCAGCCCCGCGATGACGGGAATCAACAAGACGCGGCTCGCAAGACGCCACCAAAACTCCATGTCGCCGAACAGGCTATGAACGAGAATGGATAACAAAACGAAGGTCAGCATGAACGCGGTGCCGCAACGTGGATGTTCCAACGGGAATTTCGCAACGTTCTCCGGCGTAAGCTCCACGCCCGCTTCGTATGCGTTAATCGTCTTATGTTCCGCGCCGTGATAGCCAAACAAACGTTTGACATCGGGCATGAATCCGATTCCCCAAATATAGCCGACGAGCAGAACGAGTCTCACCAAACCCTCGAGTAAGTTATGAGCGAGGTTGTGCCAGCCGAGATAATATTCTGCCGCGCCGCCGACGCTCGCGGGTAAAAGGATAAATAGCGCGACTCCAATCGCCAAAGAGGTGGCGAGCGTGATGTACAACGCGGGCCCTTCGAGTTTCTCTTCTTCGCCCGTTTGCGTGTTGGCAGAAATGGTGAGCGCGCGCATCCCCAAACCGAGCGCGTCCCATAACAGGATCGTGCCGCGCAAAAACGGAATCTTCGCAACGCGCGAGCGATAAACCGCCGCGAGATTTTCCTGATGAACGACGATGTTGCCATCGGGCGCGCGCATGGCAATGGCGAACGCTTTTCGTCCGCGCATCATCACGCCTTCGATGACGGCTTGTCCGCCGTAGGTAATGATCTTATCTTCCATGAATTCCTTGTAGGGGCAGGGTTCCCCTGCCCTATTGTTTGATTGAATCAAAAAGGCGGGGACACCCCGCCCCTACGAATTACGTCAAATTGAAAATCGTGTGAATGAGCGCATCAATGCCTTTGCGCCACGTGGGCAGGTGCAACTTCTCATTCGGCGAATGGGCGTTATCTTCGGGCAGACCGAAACCGGTCAACACCGAATCCACGCCGACGTATTCCTGCAATTGCACAACGACGCCGATCGAACCGCCCTCGCGTTTGAACAACGGGCGCTTGCCCCACGCTTGTTCGAGTCCCTTCGCCATGGCTTGCACGCCCATGCTGTCGCGCTCGGTGATCGCCGCGCCGGAGCCGGTGATGATCTTCACCTCTGAGCGGATCGTCTTTGGCGTGTTCGCTTTTACATATTTGATCATCGCCTTTTCGATCATCTCCGGCGTTTGATCCGGCACAAGACGGCAGGATATTTTCGCCATCGCCCACGCGGGGAGGACGGTCTTCGATCCTTCGCCGGTGAAGCCTGATAGCAAGCCGTTGACCTCCAACGTCGGGCGGATGCTCACCCGCTCTTCGGGCGTGTACTCCGCTTCGCCCCACAACGCCGGCGCGCCGGTCATCTTGACGATATCTTTCGGCTTGATCGGCAAGCGCGCAATTTCGGCGCGTTCGGCTTTGCCCGCTTTACGAACTTTGTCGTAAAAGCCCGGCAATGTGATGCGTCCCTTTTTGTCGTGCATGCCTGCAATCAGTTCGACGAGCGCTTGCGCGGGGTTATGAATCGTCCCGCCGAACAAGCCCGAATGTAAGTCGCGGTTGGGACCGTAGACGCGAATTTCAAAATACGCGAGTCCGCGCAAACCGTAGGTGATGGTCGGCAAGTCCGCGCCGATCATGCCGGCATCCGGGTTGATACAAAAATCCGCTTTGAGCATTTTCGCATTTTTCTTGATGAACTCGCCGAGATTCTTCGAGCCAATTTCTTCTTCGCCCTCGATCAACCATTTGAGATTCACCGGCAATCCACTCGTGCGCGCGACCGATTCAACCGCCTTCATCGAGGCGATGACCTGTCCCTTCATATCGGATGATCCGCGCGCGAATAAATTCTCGCCGCGCACTTCGGCTTTGAACGGATCGGTCGTCCATAGCTCGAGTGGATCAACAGGTTGCACGTCGTAGTGACCGTAGATGAGGACGGTCGGCGCGTCGCTTCCCGCTTTGAGTGACTCGCCGTAGACTGCGGGATGCCCACCCGTCGGCATGACGCGTACGTTGTCCATCCCGATTGATTTCAGTCGCGCAGCGGTCCATTCTGCGCAGCGGAGCGTATCCGCATTGTGTTCCGGGCTGGTCGAGATCGAAGGGATGGCAAGGAATTCCTTCAACTCTTCGATGAAGCGTTCGTTGTTCTGGCGAGCGTACTCGAGTGCGGATTGTCGCGAGTCGGTCATGGTGTTCTCCAAGTTAATCTAGAATCCGTACCGCAAGATTTATCTTGCGATTTGTCTGTTTTATGAAACCCACGAGCGCAAAGTGAACTTTGCGGAACGGGTAGTTACGGCGAGGGCGTTTCTGTCTCCGCTTGCAACGCGCGGCGGGTCAGCAAGAACCATTGGGTGAAGGTCGCAAAGCGGTCACTGGGATCGTACAACGGAGCGACTTGCACGCCTTGCACTTGCGCGTCTACGCCATAAGAGTAAACAGGGATATACAGCGGCAATGCGGGTAGTTCCTTTGCAAAGATCACCTGAAAGTTGCGATACAAACGCGTGCGCAATGAATAATCAGCGGTGACGCGGGCCTGCTCGAGATATTCGCTGGCTGGGCGATTATCCCAGCCGGAGTAGTTTTGTCCGCTGGCGGCTTCGGCTTGGTGCCAGAATGGGTACGGGTCGGGGTCGGGGGTGCGTGAAAGGTTGAGGTCCACAAGAGCAGATTGATAGGCGCGTGAAGCGAGCGAGTTCAAGACGAGTTGGTCGTAAGGCATCGCTTGCAAATCCACACGGACGCCGATCTTTGCCCATTGGTTTTGAATCGCCTCGGCAATTTGGGTATGAAGCGCGTCGTCTGGGTGAAGCATCGTGAACTTCATCGACACGCCGTCCTTCGAACGCGCATCGCCTCCGCCGGCGGGTATGGTATACCCCTCGGCTTTGAGGATGGAAGCGGCTGTTTCGGGATCGTAATCGAAATGGTCGGTGCCGTCAAAAAATGCCCACGAACTCGGCAGGATCGGGCTGTGGGCGATGATCGCCTGTCCCTGTAGAAACTTGTTGACGATGAAAGAGCGATTCAACCCCAGCATCAACGCGCGCCGCACTTTTGCATCCTGTAAAAATGCCACCTCGGGGTTGTTGAGGTTGAAAAGCACGAAACTCATCTGCGGCAGTTGGCTGGTGTACACCGCAAGGTTCGGTTCTTCTAACGCGCCTTGTAACGCATCGCCTGAAAGACGGCTCACCGCCAGCACATCGCCCTGGTTGTAGGCGTCCAATGCGTCGGCGGATGTTTCGTAATAACGGAATACCACCTGCTCGATGTAGGGCGCGGCGTCGTAATATTTTTCGTTGATCGTGAGCACAACACCGGTGATCTGATTGTCCTCCACGATGAGGTGATCGAACTTGTAGGGTCCCGTGCCAACCGGCTGGATGTTGAATTGCGCGTCGGGTAACTGTTCCACTGGAACGGTTTCGAGCAAATGCTTTGGCAAAACCCCGAACGTCAGATAATCCATGAAAGGCACAAACGGTTCAGGGAGCGTGAATTTGAGATTTTTTTCGTTGAGTTTGGTAACTTCGATGCGCCCCCAAAGATCCTTGATATCCTGTGGCACGAGCGACCCCGCGCTTTTCATACGGTCGATCGTGAAGAGCACGTCGTCGCTGGTGACCGGCGTTCCATCGTGCCAAGCCGCATTCGCGCGGATCGTAAAGTTGTAGACGGTCCCGTCCGGCGCAACACCCCAAGCCTCCGCCAGATCGGCGCGAGGAATGCCGTGCTCGTCGAAACGAACAAGCCCGCTGAAGATCAGCCGGTTCACGTCGCGGTCGGCGGAGTTGTTCCAGTCCAGCAACGGGTTCAGCCGTCCCAGCGACCCAACCAGCGCCTCGGTGTAAACGCCTCCCTGTTCCGGTTGCGAAACGATCGGTCCGCCTACAGACGTATCCTGTATTTGCTGGTTAAACAGCAATACAGCCGCAATCGCCAGGGTGACAAGTACCACCAGGATTTGCCAGCGTAATTGTTTCATGCTCGGGGAAATTTAGTCATACAAAAAGAAAGGCTCGTTCTACCCCGCGTTTTATGCCGCGCGGATTCAAACGGGCCCTTTGTGAGAATGGAGGTTTGCTTACGATATGATCAACAACGCGATCACAAGCCCGAAGAAAATAACGCTCAACACGATCGTGACCCAGAACAGCGTGCGCTCGATACCACGACGAGCGGTGTACACGCTCCCCACGTCGGCGCCAGTGAGCCCGCCCAGCCCCGCGCCCTTGCTCTGCAGAATGACGCTGGTGATCAGAAGCACTGAGATTATAATCAGCGCATAGTCCAAATATACTTCCATGAAATACTGCCTCCTTTTATTAAGCGGGGTCATTATACCCGCTGGGCGGAAAATACGTCAAACCGAGGACTTGAACCCTTGCGAAGGTTTTGATCCTTCGCAAGGGTGGCGCTATGAGGCTTCATGCACGAGATAATCGTCAACTTACACATGCACACGCGCTACTCCGACGGGAGCGGCACGCACAAGGATATTGCCAACGCCGCGATTCAAACCGGCGTGGATGCCGTCATCGTGACGGATCACAACGTGCTAGTCCGCGGCGTGGAAGGATACTACCGTCTCAACCGACAGGGAGTCCTGCTTCTCGTTGGACAGGAAGTCCACGACCAAGCCCGCGTTCCCCAAAAGAATCACCTCCTCATCTTCAACGCGGACCGCGACCTCTCCACGCTCGCCGAAAATCCGCAGACGCTCATCAACGGCGTGCGCGATGCGGGAGGGATTTGTTTCATCGCCCACCCCAAAGACCCCGAAGCGCCTGCTTTCAGAGAGACCGATATTTCATGGGAGGACTGGGATGTGCAAAACTACACGGGCATCGAACTGTGGAATGGATTGAGCGAACTCAAGACCGTTGTCCCAACCAAATTGCACGGATTGTTTTACGCGTTCTTCCCGCAGTTCATCGGCTACCACCCGATTCTTGAAACACTGAATCGCTGGGATGAATTACTCTCGCATGGGCGTCCCGTCGTTGCCATCGGCGGCTCAGACGCGCACGCGCTTCACATGAACATGGGACCCTTGCGCCGCGTGATCTTCCCGTATGAGTTTCACTTCAAAACCATCAACACGCATGTTTTTATTCCACAACCGTTGACAGGCGATGTTCCCACTGACAAGAAAATGATCTACGACGCGCTCGCGGCAGGACGATGCTTCGTCGCCTATGATCTGCCCGCTCCAACAAAAGGGTTCGCCTTCAAAGCGAAGGGACTCGAACAGTCCGCGATCATGGGCGAGGAGATTTCCGTCAAAGGCGGCGTGACGTTGCACGCGCACGTTCCATCTGCGGCGGAGATTCACCTCCTCAAAGATGGTCAACGAATCGGCGTGTGGAAAAATTCCTACGCCGCCACGCATAATGTGAACGAAGCGGGAGTCTACCGCGTGGAAGCGTATCGTAACTACCTCGGCAGAAAACGCGGCTGGATATTTAGTAATCCCATATATGTGAGATAAAAAAAATTACCGCTAAGCGCGCGAAGGGCGCAAAGAAATCAAGAATCTTTTCTTATAGAGTGTTTCTTAACTACTTTTTTTGACACGGACGGCACGGATTACACTGAAATTCACGGAAAAGAGCATTTAAAAAATGGTTTTTCTCCGTGATGTCCGTGAAATCCGTGTACAAAAAGAAGATGACACAGACTTAAGAAACAGTCTCTTAGCGGTCTTAGCGTCCTTCGCGGTTTAAAAGCCTTTATGCCTCAATTCCCATTTCATCGCATCGTCGTCATCGGCACAACGAGTTCGGGCAAATCCACGCTTGCGAAAAACCTCGCGGGCAAATTGGGCTACGATTTCATCGAACTTGACGCATTGCATTGGGAGCCCAACTGGCAGGAGGCTCCACTCGACGTGTTCCGCGAACGCGTCCGCGCGGCGACGCAGGCTGAACGGTGGATCGTCGCGGGGAATTACAGCGTCACCCGCGATCTGGTGTGGACAAAAGCCGAAGCGGTCATCTGGCTCGATTATCCATTCCTCCTTGTTCTGCGGCAACTCACGCGCCGAACCTTCAATCGCTGGTGGTATCAAGAGGAATTATGGAACGGCAACCGCGAAAAACTCTGGTGGCACTTCAAGATTTGGTCGGACGAATCACTTTTCAAGTGGCTGTTCAAAACCTTTTGGAGACGAAAGCGCGAGTATCCCATGCTGCTGGCTTTGCCAGCACATCGCCATTTGACATTGATCCATTTCAAACATCCACGCGAAGTGGAAACTTGGCTGGAAAGACTATAATTGATTGACGATAGGCAGAATGGGCTACATTGATTTCCGTAATGCGACCCCTCGATAAACTCAGGACAGGCATTCATGTCGCCTCTGCCCAAGACGCGTCTGAAAAGCGAGATAAATCTCGCGTTACTATGTCAACTGAGCAACATCAGTAATTGATGCAAAAGAGGAAAACAACAAATGGAATATCGCAATCTCGGACGCGCAGGCGTGAAAGTATCCGCTATTGGAATCGGATGCAATCAATTTGGCGGCAAGGTGGACGCGACTGGCACGAAAGCCATCGTTCAGCGCGCGTTGGAGGAGGGGATAAACTTTTTCGATACGGCGAATGTGTACGGCAACCCGAATGGCACATCGGAGGAATTTCTCGGCGCGGCGTTGGAGGGGCAAAGAGATAAAGTAGTCCTTGCCACAAAAGGACGTTTCAAAATGGGCGAGGGTCCAAACGATGTAGGCGCGTCGCGTTATCACATTATGAACGCGGTCGAGGCGAGTCTGCGGCGGCTGAGGACCGATCACATTGATCTGTATCAAATTCACGCGTGGGATGAATCGGTTCCCGTCGCCGAGATGATGCGCGCGCTCGACGATCTCGTCCGCGCGGGGAAAATCCGTTACATCGGAACGAGTCAATTTTCGGCGTGGCAGTTGGCGCACTGCAACACGTTCGCCGAGATGATGGGCTGGGAACATTTCGTCACGATCCAAACGCACTACAACATGTTCGAGCGCGACGCGGAGCGCGAACTCCTGCCCTATTGCGCGTGGTCGAACGTTGGCATCTTGCCGTACTTCCCGCTCGCGGGCGGTCTGCTCACTGGAAAATACACGCGCGGCGAACCGCCTCCTGCGGGATCGCGCGGCGAGTTCAGCCCATACGTGAAGAATCGACTCACCGATGCGAACTTCGACAAGCTGGACAAACTCCGCGCTTTTGCCGACTCACGCGGACGCACGCTTCACGACCTCGCTTTTAGTTGGTTGCTCAGCCACCAGCAGATTCCCAGCGTGATAGCGGGCGCGACGACGCCCGAGCAAGTATCCGCTAACGCGGCGACGGTGGGTTGGAAATTATCGGACGAAGAGTTGGATGAGATAAAAGAGTTGTTGTAAATTTCTCACCGTACAAATGTCGTTGCGAGGAGGGGTTTTGCTCTTCCCGACGAAGCAATCCCCTGTTTTGAGAGAAGTTCTGTTGAAAATGAGATTGCTTCGCCGCCAAAAACCAAGTGTCTCGACAAGCTCAATAACCGAGCGGCGGCTCGCAACGACATTATTTGACGCGATGTTCAGTAGCAAATTGTAAATCGCATGTTCGCCATAAAAGTTTTATCCATTTTCGATCTTCCTCTTTTGCTCACTGCCGCGGACGATGTCTTCGACAACCCCGTGGACGAATCTTTCGCGCGCGAATTTCTCGCAGACCCGCGTCATCACATCGTCGTCGCGCTGGACAATGACGTTATCATTGGGTTTGCATCCGCCGTTCACTACATCCACCCCGATAAACCGCCCGAATTGTGGATCAACGAAGTCGGCGTTGCTGACTCGTATCAGGGCAAGGGAATCGGCAAAGCGATCTTGAATGAAATGTTGAACTTGGGGGAAAGCCTCGGTTGCGTCAACGCATGGGCATTGACCGACAAGAACAATGTCGCCGCGAATGGGCTGTATAAATCTGTTGGCGGGAGGATTTCGGAGGAGGAAACGGTGATGTATGAGTTTGGCAGAAGCGAGGAATAACGAAATTCTGGAATCAACCTGCTCGATATTAGACGTTACTTCATCTGTTTTTTGAGATGAACTTATCATGTCAATGTTTTCGTCCACGTAAGCAATTCATCCGCTTGTTGTGTAAGCCCCAAGTTCTGATATATACCCAGCCCTTCCCCGACCAGCAATTTGGCGTCTTCATGCCTTCCACTCGCAACCAATACCTTTGCTTGCAGGGAGTATGTGTCAGCGATCATCATTCGGTGGTCAATTTTCTTTGCAACCTCCAGCGCGGTAGTTAATGCTGTGCTGGCCTGCTCAAGTCTCCCATAGTCGAAATATAGCAAGCCCTGATAACGAAGGACAATTCCCTGCCTTTCCAAATCATTTGCTTCAATCGCCAATTGTTCAGCCTTGATAAGTTGCTCCAGGGCTGCGTCAAGTTTATTTTGTTTGCGGAGGATGTCTCCAAGTTCACTGCGCGCGATACTTTCCACGCGTGGCGATTGAATTTCCATCGCCAATCGGATCGCGTCCTCGCTAAGTTTCATAGCCTCGACCCAATCCTCGCGCACTGCGTGGTATCCCGCAATACTTGACAACAACGCGGCAGTACCCGCGCGATACGCTCCTGCACGCGCCAGCGCCAGCGCTTCCTGCCAAAAGGCGTTTGCTTGTTCAATATCACGCAAGCACCAGAAAATTTCTCCCAGGTTGGTAAGGATTCTGTGCGCTGAAACTCCATTCTCTGGAACGCGAGATATTCCAAGCGCCTCGCATAACATTTTTTCTGCCTCTTCATAACGGGCGTCTGCCATTAGCCCGGTAGCTAGGTTGTTAAGATTACGTCCAATCAAGTTTGATGATTTTATTTTTCGGGCCAAGGCAAGGCTTCTCGTAAAATAGGTTTGCGCTTGCCTTCGATGCCCTATGTCATGTTCAAGCTTCCCCAATTGGATTAATATATCGGCAACATCTTCCTCGTAGTTCTCAGACTGGGCAAGCCGTAAAGAGTTATCCAAATTCTCCTGCGCGCTTCTTGTATTGCCCAAACCTAGTTGGAGAAGAGAAAGCCCCTTGATGAAATAAATTTCCGCCTTGCGGTCCCCAAGCGCGCGCGCTGCCTTGAGCGCTTGCGCCAACACTGACTGCCCAAGTGGATACCACGCTCCATTAAATAGTGTTGGGAAAATTAGCTGTACGGTTTCGATAAGCGGCTGGTATAGATGCAACATAAAAGCTTGATCAACGGCAAAACGAATATTGGGCAATTCTGTATCCAAAGAACCGGCAAAGCTGCACTCTCCTTGAGCTATCCGTCTGTACATTAATAGAAATCTTTCCACACTTGAACCTAACCTATCACAGCTGTTCAATTTTTCACGCGCATAATCTTTTAGTAACGGATGAAGTCGCCATCGCTGAACATGGCTCTCTTGTATCAGGGAAAGAGACCGCAGCCGATTTAATCCCGCCTCGACCTCTGCGCGACTCTTGTCAACGAGGTAAGCGACAGCCTCCAGCCCGAAATCCTCCCCGCTAAAAATACCAAGCACTGAGAATAACTCCTGCTGAAAAGTTGAAAGCGCGAGATAACTGATGTCAAACGAGAGACGCACTTCCTGATCGTCGCGCTTCAGAAGACTTAAGCGATCGTTAGAAGTTCGCAACAAATCAAGCAATGGCACAACCGAATTAGAATCGTAATTTGATTCGAGGCGATAAGACATTGAATTTGCCAACCATCCAGCGATAATTGCAAGCGCCATTGGTAAATGACCCACGATTGTTGAAATTTCCACCAGAAATGCACGATACTCAAAAACAAACTCTTGTCCCAGATATTGTTCAAAAAGCTGGACGGACTCGCCTTTCACGGCATCAAAGGGCTCTAGAATTTTCTGTTTGCACCCATCTAATATGGATAGGTCGTGGCGCGTCGTTATAAGTACGGCGCAGGTCCCTGCGCTAGGCGGAAGCAGGGGGCGCACCTGTTCGCTGGTCTCAGCATTGTCTAATATAATCAAAGTGCGTTTACTTGCGAGCAGATTCCTTACCACAGAAGCCCTACTTTCCACATCTTTGTAGTAACTTACATCCTTGCCGTACGCCTCCGCGAATGCGCTCAATATGGAAAGAGAATCCGAAGTGTCCAACCGCGCCCATAGCACGCCATCAGAAAAATCTGAGCGCAGCCGGTAAGCAAGGCGTGTAGCGAGTGTGGTTTTTCCAACCCCGCCCATGCCCCGGACGCCACAAACGATTGCGCGTCCTTCGTTGGATAATGTTCGCGTGAGTTCTTCGAGCTCAAGGGATCGCCCCGCAAATGTTTGAAGATCAGGGATGACCAGGAAAGGTGAATACTGTATATGTGAATCTGGCAGTTGGAAATTTTCTAGGATAGTCCGGTCTGAATGGATTACGACTCCAGAAAGTAGTTCAGATAATGGAGGATGTCCGCCTGCAAATAGCAGCGCGTTTGTTTCAGTCTTTGTAAGATGAAGCGCCAAGGCAACCCTGGCAATGGATTGCCATTGATGAGGTTTGCGAACGTAACCATTAAGCCAGTTGGCAATGGTCCGTTGCGGCACGCCGCTAAGAATTGCCAGCCGATTTACACTGGTGTGTGTTCGCTGAAGATGTTTTCCCAATAAATCGGCAAGGGGTGACGACATTCTCTGCTCTCATAAATTCGAATTGGCTAAAAAGGATACCAGATTTTGTGATGCGATAGAAGTATTATACATGGATGTTTTTTCTTGTGAACGCTTGTTGCGATCAAGAGTGACAAGAAGCGGCTTGGTTGTCTATAGCTGCAGGTCGAATTCTTTATTTCGGGAGAAAACCATCGATGCACAAAATCGTTCTGACAGCCGCGGCGCTATTGACCCTCTCGTGTTTGACATTATTTCCATCCAACCACTCTTCTGGTAATCCTACAGAACCTCCGCTTAAACTGTTACCGTCCGCAACGCGACTCCCCACCCAGGACGTAATTTCGTTCGAAACTGAAACACCAGTACCGACTACCAACGCCGCCCCGACGCTTGCCATCTCAAATTACCTCAAGGTCACGCCCGATTTCGATTGGGAAGTGGATAGCGCATCGAGAATTACGGGCATCTCGATCTCGCCAAACAAGGAGCGCGTTGCAGTCTTCACACTGCGACCACCTGAACAATGGTGGCTGGAGATGAGAGACGCTGAAACCGGCGAGCTGTTTTGGGATGTCAATGTGGGTGTCGCAAAATACAACGCCTTGGCTTTTTCACCCGATACAAACATGATAGCCACCGGCACGGGAGATGGCTTGGTGCGCAGCTGGGACACCAAAACCGGGGATCTCATCCAGACCTATGAGGGGCACACCTCGGCATCCCGCTATATCGTGTTCTCGCCTGATTCCAGCATGATTGCCTCCGGGGGCAGCGACAGCACTGCCCGCGTTTGGGACGTTATGAGCGGGGCGCGACTAGGCATCTATCAAATCAAGACCAATGCCCGCGATATTGCCTTTTCACCAGACAGCCGTTATCTAGCAGTGACAACTCACTATATCAACGTTTACGATATCTTCTCGGAAAGCAACGAGCCGACCGTCTATCTGGATAATAATGGGGACACCAAAGACATGGGGGAAGTGGCGTTCTCTCCAAATGGCCAACTACTGATCGGAGCCGGCGCCTGGCACGATAACCAAATCGACAGGTGGCAATACCGCCTGCTTGCCTGGGACTTTCCATACAATTCCAGTCGCCCGCGAAATATTCCACTAGACGATGCAATAGAGGATGTAGTGATTGCGCCCGACAACAAGGTGATGATCTGTCTGTATAAAGATAAAGGCAGAATGCTCTTAATCAATATCGAGGATGGAGAAATCCGAGGCGATATTAATATCGGTTCGAAACTCTTCCTGTCATACTCACCGGATATCGGGACGTTCGCGGTAGTTTCGACCAAGACCAAAGTAACGATATGGAATGTTCCAGAACCATAATATCTGCGCCAACATGTAGCGCAAATTTATGACGCACAAGGAAGCCCTCATGAAAAACTATAGAACAATCGCATTGGTAGTTGGCATTTCCCTGACGCTTGCTTGTCAAGCTGTAACGGGTCCTTTAGCCACGAGCGCCCCCTTTACCGAAACGCCGCCGGCGACGCCCACGCTGGAACCCATCACTGAAAAGTCCTTAGGCGGGCTGATCATTGAAAGCCCGGAGTTCGGGATGGTCGATGGACCCTATATGGGTAGCACTACAACCGGACTTGGAATGATCAATGCAAATGGGCAACTAATTAAAATTAGTGGTCCAGCCATATTTGCAGGGCATTCACCGACAGGGGAGTTCGTTGTTTATCAAAACTATGATTACGACTCTCCCGACACCAATTTACGGGCTTTTCAAGTCGCTACGGGTGAAACAATTGACATTGCGGACAACCTAGATGGGCGTAAAAAAATCGAGGCATGGGATATGCTCAAGCCCACAAAATTCATCTATTCCAATGACTTGGGAGAATTTCTGTTTGAAGCCTATGGATATTTTGAGGGAATGGAGATTCTTACAGCCGACATAGAAGCCGGTCAAACATCATTGTTATTGGAGGGTGTGTTTCAGCTAGACATAAATCCTGATCGGACCCAACTGGCATACAGCACAGGGGAACTCAATTTGACGCCGGGTAAAAGAATGCAAGAAGGGGCAGGTTGTTTTCAACCGTATATTTATGACCTGGCGGCAAACCGTAGTTTGAAACCCGACCTCAATCAACTACCCGAAATACCTCTTTGTATGGGATACCCAAGCTGGTCGCCTGATGGAACAAGAATCGCGTGGATAGGCTATTTTCAGGATGATATATTTCGCCCCGTTATTCTCAATATGGCGGATGAATCAGGAATGATCTTGGATGAAATTGATGTGAACACTAGCAGTCAATTCCCCAGTGGTTGGAGTTTATACAGCGGATCGGGTGTATACAACTCAACTCCTTATTGGGTTGATGATGAAGTATTCTGGGCAGTGGATTACGAAATCAATATTCGAACGGGAGAAAAATCTGAGCCGCGAGTTCCACCCGAATATGATCCCAGCGTGCTGAGACCCGACGGCAGAATTTCCGCGACATTGCAAGACGATGGGAGCGTAGTCATCGCCGATGAATACGGCAATGAATTGAACTCCTACCCATTAAACGATCTATACAGCGGTGACTATGATTTTGCCGATACAGAAATGTATCGAAGTTACATTCTGGGCTGGAGTCCGTTAGCGTCTCCTGCCGGAGTTGTAAGTGATGCCGCTGTCGTGCAGGCAACCTCCACATCCCAGCCCTCCTTTTCCTGCCCCGGCGCCCCGCGCACGCGTCTGCAGGTTGGGATGACGGGCCGCATCACGTTTATAGACGGCACATCCACGTTCTTGAGGTCTGAACCCGAGGGCGGGAATAATATCGTTGACAAATTACCCGAAGGGACAGAATTTGAGATCATCGGCGGTCCCATGTGTGTGCAACGTCCGGGTAGAAGCGACGCGTATGTGTATTGGAAAATTGTCGTACCATCCAGAAAGAACAGATCGGGCTGGGTGGCAGAGGGCGATGCCAACAATTACTACCTTGAACCTTGGCCTTAAAACGATAGGAAATATTCGTCTTCTAATGGTCATAGAAAATTATTTCTACTTGCGTTGGCTTACCGAGCCGTCGCCGAACTGTCAAGCAACGAGTCCGCTGATAATGAAATTATCTGTAACAAAGAGATGTAGGGCAACGGTAGTTATGTCATTTGAGGAGGCGAGATGAAAAACTTTTGGATAGTTTTAGTTATTGTAGGCGTACTATCGCTCGGTTTCACAAGTTGCGGAAATTTCGCCCCAATTCAAGAAGTGCAAAGAACTATTGTCTTCAACGAAGATTTATCTGGAGAAGTCGGATTTGGCATTGCCTATAATGTCTCCGATTTTGCGATCCTGAAAAGTTCCTATGACGATCCGGTATCTTTAATAGCGGCCGAAATGGCAAAAGTAGCAGGCTGGGAGTTTTTCGATACGGTAGCGTCTGAAGCTGGTGGTTATACGTGGGTAATAATAACCAGCCAGTTCAGTGACCCCGCAGAGTTCTATGACCTGCTAATCAATGCCACCTCAGACGAAACCACAGGAGTCGGAGGCACAGGAACTGGTGAAGAACTTCCGCCCCTAAGCATCGAAAAGACCGATGATTTTTTAAGAACGCGTTACAAATTTACATGGACATTGCTTGCCCAAGCCGCAACTTCGGGCACCACAAACGAAACGTATCCAGGTACTTTGCGGGTTCAATTGCCGGGAAGAATTATTGAGACAAACGGCGCCATTCTAAGCGACGGCAAAACTGTTTCATGGGAATGGGGAAAATACGACTATGTTCCCGTCGTTCTCGTCACCGAAACCAAAAACAACATAGGGCTGCTGTTGACAATTCTTGCTGCGTCATTTTTGTGCTTATCCACTCTTGCGGCAATATCAGCAATATTCCTTTTTGTACGAAGAAAGAAACAAATCAAAGGAAAAGTGTAAAACAATACCCATGAGCATGTAAGCTAATCAATACTTCCTCAACCTCATCACCAGCCGCGTGAGACCGAGCGCGGCTAACAGAACCAACCCCACCGCTACTTCAAACGCCAATCTATTGATTCGAATTACCAGACTTAACAGCGCAAGCCCAAGCCCCAGTGCGGCGACGATGCCTGCCCGCGCCAAGTGACGGCGTTCCATGCCGGCGATGTCATCCGTTGGCGCGGCGTAACGGAGGCGGCGGGCAAAATCGGAGAGATCCCAGCCGAGCAAACCGCCGAGTGCGCCGAGCAACATCCAGATCGTGGTGAAATTATTCCAAACGCCATACGCCGCGCCGAGAACCACAAGAGCAAAAGCGATTGATGCGACCCAATACAACTTGCGCCACTGGGAAAGAAGCCAAACGATTCCCAGCCATACAAACCAACGCGCGGGATCGGTCATGCCGGCTTGCGAAAATCCATAGGCAAGCGAGGCGCAACCGAGGAAAACACTGAGAACAAAGGCGATGAGAGTCAAGTTAGCCTCATTTGAGATACAGGATACAGGCTGCGAGATACGCGGTACAACGCGCGAGACTACTCACTGTGTACTGCGTAAAAAAACAGGCGGGCGCGATAACTTCCGCTTCACAACCTGATCGAACGGCTCTGCCACGTCCCAATCCAGCGCTTGAATCCCCGCGCCTTGAATTTTTTGCAAGAGCGCCGTTCGTTCCGCGCGAATGACCCGCGCGGCAAGCGCCACATTTTTATTCTTCGGCAGATACGACAATTCAAACTTGACCGGGTTCGGGCAGACGACCAGCGCCTGATACCCTCGCGCGCGCAATTGCACCAGGGGTCTCAAATCATCCTCGTGCAATGGCGAGACCAGAATGATCTGCGACTCGGGCGGGAACAACCGCGTCGGCAAATGTTCGAGATCGGCAAACACGTTACTGCCACCGGGACGCGCGCGCGCCAATGAAAATAAAATCTTTTCGCGTTGAAACTTCCCATACCCGGGAATCGTCCAGCGCAGGAACGCGGCATACACCAGCAAGCCCACGCGATTCCCTTGCGCGAGCAGGGCGTCGCTCAACGCCGCCGCGGCTTGCACCGAATATTCGAACAACGAATGCCCGCGCGCAAACTCATTCGTCCGCAACCGCCCATCCAAAATGATGCCCACGTCGGCGGCGCGTTCCTGCTGGAATTCATTCGAGTACAACACATCCTGCTGATGCGCGCTGACGCGCCAATTGATCACGCGCGGCGAATCGCCTTGTTGATATTCGCGGACTCCGAAAAACTCCGCGCCGGTACCGCCGACGCGCGCGGGGATATTCCCGGCGTAGACTCTCGTCCGCCGTGGATGAATTGCCACGTGACGGAGACGCGTCACCGGCGGGAAGACGAACAACTGCCCCTTCGCTTCCAACTCCACCGCGCGGCTGGTCACCCGTAGGAAATCGTTGACCTGCGCCCGCACGGATTCGAATCCGTAGCCTCCGCGTGGACCCGCCGCGCGATAGCTGAACGTGAACGATGAATCTTTCCGCAGGCGAATCAGATGTCCCGTGTGCCCGAAGCGCAGGGTTAAATCCGCCGGTAAAAGATCTTCGATCAACGCTTCATCGAGCGCGGAGCCGCGATTGATAATCGTCACCGTCACTGTGACCTCCGCGCCGGGCGACGCGCGTTCCGCGCTGAGATGCCGTGTCGCTTCGAGGTTGATTTCGTTGGGGGAAAACAAATATCCAGCGAGCAGATAGATCACGAGAGGAAGCGCCAGCGCGATGAACTCGCCGCGCACGGTGGCGATGCCTGCCAGCAGGAGACCATATATGATGAAACCAGGAAGTAGAGATCGAGACAATCCATTCCTCGACTAGTGGGATATGAGACTAAAAAACGATCAGACTACTTAACCACCGGCACCGGCGTCTTCTCCAGCGCGTCGCGGATGACATCGTCGCTCACCGAACGCGACATCCAATATTCGGGTTGGAGGATCACGCGGTGGGTGAGGATGGGCGTGGCGTAGCGTTTGATATCGTCGGGGATGATGAAGTCGCGGCTTGCCAGCGCGGCATTGGCGCGCGCCATTTTGAGGAAAGCCAGCGACGCGCGCGGGCTGGCTCCCACCGACACGCGCCGATCGACGCGCGTGGCATGGACGAGCGAGGCGATATAACTTTCAAGATCGGCGTCCACGTGAACCGACTCGACCGCTTCGCGTAGTTCCAACACTTGTTTGGCTTTCGTGATCTCGCGCAACTCCACTTCATCTTGTTGCCGTTCGCGCCGCCGGCGCAGGATCAGTTTTTCCTCTTCGAACGTGGGATGTCCTACCGTCAGTTTCAACATGAAGCGATCCAGTTGCGCTTCGGGGAGCGGGAACGTGCCCTCGTATTCGATGGGGTTTTGCGTGGCAAGCACAAGGAACGGGTCGGGCAGGCGCAGGGTTTCGCCTTCGATGGTGATCTGTCCCTCCTGCATGGCTTCGAGCAATGCAGATTGCGTCTTTGGCGACGCGCGGTTGATCTCATCGGCGAGGATAATGTTGGCAAACAACGGCCCTTTGCGGAGTTCGAATTTATTTTTCACGCGGTTGAAGATGTATCCGCCGGTGATGTCGCCGGGGAGAAGATCGGGCGTGAATTGGATGCGTTTGAAATCCAGCCCGAGCGCTTTGGCGAAACTGCGCGCAATGAGCGTTTTGCCAAGCCCGGGAAAATCCTCGAGGAGCATGTGCCCGCCCGCCAACACAGATGCCATCATCATTTCGAGCAGGCCGCGTTTGCCCACCACAGCGCGTTCCACCTCGGTGATGACCTGGTTTCCAACAGTTAATACATTTTTTATGTCTGCCACGTTGACTCCATGTTGTGAAGCAATAGTCGCGTCTGTCCGCCGTACATTTGCACCGCAAAGCCCGCAAAAAACGCCAAGCAGGCCTTTTTAACTTTGCGACCGTAGCGTGTGTCGCATGGCGGTAAAAATCTTCTCATATAGGGCGGAGAAAATCATGTTAGAAGCGGCCGTCGCTTTGTTGTGATTCCAGAAACTCCATCGCTTTTTTCACATCCAGATCGAGCGCTGTTTTTTGAGGGCGCGACAAATTACGCCAGCTCGCAGTTGGGAAGTCTGCGAACGACCCCTGCAACCCGCGTTCGAGATATTGTCGCACATCCTCGGGCGGGTCCCAGCCTTCGCCGGTGAGCGGGGCAAACGGCGCGCGCGGCTTGCCGTGTTCGCGCAGAGAGAGAAGTTGATGCGCCAACTTGCCGAGGCGGTTTGCCACCACCCACTTGAAGTACGTCCCTTGATTCGATTTCGCCAGCGCGCGCGCGAGGCTTTCCACCCCTCCGCGTTCCTCGCGCTGGAGGTCGATCTTTTCCCGTTTCGGCTTGATCTCCGGTAGGAGGCTGGTTCCCAAAACGAGCAGGGTAACCAGCGCGATTCCGATCCACCATATGGATTGATTGATCGAGCGATAAAACAACCCGAGCAACCAAAACAAATAAGCAAGAGGAATCACCAGCAGGTGGTACGCCGCCTCGCGGAACGGAAATGCCAGTAGGGCGGCGATCACCGCAATGACGATGAGCGCCGCAAGGTTACGTCGCGTCATGCCGGCTCCCCGCAGTGTTGCAAAATGGAGGCGAGACACGCCACGGCTTCGTTGACCATCTTCGGGTCTGATCTTCGCCCGCCATAACGCGCCGACTCGAAGAGCCGGGTGAGCGCGCGCACCGCGTCGGAGGGGAGTCCCGCCGCTTCAAGGTGTGAAGCAAATTCACTCGGCGTCATCGAAGCGTTGCGGTCGATGCTCTTCCGTTGCGAGACGGCGTCGCTCATCCGATAGTAGCAGTTGAGGATCACGTCCGTCGATTCTCTGCCGGCGGATAAATCCGCAATTGAAGCGCGGGCGATCTTCGCAATCTTCGCTTCGATGCCGGATGACGAGGTTTTGAGTTCCCTCCAAAAGGAATAGATTTTCCATGTGATAAAAAGGACAAGGGCGACCAGCGTGAAACTTAACAGATACGCCATCCACGAAGCCGATTGAGGCGGCGTGAATTCTGGAACCGGCGCCCCGCTCGTTATTTCGCCCTGCTCGCCGTTCAATGCGGAAAGGTTGATCCCGATCTGGGCGAGGATGTTTGGATAGCGCGTGAAGATAATGGATAATAACCAGAAGGTGAGCGCGGCTTGGATCACGGCTTTGAACAAGCGTTTTCTCAACTCGGGGGAGAGGAGCAAGCCGATCAGCGCGAACATGATGATCAACATGATCCAGACAAGCAATTGAGTTTGGAAGGGGATGGCTTGCGCGCTTCGGATGGCTTCGATGGCGGCGGAGCGCATACTGTTTGCCGCTCCGGCTCCGAAGGGTTGCCCCTCTTGAAAGTCCATGCTCCTTAGACCGGAGGCAAGGACCATCAACGCCGCGAGGGTGATCACCCCCAGAATGACGACCAGAATTTTGTTGGAAGATAAGGCGCGCATAAGGCGAAGGGGATTGTACCATCCCGGCTATAATCACCAACACCCTCGCCATGACTGAATCGATCATCGACTGCGCCAGCCCGCTCCATCCGCACGCCGCTCAAGGATTGCGTCTCTTCAACGAAGGAAAGTATTTCGAAGCGCATGAGGCGCTTGAGGTGGCGTGGCTGGAGGAAACAGGGAAAATCCGCGACCTGTACCGGGGAATCTTACAGGTGGGCGTGGCGTACCTGCACATCACGCGCGGGAATTACAACGGCGCAATCAAAGTGCATGGGCGGAGCATCAAGTGGTTGAAAGATTTCCCGCCCGTGTGCCGGGGAATCCATGTGGAGGAGTTGCGCCACGATGCGGAAGCGGCGCTCGATGAAGTGAGGCGATTGGGGATAAAGCGAATTGGAGAATTTGACGGATCGTTCTTGAAACCTGTCAAATGGCAGGAAACATCAGGAAAAAAGGTTTACACCTGCGACCGTTGCGGGAGCGAAATGCGCGAGTCGAATTGCAAGGTCGCCTGCCCGAATTGCGGAAATCGATTCGACTGTTCGGACTTGAATATCTATTTTGATTGAATCCGCTCATGGAGCAGGCGTTCCCACAGCGGACGGAATGGACATCGGCGTCAATGTGGGGGTGATTGTTGCGGTGGGGGTGGGGACTAAGCCCAACCAGCCGCTGTAGAAAAAATAATCTTGCAAAAAACCGTGTCGCTCCGCGTCCGTCATTATGCGCGGGCGCGAGTAATCTTCGAGGATGCCGGTCTCCAATTCCACGCTGATGAGTTTGCCGTCGTAGACCACATAGCGGTCGTAAAACTCGCGGCGGATTCCGGGCGGCATCCAATCCTGGTCTCCCATTTGGTCGAAGAAGAGATTCCCCAAACCGTAATGGATGAACGCGCCGCCGTAGAATTCCATCATCTGCGGGTAATGCGCCTGGCTGCCGCTCACGATCGACGCGCCGGACTCCACCATCAAGCGGAAATCAGCCATTTGTTGCGGGCTGGGGCGCGAGTCGTAACTCTCGTTCCATTGAAACGTGGAGACGACCACATAACCTTGCGATTTCAACTCCGCGATCTTTTGCGCGAGATACTCAAAATCACACGGCGCGGCGCCGGGGCGGAAGTCGCGCGCGGTGGGGAAGCGGTCCACATCCGGTTTGTTGCACCCGATGAACGCGATTTTATTTCCATTTATTTCGAATAGAGCGGGTTCAAGCGAATCGTTCAAGTCTATGCCGCCGCCGAAGTATGGAAGATCATGCTGGTTGTAAATTTCGATCGTCTCCAACATACCTTGTGCGCCGCGATCGGCGAAGTGGTTGCCGGTCAACTCCACCACATCCGCGCCGACATCGGTGAGCAGTTCGATATATTTCGGGTCGCTGCAAAACACGAGCGGACCCGTCGCATCGGGCTTGGGAAACTCGCACCCCGTGAAAAACGGGATTTCATTGCTGATGTGAGCGATATCCGCTTCGCGCAATACGTCGCGGATTTTTTCACCGGGGTACGTCACGCCTTTGTATTCCATCGTCACGGCAGTGGCTCGCACGAGGGCGGTGACGCCGGTGAGGATGACGGTGGTGAGTTTCGATGGATCGTAATTGGAGATTAGAGAATTAGAGATTAGAGAATTGGTTGACGACTGAAGCGTGAAGTCAACGACGAGGGGATACGTTGAAAGGTCAAAACTTTTTCGGATGGGCGATTGCCCGTCTATCGTCAACACTTTCCATTTGGGCTGGAGTTCTTCAAACGGGATGATCGCCCAGGCGGATTCGCTCCACGCTTGGTCGAGCAGTTCGCCCGTCGAAACGATTCGTACCGACGGGGAGGCTGGCGCGTCCCACAGGACGGTTAACGCGTCGCGTGTCGATTCTTCCATCAACAAAGGTTTCCCATTGAGAAGCGCGCCATCCGTCCACACGGCGAGGAGTTGATCGAAGGTGACGCCGTCTGCCACCGTTGGAAACGGCGCGACAAGCGCGTACACCCATTGAATTTTTGTCTCGCTCAACGACGGATTCGATTCGACGAACGGCGACGCGTCGAGGGTGTAATTTTGTAAATCTAAATTTTGCGCTTGTTGGCGCAGTGACGTGGGGACCGAGTCGCCGATGTGCGCGCCGGGCGCGGGAGTGAATGCGATGGGTTCGAGGGGCGGTGTTACAAAAGATGTTGATGTGGCAGAGGAGACTGGAGACTGGAGACTGGATGATGCTTGCGGGGAGCAGGATATTAGCAGGAGGAGAATAAGGAGTAATTGAATTTTTTTCATGGCGCGATGATTATAAACCGCAAACCGACCTCACCCCCTACCCATCCCTAATGGTTCAGGGGAGGACAAAGTTGACCCTCAACTTGCTTTATTGAACCGCGAAGACCGCTAAGGGCGCTAAGTTTTAATTCTTTCTTTGCGTTCTTCGCGCTCTTGGCGGTAAATTTTGATCACTGTCCGCCCTCAAACTCCCAAAGGGAGAGGGGATGCTCACGCCTTCAATGTAATTTCAGCCAGTGAAAATTCTTTCAATGCGGACTCGTCCATCGTCACACCCAAGCCGTGACCGGTTGGAACGGTGATCGTGCTATCGTCGTTCAATGTGAATCGTTCGTTGGTGATGTCGCGGTGATAGTAACGATCCGAAGCGGAAATATCGCCGGGCAGGATGAAGCCGGGCAGGGAAGCTAGCGCGAGATTTGAGGCGCGTCCGATTCCCGTTTCGAGCATCCCGCCGCACCAAACAGGGACGTTTTGCGCGAGGCAATGATCGTGAATCGCAACCGCTTGACTCAACCCGCCCACGCGCGCGGGCTTGATGTTGATAATTTTGCAGGCTTTCATCTCCAGCGCGTAACGGGCATGGCGCGGCGAGACGACACTTTCATCCAAGCAGATCGGCGTTTTGAATTCGGCTTGCAGGAGGCGGTGATCCCAAATGTCGTCTTCGAACAACGGTTGTTCGATCAGCAGTAAATCCAGATCGTCAATTTTCTTCAACACCCGCGCGGACTCGAGCGTGTACGCGGAATTGGCGTCCACTTGCAGGCGTAGATTGGGATATGCTTTTCTCACGGCGAGCGTCTCTTCCACCTCGCGCCCCGGCTTGATCTTGATCTTGACGCGGCGATAGCCCTGACCCAAATACGAATCAACCGTCTGCACGAGAGCGGAGGCGGATTCTTGAATCCCAATCGAGACTCCCACTTCAACTTTGTCGCGCGTTCCGCCGAATATTTCTTTCAACGACTTGCCATCGCGCTTGCCCAGCAGATCCCACAACGCCATTTCGACTCCCGCCTTGGCGAGATGATGACCGCGAATCCGTTCGACGCGGGTTTGAAAGTTGTTCGCATCGTGGATATCTTGTCCCAACACGAGCGGGGCGATGAAATCTTTGAGGATGTGCCACGCGGTGCCGGTCGTTTCGTAGTTGTAGCCCGGCTCGCGCGAGGCGACACATTCGCCGTAGCCGATGAGTCCGTCGGCGTGGAGTTCAATGATGACGCACTCGCGCATGGTCTCGCGCCCGAATGAGGTCTCGAACGGCGCGACGAGCGGCATGGAGATATGGTGGAGGGTGAGGGATGTGAGTTTTATGGGATATCTTCTTATCTGCGGCAATGGTGAACCGTTAACACGGCAGGTCTTGAACAACCCGGTCGATCATCCGCGGATCTGCTGACGGTAGCTCAGCGAAGCGATACCAATTGGCGCATAGCATCCGCTTTTGCTGTTGGGATAACTCCTTGGCGGTAATGGTCAGGTCGTATGCGGACTGCCAGTCGCCGGTTTGGGCGAAGGCTTCAATGAAGGGAATATATTCCGCGCCGTATTTGGGGGTAAAGCCAAGTTGCTCCGCTTGCCGATAAAGATCAATGACTTTGTTCCAATCTTTCATTTGGCGGGCAAGGTCTGCCTTTTGGAAGAAATAACACCAGGTGTGGGCAGGCTCAGGTCCGAAAATGTCCGTGTCCGGCGAGGCAGGCTCAGGGTCTGGGATGATGCGGGACACGTCAGACATGGGAATCAGTCTCTGGCTTCCTTCGTCCAGTAAGGGGTCATACAGGTAGGCTGAATCAAGCATGCGCAAGCACGAAGAATCTGTCTGGTGAAAGACAGCGATGGTGTTGGATGTGTTCCCGTTGAACATCAAATTGCGAGCGGGTATCTTAATTGGGGTGTCTGGTTGGAAATATTTTTCGTATTCGGGCGTGATGAACATATATGGGATGATGCCGTCTTTGATTTGAAAATGATACAAGAGATTAACTGCCCACGTGGCGTCCATGTCGTGAGTGATCATGAATGATGGGTATCCAAAGCTGAGCACAGCCGTGTCTGTCTGTAAAGCGGGGGCGCGCCAATGGAGTTGCCAATAGAAATCGGGTTGGATCGTCCAATCGCGCCGATACGAATTTGCCATCCAAACTTGCGTTGCCACTGAAAACATGAGCAGGAATCCGAAAATCCATTTTTGTCCGGCGGTGCGAACAAGCGCAAGCGTGAGTCCGATCACCAGCAGGCTGGCGCCAAACATGGGGGCGAGGGTGAAGCGTTCGTTCCATCCGCCTGTGCCGACCTCTTTGCCGATTGCCCAGATGGGAATTGCGCTCGTTATGAACATCAAAAGTCCGATACCAGCCAGCCAGAGTGGGGAGGGGCGATTTAAAGATTCGTCCTCAGAGGTGTGGTAAAAAAAGGAAAACGCAAGCGCAAAGAATGCGCCCAGCCCGAACGCGAACCAGGCAAGCGGTCGCTGGAAGGTGAAATCACCGAAGCCGGTGATGGCATCGGTCCAGACTTGCACGGTTGAAAATAGAATGTCTAGCGCGCCTTTATTGAAAAAGCTCAGCAGGGTCCCAATAAAAGAACCTTGAAATGCGCCGATGGTGGAATTGATGCTTTCGAGGCGGGCGAAGGTCTGAAAGACATTGGGAAAGTATACAAAGCGCAGCCAGAAAAAGAATGCGGTAACCAGGATGTAGGGCAGGGAATATAGCGCGACCTTCTTCAGTAAGCGCCAATCTGTTTTATTTCCATTTGCAACTAACAGCCAGATCAGCACAGGGCGCGTCAATTCCAGCCCCGAAAAATATTCGATCGTGAAGAGGTGCATGAAGGTGGCGATCCACGATACAGGAAAGAGCAGGGTTGCCCACCTGGGTTGCTTGATCGCAAGCGTCATCAGGTATAGCGATAAGCCGAAGAGGAACAAGGTCATGATGTGGCGCGAAAACGCGGCGGATTGTTCTTGTTGGATAAAGCCCGGATACACAAGGACTAATGCGCCTAGCCAGTAGAATTGTTTTTTATACGGGGACCAAATTTGAATTAACGCATAGACAAAAAACAAAGTCCCTGCCCAGCGAAGCAATAACGAGGCAACCTGCCAGCCGATCGGCTTTGAACCGACCAGAAAATAGATCAGTTGATACGCCCACGGGAACGGTCTGTCCTCGGCATAGTATCCAAATTGAAAGGCAGAACCTAATTTGGTGAAGAACATGACTTCCCAGTCGGACCAGTAATAGCCCAGCGAGGTCAATGCGTAGCCGTAGGAGGCAATGGCAATCAAAAATAAAGCCATTGGATAAAACCATGGCTTTTCAGAGATCTTCTTTAGTTTATCGAGACTTGTTTTCATATCTTTTCTTCGTCATTGTTCACTTTTAAGTTTTTTAATTTGTCGTCCACGCCAGCCGTGTCTGCGTGACATCTGCCGGCGTCGGGAGATTGGCAGATTATATCGGGTAGGGCTCATTTTATCATTGGCTCATAGGTAAAGGAAGCGTCTGAACGCGATAAGCGACAGGGTCGGATTTTTTTTACAGCGATTTTACATCCCTGCCATACAGGTATAACCCGCGCGCCCTACAATTGTCATCGTAACCTTGAAAGGAGGTTTACTATGATGATGAAAATATTTTTCAAGAAAACCATGTTGCTGGCGTTAGTGGCGGCGCTGGGATTGGGGAGTCTGTCGGTGATTGGCGTTTCAGCCGCGGGGTCGAACGATCCGACTCCGCCGCCGCAGGGTGAAATGACCGATGAGCGTATCGAGCAAATCTGGTCGAAGCAACTCCGCGCGTATGAAGTATTGGGCAAAACCGAAGAGTTCATCGGCAAAACCCGACAGTTGCTTGACCATGCCGCCCAGAAGGGAAAGAACGTCTCTGCGGCGCAAGCCGCGTTGGATGCGTTTACGGATGCGGCGAAAGATGCCAAGTCGATCTATGCTACTGCGCAACCCCTCGTTGACTCGCACACCGGCTTCGACACGGACGGTAAGGTGACGGACTCTGAACAAGCCAGAGCGACGATCCGCGCGATGGGCGAGAAGTTGAAGGAGATCAAGGATGCGATGGGCGGCACAGGTAAAACCCTGCGCGACGCGCTCCGCGCTTTCCGTGAAGCCAACCCGCGCCCGGAGAAAACACCTACGCCGTAAATTACAACCTCTGCCACGGATTACACGGATTGATTATTCGCGCCGATCCGTGTAATCTGTGGCTAAAAGACTTTTCCACAAACTCATAATAGGCAGTACAATCGCCTCACCGAAAAAAACAAAGTGAGGCAGATTATGTACACATCCGAAGGTAAAAAAATCATCCATACCGATAAAGCGCCCAAGGCGATCGGACCCTACTCGCAAGCCATCCGCACCGAAAGTTTGATCTTCACAGCCGGGCAAATTGGTCTTGACCCCGCCACGATGGAGATTGTCCCGGGCGGCATCGAAGCGGAAACGCGGCAGGCGTTGACCAACCTCAAGCACGTGCTCGAATCGGGAGATTCAGGGCTGAACTTTGTGGTCAAGACGCTCGTCTTTTTGCAGGACATGAGCGACTTCGCCAGGATGAACGCGATCTATGCTGAATTCTTCCCGGAGAACCCTCCCGCGCGGAGCACCGTGGCGGCGGCGGGTTTGCCCAAAGGAGCGCGGGTCGAGATCGAATGTATTGCCTTGCTCAACCCCTCGCGCGGCGACTGATATTTTTTTAGCGCGAAGCGCGCTAAGATCACAAAGGTTTAAGAATTTTTCTTCGCGCGCTTAACGATCCTCGCGGCGACTACTCTCTACTTCCAAACCCTAGTCTCTGTTCTCTACCTTGAACGAACTCATCCTCCTCGTCGACGACGAACCGTCCATCATCAAGCTGGCGCGCATGTACCTCGAGCGCGAGGGCTTTCGCATCCAAGCCGCGCGCGACGGCGAGGCGGCGGTGGATGCGGCTGCGCGCGAACAACCCGCCTTGATCGTGCTGGATGTGATGCTCCCGAAGCTCGACGGTTTTGACGTGTGTCGCCGCTTGCGTTCTGCGAATCATCCCGCCGCGATTCTCATGCTCACAGCGCGCGACGAGGATATCGACAAAATTCTCGGTCTCGAACTCGGCGCCGACGATTACCTCGCTAAACCGTTCAACCCGCGCGAATTGGTCGCGCGCGTCAAGGCGATTTTGCGGCGCGGCGAGCATGGCGTTAAAGCGGGAAACGCCTCCACGATTCACCTCGGCGACCTGACGGTGGACCCAGCCCGGCGGGAGGCGCGAATCGGTTCTGCCTCCATCCCCAACCTGCGCGCCCAGGAATTCGACCTGCTCCTCACGTTCGCAGAGCATCGCGGGTTGGTGCTTACACGCGAACAAATTCTGCAAAAAGCGTGGGGCTTCGATTTCTACGGGCAGACCCGCACCGTGGACGTCCATGTGGCGCATTTGCGCAAGAAACTGGAGGCGAGTTCCGTGAAGATCGAAACCGTGACCGGTGTTGGGTATAAACTGGTGGTTGCCTGAAACGGTTCGTTACGGCATTGCAAGATTGTTCCGCCCGCCGAGGCGTACACTTAGGTTGGATTATGAACGAGCAGACCAACCCCTTGCCAAAGATCTGGACGCAGATGCACGCCGTCATTCAGGAGTTTTGGGCGATCACCGAGCCTGAGATCGAAGAAGTCGCCGTGCGTAACGACATCCCCTTTGAACTGTACCTGTACAGCGAATTGGGACTGGATTATTTCTCGCTCGTTAACTTTCAAAAGCGCGATCCGTTCACCAACCCGGAGAAATTCGAAAAGACGTTTACTCACCTCGATGTAAAGGGATGGATCCAGCCTCAGCCTGAGGATCAATACAAAGTGACCGAAATGGCGCGGGCGGGCGTCAAATTTACCATTATGGCTGGCGACGCGAAACTCCCGCCGCCCAGGTTTATGCCGGAGATCGACCTGGAACGACTCAAAGTATTGCTCAAACAAATTGTGCTGGCAAACGACAACGCTCCTGAGCCTCCGGAGAAATGGGCGATCATCAAACGCTTCCGTGTGGCGGACCGGGAAAGCCCGGTGATGACAAAGATCCGGGAATACCTGCTGGACTTGTTCGCCTATCGCGACGATTCGCACCTCGCGGCGGCGCGTCCGCACTTCAATCAGGCAGGCGTCGTCTGGAGCGTGTTAGGGGCGGCGGCCGGCGGCAACCCGGTGACCGCGGAAACACTGGCGGAACAACTCGCCTTTCGCGGGTATGATGCCGACGAGTACTCGATCGCGTTGCAAGCCGCGCAGGAGATCGGATGGCTCGAACAAGCCGGCAACTCCGGTAATTACCGCATCTCGCAACAGGGAGTCGGGTTGCGCGAGCAGGTCGAACAACAAACCGACGCATATTTTTTCGCTCCATGGTCGACGCTGAAGCAGGACGAACTTGATGAATTGCAAGTGGCGCTTCCCAAACTGCGCGAGAAATTGCGGGAGCATCGAAAAGCAAACCAGCAAACCTGACGAATCATTGCGGATTTCGCGAGGTTGAAAACCATACTCTGCGGTCGTTTCCTTTAGAATGTTCACCTCACTCCGTTCGCGCCTTTGGCTGAGTTATGCCCTTGTGATCACCGTTGCGTTACTGGCGGTGATCGTTGTTTTGCTTGCCTACTTGATTCGCAACCCGATCCTGTACCGCGAAACCTTGCAACGGCTGCGGAACGTTCAAACGCAACTCTCAGCGAACCCGCGCGAACTCTTGCAAGACACTGTCAAACTTCAAAAAATCGCCGAAGCAAATAACGCCCGCATTGTGATATTCGATTCGACTCACGCAGTTGTCTTCGATTCGCATCCCGGCCAGCCTGCCCTCCCGTTTCCGCGCAATACGCTGATCAATCGAAACTCGCAATTCGCCACTGATGCGCAAGGCGGATCGTGGTTGCAGACCAAGTCTCGTTTGCCGAACGGGAACGTGATCGTGTCTGCCGCGCCTCGACCCGCGACCAAATTCCTGAATATCTTTGCCGACGAACTGCTGACCCCGATCCTGCAAGGCGGTTTGATCGCCATGTTGCTCTCGCTCGTCCTGGCGTTCGCGATCTCACGCTCAGTGGCAGACCCGTTGCAGAAAATTGTCCTCGCCGCGCGGAATTACCCCGCCGAGGCAAACCCCGTCCCGCCGCGCGGACCGCGCGAAGTGCGGGATTTGGCTCAGGCGTTCAATTCGATGGTTCAACGCGTGGACAACAGCCAACGATCGCAACGCGATTTTGTTGCAAATGTTTCGCACGAGTTGAAGACCCCGCTCACAGCCATTCAGGGATTCGCGCAAGCCATTCTCGATAACACCGCCGATTCGCCCGAAGCGCGCAAGCAAGCCGCGCAAATTATCTACGATGAAGCCGGGCGGATGCACCGCATGGCGCTGGACTTGCTCGATCTTGCGCGATTGGAGGCTGGCACGGCTGACCTCAACATGTCTGCTGTGGACGCGGGGGTGTTGTTGCGCGGCATCGCGGAAAAATTTTCCTTGCAAGCCCAAAAAGCAGGCATTGACCTGCAAGTGAATGTCCCAGACGATTTGCCCGCTCTCCTCGGCGACGGCGACAGACTCGCGCAAGTGTTTACGAATCTGGTGGACAACGCCTTGAAGTTCACGCCCGCCAATGGACGAGTTGCGCTGTCGGCAAAGTCCGCTGGGGCGTGGATGGACGTTGAGGTGGCTGATTCAGGCGTCGGTATCGAAAGCGAAGCGTTGCCGCGCTTGTTCGATCGGTTCTATCAGGTTGATCCATCCCGCGCGGGCGGCGAAGGTCATGGCGCGGGGCTTGGGCTGGCGATTGCGCGCGAGATTGCGCAGGCGCATGGTGGTAAAATTGGCGTCCGAAGTTCGGTGGGGCATGGGACGACGTTCACGATCCGCCTGCCGCTCGCGCAAAAGTAAAATGCCAAAAGTTTCCATCATCATTCCCTGTTACAACGAGCAATCCACAATTCAACCTTTGCTTGACGCTCTGCGTGAGCAGACCTTTCCGCGCTCCAAAATGGAAGTGATCATTTCGGACGGCATGTCAACCGATGGAACTCGTGACGAGATCGCCGCGTTTCAAAAAAAGTTTCGAGACCTCAAAGCGCGTGTGGTGGACAATGTTCAACGCGCGATTCCCTCCGCGGTAAACCGCGCCATCGAAGCCTCGCGCGGCGAGATCATCATTCGGCTCGACGCGCATTCGAAGCCGTATCCCGATTACGTGGAAAATTGCGTGAAGGCGCTCGAAGCAGGGCGGGGCGACAACGTCGGCGGCGTGTGGGAGATCCACGCGGGCGCAAAAACATGGATCGCCGAATCCATCGCAGTTGCCGCGGCGCACCCGCTCGGTGTCGGCGACGCGCTGTATCGTCATGCGAAATATGCCGCAGAAGTGGATACAGTCCCGTTTGGCGCGTTCCGCCGCGCGTTGATCGAAAAAGTGGGGCTGTTCGACGAGTCTCTGCTCACAAATGAAGATTATGAGTTCAACGCGCGCGTGCGAAAGGCGGGTGGTAGAATCTGGCTCGACCCGTCCATCCGCTCGATCTATTTTGCGCGCGCAACGTTGTTGGAACTGGCGCGCCAATATTGGCGTTATGGTTATTGGAAGTGGCGTATGCTCCGCAGATATCCGAACACCCTTCGCTGGAGGCAGGCTCTGCCTCCGTTGTTTGTCTTGAGTCTGGCGGGGTTGGGGCTGTTGTCGATATTCTTCCCGCTAATGAAATTCCTTTTGCTTGGCGAACTTCTCCTGTATTTGTTCATCTGCCTAACGGCGGGAATTCAAGCAAGACTGCGATTGAGGAAGAACTTTTTGAGCGTGGGTTTGCCGCTGGCAATTCCCATCATGCACATCGCGTGGGGAAGCGGATTGTTGTGGAGCATGCTCGCCTCTGGTTTTAGGAAGAATGGCTGAAAATCTTCGCACCACCCCATTGAGGTTACGCCCCAGCGAGCATCGCGCCTTGTTGTTTTTCGGCGACCTTGTGCTGTCTATGATCTCGGTGTTTGCGGCGTTATCGATCTGGCGGGCGTATAACTACAACGTGCAATATCAGGCATTGCTGGCAGAGAAGCCCCCGATCCCCGAACCACGGATCATCGCAATTCTCAATACCAGGGTGGATATCGAGGTCCCATTTTGGTTTTATCTTCTGCCGATCTTGTGGATGCTTTTGCTGGTGGATTTATACGAGCCGTCCATCGCGGGGAGCGGGCGCAAAACGACGCGCGGCATTGCCATTGCGGCGTTTATTGCGCTGGCGTTGTACTCATTCATCTTTGTGTTTACGCAAGACCCAACCAACCTGCCGCGCGTCGGCGTGGGCGCGTACCTGATCTTCGCGTCGCTCCTCACGCTTGCCTGGCGCATGATCTTCATCCGCATCTACAAACGGACAGGTCAACTGAGGCGCATGCTCATCATCGGCGCCGGGCAGGCGGGGAAGACCCTCGCTCAATTGTATGAGACGCTCGGGACGCGCTCGTTTAACCTCGTGGGTTTTGTCGACGATGATAACCAGAAGGTCAGAAAATCATTTCACGGGTCGAAAGTGCTTGGCTCCAGCGAGAGATTACTTGCCCTGATCGACGAGCACCAGGTGACCGACCTTGTAGTCGCCATCAACGGCGAGATCCAGGGGAAGACCTTTCAATCCATTTTGGACGCGCAGGAAAAAGGCGTCGAAGTCATGCGCATGCCCATCCTCTACGAAGAGATGACCGGGCGGCTTCCCATCCACCACCTCGAATCGGATTGGATCATCCGCTCGTTCGTGGATGAGGTGCGTGTGAGCGGCATGTACGAATTGACCAAGCGCATACTCGACGTTGCGGGGGGGCTGGTGGGAATCATGGTTCTACTCGTATTGTTCCCATTTGTCGCCTTTGCCATCGTGCTCGATAGTGGTTTTCCCATCACCTATAAACAGACTCGCCTGGGCAAGGGAGCGCGTCGTTTTACGATCTACAAATTCCGCTCGATGCGCCAGGACGCGGAACAGCAAGGCGAGGCGAAACTCGCGGAGAAGGACGACCCGCGCGTCACGCGGGTTGGCGATTTTCTGCGAAAGACTCGGCTCGATGAATTTCCTCAATTTTGGAATGTCCTGCGCGGCGACATGAGTCTCGTCGGTCCGCGCGCCGAACGCCCCGAACTCGTTGCCGCGTTTCAAAAGCAAGTCCCGTTTTATCGCGCGCGCTTGCTTGTCAAACCCGGCGTTTCGGGCTGGGCGCAGATCAATTACGGTTATTACGCCTCTGTGACCGAGATGGCGGTCAAACTGGAATACGACCTCTACTACATCAAGCACCGCTCCCTAACGATGGATTTTCAGATCATCCTCCGCACCATCGGCACGATGTTGCGCCGAACGGGACGCTGATGAAATTTCTAGTCACCGGCGGCGCGGGTTTCATCGGCTCGCACATTGCGGAGGCTTTGCTCGCGCGCGGCGACTCGGTCCGCGTGCTGGATAATTTCAGCACAGGCAAGCGCGAAAATATAGAAGCGTTGATTCAAAAGAGCGGACGTTCCCTGCTTGCGCTCATCGAAGGCGACATTCGAGACGCTTCGCGCGTCGGGGAGGCTGTGCGCGGCATGGACGCCGTTTTCCATTCTGCGGCTTTCATCTCCGTCCCGCAATCCATGGATGAGCCTCAGGAGTGTTTCGATGTCAACGTAAACGGAACGCATCTGTTACTCGAATCGGCGCGACGCGCGGGCGCGAGGCGGGTTGTCCTGGCATCCAGCGCGGCAGTCTACGGCGAGTCCGCTGTGTTGCCTCTCCGCGAGGAGACACCGCTTCAACCGAAGTCCCCGTACGCGTTATCCAAACGCATCAACGAAATGTACGCGGAGTTGTTCACGAATGAACTCGATCTTGAAGTTGTCGCGCTTCGCTACTTCAACGTGTACGGTCCGCGCCAACGCCCCGACACAATGTACGCCGCGGCAGTTCCGATCTTCATTCAAAGATTGTTGGACGGCAAACCCGTCACCATCTTCGGCGATGGCGGTCAAACCCGCGACCTCATCAACATCCATGATGTCGCGCGCGCTAACCTGATCGCCTCAGAACATCCAAACGCCGCAGGGAAAACTTTCAACATCTGCACCGGCATCGAAACGCGCTTGCTCGACCTGCTCGAAGCGCTGTACGAAATTTTTCCCAACGCGCCGAGGACCGAATTCGCCCCACCTCGCGCAGGCGACATCTACCGCTCCATCGGAAGCCCGCAAAAAGCAAAAGATATAATTGGCTTCAGCGCGAACACACCCCTCGCCGAAGGTCTAAAAGAAACCGTCAACATCCTCCGCCAACAGTCTCCAATCTCTAATCACTAGTCTCCAATTCTCTCCTCATTCAATTACCACTTGCCAATTACCAATCCCCCCATGCCCTCCCGCCCTCCCCACATCCGCAACCGCTTCGTCCTCATCGGCGACATTGCCCTCATCGTCGTCTCGGTGTTGGGAAGTTTCGCCCTGCGGTTGAATGTGGAGGAATTACCGTTTTATTTTCCCGCCGTTGTGTTAATGAGCGCCGTCGCGCTTGTAATCAAAATTCCTGTCTATTATTTCTTCGGCTTGTATCGCCGCTTGTGGATTTATGCGAGCACAGGCGAATTGCGATTGATCACGGTTGCCGTCACATCCGCATCCGTGCTTGTCTCTGGCGTGATGCTTCTGCTCATCAGCGCGGGACGCGTCTTGCCCGGTATGCCTCGCTCGGCATTAGGAATTGACTGGCTCCTCTCCCTCGTCCTCATCGGCGGCTCGCGTTTTGCCTTGCGAATTCTTGCCGAACAATCCATGACCGCGCGCGCCAATGGAAAGGGCAAACGCGCCCTCATCATCGGCGCAGGCGACGCGGGCGCGTTGGTTGTGCGTGAATTGCAAAAAACAGCGCAATTGAATCTGACACCTGTTGGTTTCCTCGATGATGATCCCGCTAAACAAAACCATTCCATCCACGGCGTGACCGTCATCGGCGCGGTCAGCGATCTATCCTCCGCGATTGACCTCCATCGCGTGGACGAAGTCATCATCGCCATTCCCTCCGCGCCCGGTCAACTTGTGCGCGCGATCAACGACGTTTGCCGCGTGAAGGGAATCCCCTCGCGCACGATGCCTGGGATTTATGAACTCATCGGCGGCAAGGTCAGCGTCAACCGCCTGCGCGAAGTTGACATCACCGACTTGCTGCGCCGCGAACCCGTGCGAGTCAACGATGAAGCGGTGGGCGCGGCGCTTGAGGGTAAGCGCGTACTCGTCACAGGCGCGGGCGGTTCTATCGGACGCGAACTCTGCCGCCAAATCGCGCGGCGAGATCCATCCGAACTTGTTTTGCTCGGTCACGGCGAGAATAGCATCTTTGAAATTCTGCTTGAATTGAATCAGGATTATCCAAATCTTACTCTCTCGCCAGTCATCGCCGATATTCGCAACGCGGAACGCCTCGCGCAAATTTTCGAGCAACATCAACCGCAAGTTGTTTTCCATACCGCCGCGCACAAGCATGTCCCGTTGATGGAGGTCAACATCGTTGAAGCGGTCACGAATAACGTCATCGGCACGCGCAACGTCGCCCAAGCCGCGCTTAGTCACAACGTCGAACGATTCGTGCTCATCTCCACCGACAAAGCCGTCCGCCCATCGTCCATCTACGGCGCGACGAAGCGTTTAGCAGAGTTGATTGTTCTGGATGCAAGTAGACAAGTAGACAGGGATACAAGTAAACACGTAAACACGGAAACAAGTACACACGGAAACACTAATACGCAGTACGCAGTACGCAATAATCAACACGCCTTTTCCGTCGTGAGATTCGGCAACGTTCTCGGCTCGCGCGGCTCCATCATTCCCATTTTCAAAAATCAAATTGCAAACGGCGGACCCGTCACCATCACGCATCCCGACATGTATCGTTTTTTTATGACCATCCCCGAAGCCGTTTATCTCGTGCTTCAAGCCGCCTCCATGGAAAACGGCGGCGAAACTTTTGTGCTCAACATGGGCGAGCCTGTCCGCATCCTCGATCTCGCCGAAGATTTGATTCGACTCTCTGGACTCGAACCTCAGCGCGACATCGAAATTTCGTACACGGGCATCCGCGCTGGCGAAAAATTAACGGAAGAACTTTGGGATGAAGGGACTCCTCTTGCGAAGACTCTGCACCCCGACATCTTCCGCCTCGACGCGGACGCTTCCTCCTCCGATTTGAACCTGCCTCAAGCCATCGAGCGACTCGCCTCCCTCAGCCACACCAACGACACCGACGCCATCATCGCCCTGCTCGATGAACTGATCCCCAACTCCTCCATATCTGAGTCAAAGGTCAAAAGTCAAACGTCGTTTTTGACCTTCGACCTATGACCTTCGACCTTCAACTCGAATGATCGCTTCCCTCACCGACTGGAATCAATTCCTCTCCCAACACCCCAGCGCCCACCTCTTGCAAACAGGGGAGTGGGGCGAGTTGAAGTCCGCGTTTGGGTGGGAGCCTGTGAGAGTGATCAGTGGAGATGTCGGCGCGCAAATTTTGTTTCGCAAATTGCCGTTGGGGTTTACGGTTGGATATATTCCGAAGGCAATGAATAGTGATCAGTTATCAGTGAGCAGTGAACAGTTTTGGAACGAGATCAATTCTATTTGTAAACAACATCGCGCCATCTTCCTCAAGTTAGAACCTGATCTCTGGAATGACCAACAACTTGAAACCTGGAACCTGAAACTTGAAACCTCTCCTCACAACATCCAGCCTCCCCGCACTATCGTCATTGATATAAAAGGTGAGGATGAACAAATTCTGGCGAAGATGAAACAAAAGACCCGCTACAACATCCGCCTCGCCGAGAAAAAAGGCGTGACCGTCCGCGCGTGGGACGATATCGAATCCTTTCACAGGTTGATGCTCGTCACGGGCGGGCGCGACGGGTTCAGAGTCCATTCGCTGGAATATTACAAACGCGCGTATGAGTTATTTCATCCAAAAGGGATGTGTGAAATTTTGGTCGCTGAATATGAAGGCAAGCCGCTTGCTGCCCTGTTCGTCGCTCGCAACGGAAACCGCGCCTATTATCTTTACGGCGCATCCACTGATGAAGAGCGCAACCGAATGCCAACATATTTGCTTCAATGGGAAGCGATGAAATGGGCAAAAGCGCGCGGTTGCGAAGAGTACGACCTGTGGGGAGTCCCCGACGAAGACGAAGCGACTCTCGAATCCAATTTTGAATCACGACACGATGGACTGTGGGGAGTCTATCGCTTCAAACGCGGCTTCGGCGGCGAAGTCAAACGCGCCGCGCAAGCGATGGATCGAGTGTACAATCCGCTTCTGTATTGGGCATATTTGAAGTTCGTTGGGAATAGAGAATAGAGAGCAGAGAGTAGAGAATAGAAAGTGGAAAGTAGAAGCTGGAATTCGCTTATTGCCACGTTGCCAAATCCACACTTCCTCCAAACCTATGAATGGGGACAGGTGAAGGCGAAGTATGGGTGGGAGCCTGTTTATTTGATATGGGAT